>CAZCBG010000026.1:0-36381 GCA_964496885.1 uncultured Bacteroides sp. | reverse complement strand
GGTAAAGATGTACGTGGATTGAATCGTCTGCATCAGTTTGATAAAGTGGAAATTGTTCAGATTCAGCATCCTGATAAATCTTATGAAACCCTGGAACAAATGAAGGAATACGTTGCTACTTTATTGCGTAAACTGGAGTTACCTTTCAGAATTTTAAGACTTTGCGGTGGAGATTTGAGTTTTACTTCGGCTTTAACCTACGATTTTGAAGTGTATTCGGCCGCTCAGAAAAAATGGCTGGAAGTAAGTTCTGTTTCCAATTTCGAAAGCTTTCAGGCCAATCGTATGAAATTGAGATTCAAAGATAGCAACGGAAAAATTCAGTTGGCTCACACACTAAACGGAAGCGCATTGGCGTTACCAAGAATAGTTGCTGCTTTGCTCGAAAATCACCAGACTGCCGAAGGCATTCGTATTCCTAAAGCACTGCAAGCCTATACAAAATTCGAAATCATTAATTAAAGGTTCTTATGCCAAAGAAAATACTTGCAGCAATTGTCCTAATACTGGGATTTACCTTTATGGCTCATTCGCAAAAAACTGTGAATGAGCAATTGGCTGCTCAATATTTTCAGGATGGTGAATTTGATAAAGCTGCAGGATTGTACGAAGAATTATTCAATGATAATCCGAATCCTTTTTTTTATACCAACCTTATACAATCTCTTATAAGTGCAAAAGATTATAAAAAGGCAGAGAAAATTATAAAAAAACGGATGAAACAAACCCCCAACGATTTGCGTTTGTCTGTTGATTTAGGTTATATTTATACATCTTCAGGTGATGAAAAAAAAGCTGAAAAACAATACCTGGAAGCCATTGATAATCTCACATCCAACCAACAACAAATTTATGACTTGGCAAATGCTTTTATTCTCCGTTTGCAATATGATCATGCTGCCAGTACTTATCTGAAAGGCAGAAAATTACTCAATACACCGAACTCCTTTGCAGTTGAACTTGCAATGATTTATGAGAACAGAGGGCGTTATCAGGAAATGATGGATGAATACCTCAATCTTTTAATTTCAGATGCTAATTATTTGACGTATATTCAGGCTCGCTTGCAAGCTGTGTTGAATACAGACAAAGAAAGTAAAAAGAGTGAGGTTATTAAAACCACCTTGTTGCGGAAAGCTCAAAAAAGCCCTGAAAATGGAACCTATGCCAATTTGCTGATGTGGTATTCATTACAACTAAAGGATTTTGATTTGGCTTTTAGTCAGGCAAAATCGATAGATAAAAGATTTAAAGACAATGGCGCAAAAGTATTTGAGCTGGCGGGACTTTGCATTACCAATAAAGAATACGATATAGCCATTGAAGCTTATCAATACCATATCAATAAAGGAGAACTAAGTACGTATTATCTTAACAGCAAGATAGGCCTGTTGAATGCTAAATACCTTAAAATTACTTCCGTTTTTGCTGTCAATAAAAAAGAACTGGCAGAATTAGAAAAAGAATATGCTAAAACGCTCGCAGAATTAGGCAAAGATGCTACTACCATATTGTTGTTGAAAAACTTAGCCCATATTTATGCTTTTTATTCTTTAAAAACAGAAGATGCCATCAATTTATTGAACGAAGCCATCGTTTTACCCAATGCCGATAAAAACATTGTAGCGAGTTGCAAAATCGAACTGGCAGATATTCAGCTTTTTGCAGGGGATGTGTGGGAAGCTACCTTGCTGTATTCTCAGGTGGAAAAAGCTTTTAAAAATGATCCAATCGGTTTTGAAGCAAAATTCAGAAATGCAAAATTGTCCTATTATATCGGTGAATTTAACTGGGCCAAAGCACAACTAGATGTGCTGAAAGCTGCAACATCTAAAATGATAGCCAATGATGCCATGGAATTATCTTTATTTATCAGCGATAATATTGATGAAGATAGTTCAACGGTTGCGCTTTCCTATTATGCCCGGGCTGATTTGTTAACGTATCGCAATCAATTTGAAATGGCATTAGAAACGTTGGACTCAATTCGTCTCGTCGGGTTATCACATCCAATTTTTGATGATGTCTTGTTTAAAGAAACTGAAATCAAAATTAAGCAAGGTTTCTTTAGAGATGCTGATAGTTTATTGCAAAGATTGGTAGAATTTTATCCGGATGGTTTATTGGCTGACGATGCATTGTTTTTGCAAGCTGATTTAAATGAGAACCAACTGAATAACAAAATAAAAGCCATGATGTGCTATGAGAAATTGATTTTTAAATATCCTGTCAGTTTATATACTGTAGAAGCAAGAAAACGTTTCAGAAATTTAAGAGGCGACCAGATCAATTAACAGTGATCAATAATCAGTGAACAGTTATCAGTAAACAGGACAAAGTTTCGGCTTTGCTCAGTAAGCTCACTTCTGACTTCAGACTCAATTACCGAATAACTTAATAACCTAATTACCAATAACAAATATCCAATGGACTACGTAAGAGCTAAAAAACATCTTGGACAGCACTTTTTAAAAGATGAAATGATTGCGAAAGAGATTACCTTAAGCATGGATGAGCATACCAACAATCTGTTAGAAATTGGTCCAGGGACTGGTGTGCTGACAAAATATTTGTTGAAGAATGAGCAGTTGAACTTACACGTTATTGAAATTGACAGAGAATCTGTTGCATATTTGCAAACTAATTTCCCTGACTTAGAAGGCAGAATCATATTGGGTGATTTTTTACATTTTCCTATAGAGACCATATTCGACCATGCATCCTATTCGATTATTGGCAACTTCCCTTATAATATTTCAAGCCAGATATTGTTTAAAGTGCTGGAAAATCGGGACTTAATACCCGAAGTGGTAGGCATGTTTCAAAAAGAAGTAGCAGAAAGGATAGCCTCCAAACCAGGAAAAAAAACTTATGGTATTTTAAGCGTATTGTTGCAGGCTTATTATGATATCGAATATTTGTTCACGGTTGAGCCTCATGTATTTGTCCCACCTCCAAAAGTTCAGTCAGCGGTTATAAGGGTAAGAAGAAATCAGGTAAACCAGATCGATTGCGACGATAAATTATTTTTCAGGGTGGTCAAGACTGCTTTCAATCAAAGACGAAAAACTTTGCGGAATGCATTGAGTGTATTTAGTTTTGATGCTGAAAAATTGCCCGTGGATATTTTGACAAAAAGGGCAGAACAATTATCGGTTGCCGATTTTATAAGTATTACCAATGCGGTTAAAGTCTAATTTCAGATTATTTCCTTAATTTTGTAGAATATTTAGAGAAAGCATAAAACACCATGGAAAATAAATTACAACTATACAATACAATAAGCAGACGGAAAGAAATATTTGAACCTTTGAAACCACCTTTCGTTGGGATGTATGTTTGTGGTCCAACCGTTTATGGCGACGGTCATTTAGGCCATGCCCGTCCGGCTATTACTTTTGACTTGGTATTCCGTTATTTGCTCCATTTGGGATACAAGGTCAGATACGTTAGAAACATTACCGATGTGGGTCATCTTGAAAATGATGCAGATGAAGGTGAAGATAAAATTGCCAAAAAAGCAAGATTAGAGGAATTAGAACCTATGGAAGTGGCTCAATATTATATAGATAGATATCATATAAATATGGACCAGTTGAATGTAAAACATCCCAGCATTGAACCCATGGCTTCCGGACACATCATCGAACAAATTGAGATGATTAAAAAAATCATAAAAAAAGGTTTTGCTTACGAAATCAATGGTTCGGTATATTTTGATGTAAAAAAATACAATGAGGAATATGCTTATGGCAAACTTTCGGGCAGGGTGCTTGAAGATTTATTATCTAATACACGAGTGCTGGAAGGGCAGGACGAAAAGCGGAATTCTTATGACTTTGCTTTGTGGAAAAAAGCCCAGCCTGAGCACATCATGCGATGGCCTTCACCCTGGAGTGATGGTTTTCCTGGTTGGCATGCAGAATGTTCAGCCATGAGTGCTAAATACCTGGGTGAGTATTTTGATATTCATGGTGGGGGTATGGATTTATTGTTCCCACATCACGAATCGGAAATTGCCCAGAGTCAGGTTGCCAATGCATGTGAACCTTGCAAATACTGGTTACACAACAATATGATAACCATTAACGGTCAAAAGATGGGTAAATCTTTGGGTAATTTTATTACACTCAACGATTTCTTTACGGGTAAGCATACCTCGCTTGATAAAGCTTATAGTCCGATGTGCATCCGTTTCTTTATTTTACAGGCACATTATCGTTCTACCCTCGATTTTTCAAACGAAGCATTACTGGCAGCCGAAAAAGGACTGAAAAGATTGATGCAGGGTGTTGACACACTGCAAAAACTTTCGGCATCTTTTACAACCAGCAGTGATATATCAAAATTATCAGAAAATTGCTATGAAGCCATGAACGATGATTTCAACAGTCCAATTGTGATTGCCAATCTGTTCGAAGGATTGAGAATCATCAATGCTGTGAACGATGGCAAAGAAAGTATTTCTGAAAAAGATTTGGAGGGCTTGAAAATTCTTTACAATACTTTTGTTTTAGAAATTCTGGGTTTAAGAAATGAATCAGAGAATAATCAGTTTGAAATAGTGGATGGTCTGATGCAAATGCTGCTTTCGTTTCGTCAGCAAGCCAAAATTAATAAGGATTATGCAGCTTCCGACAAAATAAGAGATGAACTTAGCAAGCTAGGTATTGTTGTGAAAGATGGCAAAGACGGCTCTGCCTGGACGTTGGAATAAAATGATTTAAAAGCAGCGATTGGTTCACAATTTTTGTGCCCAACCTAAAAATAAAAAATTTAAATAATGAAAATCAAGTACATATTTTATATTGCCGGCATCCTATTCTTTATTTCGTGTAAGGAGCAAAAAAAGAAAGTTGAAGAAAACCAGCAGCAACAAATAGTCAAAAAAGTTGAAATACCGGCATTTAATGCTGATACTGCGTATTATTTTACCGAAAAACAAGTCAGTTTCGGCCCAAGGGTTCCCAACACCAAAGCCCAGGAAAATTGCGCCAACTTTTTGGTTTCAACCCTGAAAAAATATTGTAAAGATGTAACTGTTCAGGAATTTCAGGCAAAAGCCTGGGATGGCACCTTGCTCAAGGGCAAAAATATCATTGCAAGCTTTAATCCATCTACCAACAATCGCATCTTCTTTTCATCGCATTGGGATTCAAGACCTTATGCTGATTATGATCCGGATCCGAAAAATCACAGAACTCCAATATTGGGAGCCAATGATGGTGCTGCCGGTGTTGGTATTCTCATTGAAATTGCCCGTTTGTTCAGTCAAAAACAGCCTAAGATTGGCGTTGACCTTATCCTCTTTGATGTGGAGGATTATGGAGAACCCAGAGGAGCTACCGACAAAGGCGAAGATAATTGGTGTTTAGGTTCGCAGTACTGGTCAAGGAACCCACACAAACAAAATTATTTTGCCAAATATGGCGTCTTATTGGATATGGTAGCTGCTCAAAATGCTGTATTTACAATGGAAAACACTTCAATGTATTACGCGCCTGATATCATGAAAATGGTTTGGGATGTAGCAGCTTCATTGAATTATGGGAATTATTTTTCTTCTGAAAAAACAGGAGGCTTGATAGATGACCATTTATATATCAACAAAATAGGGAAAATTCCAACCGTAGATATCGTTCAACATGACCCAAGCACTGATTCGAAATTTTTCCGTTATTGGCATACTGTAAAAGACGACATGAGTAATATTGATAAAGCTTCCTTAACCGTTGTTGGAAATACATTGTTAACGGTTGCTTATGGAGAAGAATAATTGAAACCGTCTTAGCTAATTGTTTGGAAATTCTTATCTTTTTATTGAAAAATTATAATAAATTTGCAAAAAATGAGTTATTAAAACCAAAAAAAGATTTTGATTCGTAAATTAACATACCCCTTTATTATACTTGTAGTATGCTTCTTTTTTTTAGTTGCATGCTCTACAAGAAAGAACACATTTACACGGAGAGTTTATCATAACTTAACCGCTCATTATAATGCTTATTGGAATGGAAACGAAAGTTTAAAAGATGGCATTGTCGAATTAGCTAAAAATAACAAAGATAATTACACCGAAGTACTGCCCGTTTTTAAATGTGGGACCAAAGAAGATGCGCAGAAAGTGAATCCTCAAATGGACAGAGCCATAGAAAAAGGGGTCAAGGTCATCAAACTTCATTCAATATTTATTAAGGGGAAAGAACATATCCGTTGGATAGATGATGCGTATTTAATGATTGGTAAATCCAATTATTATAAGCAAGAATACAGAATGGCCATTCGTACATTTAATTTTATTATCAGTCAATTTAAGGCTAATCCTATTAAATATGAAGCCATGATTTGGATTGCCAAAACCGACAATCAAATGGGCGAATTTGGTTCTGCTCAGTCAATGCTCGACCTGGTTAGAAATAAGATTAGCAGTGGAGAAGCTCCAAAATCCTTACAAAAAGATGTAGATATGGTGTATGCCGATTTCTATATTAAACAAGAAAACTATACTCCGGCCATTGAATATTTGATTTCTGCCATACAACTGAGTCACAAAAAAGACACAAAAACCCGATTGCGTTTTATTCTGGCTCAGATATACCAAAGAGATGGCGAATTAGCCAAAGCTACTGAGCAGTATCAAAAAGTAATCAGGAAAAATCCTCCTTACGAAATGGCTTTTAATGCCCGTATCAATCTTGCCATGAGTTATGATGCTGCCAGCGGTGATAGTAAAGCATTAGAGAAGAAACTCAAGAAGATGCTCAAAGATTTTAAAAACAAAGAATACCTTGATCAGATTTATTATGCTCTTGCCGAAGTAGCATTGAGAAATAAAGATAAGACGACAGCTATCAAATATTTAAAACTTTCAGTAAGTTCCAGCGTCGGGAATAATTATCAAAAATCTATTTCTGCCTTAAAGCTTGCCGACTTGTATTTCGATATCCCAGAATACGAAAATGCACAGGCTTATTTTGATAGTACGGTGATGTTTTTACCCAAGACCTATAAAAATTATGATCTTATTAAAAGTAAAGCAGATGTGCTGAATGAGTTGGTTAAAAACATACAAATTGTGAAAGTTCAGGATAGTTTGCAGGCGATGGCTCGTATGAAACCTTCCGAAAGAGACATGAAGATTAACAACACAATTGCTGCTATTTTAAAAGAAGAACAAAAAAAAGCAGAAGAGGAAAATGCTAATCGTATTGCATTAAATGTATTGCAAAGTTCTCGTCAGAGTATTGGAGGAAATTCTGCTACCGGTGAATGGTATTTTTACAACACTTCTACCTTAAGCTTTGGCTTTTCTGAATTTGGGAAAAAATGGGGAAAACGTAAATTAGAAGATAATTGGAGAATTAGTACCAAACAAACCATTGATTTTGGAGATGCTCAGGTAAATAAAAAAGTGGAAACCGAAGAAGGCGAAATTAAAGATACTTCAACCCAGGCATCCAACCCCAAAAACAAGGCCTTTTACCTGAAAGATGTTCCGCTTACAGAAGAAAAGATGAAAAAGTCTAATGATAAAGTTGAGAAAGCTTTATATAATATGGGCTATATTTATTATGAAGGTTTAAAAGACCTCCCTAAAGCTAAAGAAACATTTGAAATTATAATTACCCGTTTCCCTAAAGGAAAACAATGCTTAGGTTCCTATTATCAGTTGTATCAAATTAATTCCGACCTTGAGGATAAAACAAAAAAAGACTATTATAAAGATTTAATCCTGAAAGATTACCCTGAAAGCGACTATGCAAAAATAATTGCTGACCCTGAATATTACAAACAAATCCAAGCAAGGAAGAATGAAATAAATTTGTTTTATGACGAAACCTATAAAGCATTTATTAAAGGAGATTATCACATAGTAATGGTTAATTATGATACTGCTTCTTCAAAATATAAGTTAAGTCCGATTTTTCCAAAATTTGAATACTTGAATGCATTGTCTTTAGGAAAGACCCAGGGTAAAGACAGAATGATTGCTTCATTGAATGCCTTAATAAGCAAATATCCCCAGCACGAAATTATTCCGATGGCTCAAATTGTTTTGGCTTACCTCAATAAAGGGAATGATGTGAATCTAGCGCAAACCATTGCAGTTAACACACCTCCTGAAACCAAAACCAAAACAAAATCTTCTGATTCCAAAACCAAAATAAAACCTTTGGCTGAAGTAAAACCCAATGTTATTGCTCCTCCTGTAAAAACAGACAGCATTGTTCAAAACAACAGCAGTAATTATAATAAAGATAAAATCTCTGCTTATAAAGAAAATACTGGAAGTGCTCATTTTTTTATTCTTATCGTAGATGCCAGCAAAGTAAACGTAAATGTATTAAAAATAAAAATATCAGATTTTAACCGTAAATATTACAGTACAAATAATCTAGAAATTACAAGTATCATTTATAACAACAACGTACATTTGATTTCTGTTACTCAGTTTGAAAATGCTGAAAAGGCAATGTTGTATTATAAAACCATTCAGTCAAACGAATATATTTATTCGTCATTGGATGTCAATACCACCTCTGATTTTGTGATAACTACAGATAATTTCTCCACATTTTACAAGCTAAAAGACCTGGATGCATATTTGGGTTTTTTCAAAAGCGTCTATCTAAAAAAATAATTAGCATTTAAAAATTTTGTTTTTTTAATAAAAAGATGTAGGTTTGTAGTGTAATTTTGTAAAAAAATAATTATTGATATCATGGCAAAAACAATCGAAATAGATTCCTCATCCATTAATATTCTTGGTGCTGGTACAGCAGTTAAAGGTGATATAACATCAAATGGTGATTTTAGAATTGATGGTTCTTTAATTGGAAACATCTCAGCAAAAGGAAAATTAGTAATTGGTGCTACCGGTGCTGTTGAAGGGGAAATTTGCTGCCAAAATGCTGATTTTTCGGGCATTATTAAAGGGAAAGTAAATGTTTCAGAATTGCTTTCATTAAAAAGTACATGCAAGGTTATGGGGGACATCATTATTAATAAACTTTCGATTGAACCAGGCGCACAATTTTCAGGCACCTGTAATATGGATAGCAGTAAAAATACTACACTTTATACCAATAAAAGTGAAACTGAAAAATCCTAAAAAATCATTGAACGATTATGCTAAGTATTCCTCCATTTCTTTTCAGATGGTGGCCATTATTTTAATTGGTGTTTTTATAGGTGACAAATTAGACGATTGGCTGAGTATTAAAAACCATATTTTTACCCTCATCTTTGCAATGTTATCTGTCGCGTTGTCAATATATTACGTAATTAAAGACTTAATCGGTAAATAACTGAATTATAAATGGATTCAACTTATCTCTCTTTCGTAAAAAAGTTATTAATTTTTGCAGTTGTTATTTGCAGTTTGCTTATCTCCTCCTATTTAATTTTGCCCCAAAATTTTATAAGCCCCGCCTTGCCTTTTTTATTGCCATTCTTTTTGGCGATTACCTTACTTTCGCATTATTTACAACTTAAGGCTTCCAAAAAAAGTTTTAGCCGTTTTACATCAAATTTTATGATGGTTACTTTTTTGAAATTAATGGTTTTAATGGCGGTTATGTTGTTGTACGTATTAACGCATCGCTGGGATGCCATCCCATTTATTTGTTGGTATTTTGTTTTATATGTATGTTTTACTGCCTTTGAAGTAATAGAATTACAACGCATCAGTGAAAAAAAGCAATAATTTTTATCTTCCATTAAACCTTGGGCTTTGCACATCATCTAATTGCTATTAATCATTAAAAACATCCACCCATGAAATTTCTAAATGCAATTGCAATGATACTGTTGCTGACACTTAGTTTTACTGTCCAGTCGCAACAAGATGAAAAAATACAAAAAACACCTGAAGAAAGAGCAAAACGTGAACTGAAAGCCATCCAAAAAGAATGTAATTTAAGCAATGAACAAAGTGTAAAAGTTGAACAAATTTTATTGACTACTCAAAAAAAACTGGCCATTGTAAAAGCCAGTAAACCCGTTCAAAGAGGGGATAGGCTAAAAGAAATGAAAACCATCAGCGATGATCAAAACACGGAGATGGCCAAAATATTAAGTCCTGAACAATACACAAAATACCAGGCCCTGATTGAAAAACAAAAAGAAAAAATCCGTAACAGGATGAAGGAAAGACAGGCTGAAGGCATAGCTGATTAAAATAACTAGTTTCATATTTAATAGATAATTAACGAATTATGTGTTTAAAATTAAAATGCATTTCTCTAATTTTGAGCTTGAGCTAATTTCTTTCAGAAATTCAGCCTGTTTTTTTAATTTTGCATATCATATAATTCGTTTCAGATGAAGGATAATAAACCTCAGGAAAAAACAATCAGAAGTCAAAAAGAGCAATTCCTACACCAGCATGCAAAGGTAATTTGGTTTACGGGCTTGCCATGTTCTGGAAAAACCACACTTGCCTTTCATTTCGAAAAAAAATTATTTGAATTAAATTATTTTGCAGTGATTTTAGACGGTGATTTAATGAGAACCGGTCTGAGCAGTGATTTAGGATTTTCAGCAACTGCACGGACTGAAAATATCAGAAGAATAGCTGAGGTAGCTAAACAATATGTTCAAAATGGCATCATCGTATTGGTAAGCTTGGTAAGCCCCTACAGAGAGATGAGAATGCATGCAAAAGAAATTATCGGAGATGATGATTTTATGGAAGTTTTTGTCAATGCATCGCTTATGGTTTGCGAACAAAGGGATATTAAAGGCATGTATGAAAAAGCAAGAAAAGGAATCATCAAACAATTTACTGGCATAGATTCAGCTTACGAAATTCCTGATCAGCCATTTATGGAAATACTTACCGAAAAAGACAGTATTGAAGCATCTGTCAGTTTATTAGCAGATAGGATGATACCTTTGATTAAATTTTAAAAATGGACAAAGACAAAAATATTACCGATGATTATTTTTTGACTCCCGACGGTCAAAAACTTGAAATTACCAAAGAGGGATCCTTAGGATTGCTTGCTTTTGGTTCACAAGGTATAGAAGTCTGGAGATTTGTTAGGAAGAAAAAGTTAGAAGAAAGAATTAAAAAAGAAAACAATGACTAAGCCTCTTACAAAAAAAGTGTTGTTAATTGGCTGGGATGCTGCTGACTGGAATGTGATAAATCCTTTGATGGATGCCGGTGAAATGCCTGCATTGGAGAAACTGGTAAATAATGGCGTTATCGGTAATCTTTTAACCCTGGATCCACCGCTTTCTCCTATGTTATGGACGTCGATAGCAACAGGTGTAAAAGCGGACAAACATGGCATCCTCGGTTTTACTGAACCCGATCCTGTATATGGAGGTGTGAGACCCGTGAATGGGACTTCGCGAAAAGTGAAAGCCATCTGGAATATATTAAATGCAAGAGATAAAAAATCGAACGTTGTTGGCTGGTGGCCGAGTCATCCGGTAGAATCTATCAATGGGGCCATGGTATCTAATTTTTATCAAACGGCCAACGAAAATATCAATGAAGCCTGGGGCATGCACGAAGGAACGATTCATCCTACCGAATATCGCTCTATATTGGAAATGTTAAGGGTTCATCCCGAAGAACTAACGGCAGCCCATATTTTACCTTTTATACCTGATTTAGCCAATTTAGACCCCACACATTCAAATGTAATTAAAGGGATCGCAAAAATATTGGCTGAAACGGCTACAATTCAAGCTGCCACGACCTGGCTGATGGAAAATACAGAATGGGATTTTACGGCCGTTTATTTTGACGGTATCGACCACATTTGTCACGGATTTATGAAATACCATCCACCTCAGATGGAGGGTCTCCCTGACGATTTGTTCCATATGCTAAAAGATGTTGTGAGCGGGATGTATAAGTTTCACGACATGATGTTAGAACGCCTTGTTCAGTTAGCAGGTCCTGATACTACGATAGTGATAGTTTCTGATCATGGTTTTCATTCCAATCATTTACGTTTGCCTGAATTGCCAAAATACAATGCAGCACCTGCATTAGAACATAGTCAGTTTGGAATTTTCTGTATGTCGGGCCCGGGAATAAAAAAAGATGAACGGATTTATGGGGCTACCTTGCTGGATGTTGCTCCCACCATACTGTCGCTGTTTGGTTTACCGATCGGAAAAGATATGGATGGGAAAGTGCTTTTCAGTGCTTTTGAGGATACGATAGCCACATCATATATCGATTCATGGGAAAATCAGGAGGGTGATTTTGGTAGCTATCCTGAATTTATGAAAGAAGACACTTTTGCTTCAGCTGAGGCCCTTAAACAATTGGTAGAATTGGGCTATATTATGGACCCCGGTGTAGATAAAAATAAGGCCGTTGAAATGTCAACCAACGAAAACCGCTACAATTTAAGTTTGATTTATATTAGCGACAAAAGATATTCAGAAGCCATAGAGATTATTGCTAATTTGTTAGAAAATAATCCTGACGAACCCAGGTACAATATGTCGATAGTTGAATGCTATATTTCAATCAAACAATACGAAAAAGCGCAGCTAATCATCAACAGACTGAAAGGTGAAAATATTGAATACCTTCCGAATATGCTACTGCTGGAAGGCATCATTCAGAGTAATTATGGGAATTTAGATATTGCCCTCGATTGTTTTAAAAAAGTAGAAGAAGCCCATACCTTATCTCCCGGATTGTATGTTGAAATCGGCAGGATTTACATTAAGCTTTTTTTGTTTGATTTAGCCATTCAGTCTTTTGTGAAAGCATTGGCCATTGATGAAGGGAATGCCCAGGCCTATCTTGGCTTAGGTGTTAGCTTACTCAGAACCCATGAATATGAAGATGCTGCTGATCAATTGTTGAACTCCATAGGACTTGTCTATCATTTTGCCCCTGCTCATTATCACCTGGGAGAGGCCATGTATAAAATGGGTCGTTATACTGAAGCTTCACAAGCTTTTGAAATCTGTTTGACCATGTCGCCAGGTATGATAAAAGCAAAACAATGGCTGCTTAAGATTTATCAGAACCATATTCAAAACGAAAACAAGCTTGCCTATTATTCACAAACAATCAACGAAATTATGAAAGGAGAGATTATTATTGTTTCGGGACTTCCGCGTTCAGGAACCTCACTGATGATGCAAATACTAAATGAAGCAGGTATTGAGCCACTTACAGATGCTGTTCGGCAAGCAGACGATAACAACCCAAAGGGGTATTTTGAATTTGAAAAGGCAAAAAACATCGTCAACGATAATACCTGGTTGGATTTAGCTCAGGGCAAGGTAGTAAAAATCATTTCGCATGGCTTACAGTTTCTGCCACAGGATTACAATTATAAGATTGTTTTTATGCAACGCGATTTGAATGAAATTATTAAATCTCAACAGAAAATGCTCAACAAAAGTCAATCGACCTTTCCAACAGCCATTTATAATGTTTTTAAAAATGACCTTGAGAAAGTGAAGTATTGGTCAGAAAAAGAACCGAATGTTGAGATGATGTATGTGAATTTTTCAGACTTATTTGATGAGAATACTATCGTTGGACACGCCTTAAGTGCTTTTTTAAATAAAGCAGTTACTATTGAAAACATTAAATCGGTCTTAAGTCCTGAATTATACCGAAATAAAACGGAATAAAAATAAAGTAAATAATTAGTTTCTTATAAAAAAGTATATTACTTTTGCCACTTATTAATCATTTAAACCTACCATTATGAAAAAAACAAATACAAATTTTGAAAACAAGTTAAAAGCTTATTCTACTTTAGCGCTTGGTGTTTTAGGAGTTGGAGCCGTTAATGCTCAGGTTGTTTACCATGACGTGAATCCTGATCGCGTTTTTACAGCATCTACTGCCGGTGATACCATGTCTGTTGATATGAATGCTGATGGAGCTATAGATTTCCAATTTCAGCTGAGAACTTACGGAACAGCTAACATCCAGGCTAATCTTAACTCTTTAGATACAACCAACAACCTGATTTTGGGTTCTATCCCTGTTTATTCTCAAATGGGATATGCTTTGGCTTTGGCTTTAAATGCTCCAATTAATTCAACCAATACAAACTGGCACCATGGGGTTGGACAAATGATTCTGGCTTCTGTTTATTCAGGAACCAATTACGGCAATTGCAGTGGTGCAGCTGATAAATATTTAGGTGTTAGATTTAAAGCAGGTGTGAATACACTTTATGGCTGGATCAGAATCAGTAATGTAACTGCTACCGGTGCAAGTGTTACACTTAAAGATTGGGCTTACAATTCTACTCCAGGGGGAGCAATCAATGCCGGTGAAGGTACTCCTGCAGGAATCAACGAACCTAAATTAGAAAATGTTGCTATTTTTGCAGCCAACAAGCAAGTAAACATTAATTTCCACGAGACTTTAACTGGTAACGTTAGAATTACTAACATACTAGGTCAAGAAGTTGCCAACCAGAAAATTAATTCAAAAAATATGATTATCAATCTTGAAAATCAAAAAGCTGGGATATATATAATTGATGTTCAAAGTAATCAAGGTGTTATTTCTAAAAAAGTAAGCTTAGATTAATCCTGAAAAATTCTTTTAAATAAAAGGGCAGATCGTTGATTCGCCCTTTTTTTATGCCCTGTTATTTGTTTTTTTTTGTTTTAAGAAATATTGACTTGATTTTTCTTACTTTTGTTTCTTCTTATTTAAGGGATATGTTAAAAAGCTATATTGTCATTATTTTATTGCTCTCTCTGCCTTTTTTATCGAAAACACAGGATACGGCAACTTATACTAGGTTTTATTACGAAAACGGTGTTGTTTCGAGCGAAGGCTTTTTAAAAAACGGTAAACCTGATGGCTATTGGAAAACCTATAATGAAAAATCGATATTGATTTCTGAAGGAAATCGTAAGAATTTTGAGTTGGACAGTGTTTGGAAATTCTATAACGAAACTGCCAAACTTACTATGGAAATCAATTACCTGAAAGGGAAAAAGAATGGCCTTCGCAAAAGTTTTTTAGAAAAAGAAACTATTTTAGAAAATTTCAAAGAGGATGTCAAACAGGGTTTAACTACTTATTATTACCCTAACGGTAAAATGATGCGCCTTATTCCATTTGATAATGGGCTTGAACATGGCATAGCAAAAGAATTTGACGAAGATTCCACTATCATTTCAATTACAGAATACCGCAGAGGTATGGTTATCATGCGCGAAAAAATTAATCGGAAAGATAAAAATGGCTTGAAGCAGGGTTTGTGGAAAACATTTTGGGACAATGATAAAACTAAATCGGAATGTAATTATATCAACGATAAGAAAAATGGTTTTTTTAAAACATTTTCACGTGAAGGGAATCTGTTGTTGATCGAAAAATTTATCAACGACGAGAAGCAAATAGATGTTCCAGAACTGCGAAACCTCGAAGTGAGGACAGATTACTATCCTGACGGGAAAGTAAAAATTGTTGCTAGTTATGATAATGGTGTTGCAGAAGGTGTTCGCAGAGAATATAACAAAGAGGGCAACATCGAACAAAGCTATATTTTAAAGAAGGGTGTGATTATAGGGAAAGGCATTGTTGATGAAAATGGGCTCAAACAAGGTCCCTGGTCAGAATTCTACGACAATGGAGCTAAAAAAGGGGATGGGAAATATAAAGACAATAAAAAAATTGGCTATTGGAAATTTTATTTTAAAAACGGCAACATTGAACAGGAGGGAATGTATAACAGCAAAGGAAATGCCGAAGGTGAATGGAAATGGTATTTTGTAAAAGGCAACGAATTATTGGTACAGAATTTTCAGGATGGAATTGAAGAAGGTCCTATGATAGAATATGATGATACCGGAAAGGTCGTTACCAAAGGTGAATATATTGAAGGTCAGGAAACCGGAATGTGGTATTACAATATCAATAATTGTGTTTTAGAAGGCAAATATATTGATGGCAAAAGAGATGGCCTCTGGAAAGAATACTATGGAGATGGCATACTAAAGTTTTCGGGTAGTTATATTGAAGACAATCCCAATGGAAAACACAGCTATTATTGGGACAATGGCAAAATAGAAGAAAATGGGAATTATGTGATGGGAAAAAGGGAAGGGGAGTGGTTAAAATATGAATACGAAGGGAATTTGTTTCTAAAAACCTATTACCGCAATGGAAGAGAGCTAAAATATGATGGCGTTTCCATCGATCCTAAAATTGAAGGCGATGATCAATAAAATAAGTGAAATTCTAAATTGCCTTTAATCAACTTTGATTAATTTCTTGGTAGTTGTGGTGCTTGCAGTTTTTAATTGAATAAAATAGATTCCTTTTTCAAAATTAGCAAGATTCAAACAAATTCTCTGTTTTTTGTTTGTTGATGAAGTAGCAACTGTCATTGGAGTTATTAATTGTCCTATAGCATTATAAATATATAATTTTGTATTTTCTTTAGTACTATATTCAACAGTAAGTTCTTTGCTGAAAGGATTGGGATATACTTCCATCCAATTGCTATTTGTTGTGTTTTTTTCCTGAATGTTAACAAAGGTATGAACCGCAGGCAAAACAATAAAATCAACCCAGGCACAGTCGCTTCCTGATAGGGTAGTATAATCTTTTACATAATCCCAGGAAAGCAAATGACTGCCTGCAGAAATTGGATAGCTAACCCTGGCCCATGCTTGATTTCCCGACCATTTTTCCATCAGATTTCCATCAATAGTAAAATTTAAAAAATCATAATCCAATTCTGAAGAAATTTTTCTAAAAAAAGAAATGCTGTCATCTGTTAAAACATCTAATGAAATTGAAAAGGAAGAGGTTTGATTATCAGCAATAACAGCTGATTTCGCACAAAAATTTCCTTCGTAAGCGCCTGTATTTGTAATTATCCATGTATTTGCAGTTGTCGTGTCCCATTGGTATTTACAAAAGTTGTGGGTTTCAAAATCTTCGACCATCAACCCAATCATACTATTAAAAGTTCGTTGAACTGAATAGGGAAACGTGTTTACCATCAGGTTTAAGCTATAATTTGCTCCAACAGCTGCAGTTGAATTCGCAGTTATGGTGTACAACAAATCTGTTGTCGTCCCTTTTGGTAAAGAAGTTAAATTTTGAATAGGATTGGCAATGTTAATAAAACTATTAGGTGTTGTAAGATTCACAACAGTAGCAGTTGAATTGCTGTGCCCAGAATTTTGAATTTTAAACCTTAGGATGGCAGTTTCTCCCAGGTCAAGCCTGCCATTAAGATTGGCTGGAGCATTGTCTTCGATGCTCATACTTAGAATGTTCAAAACAGGTGCGTTTAAAACGATGTCAAATCCTGTATTCCATGTATTGGAAGCTCCATCAGCAATCGAAAGATTAAAATGGACAATATGCTGATCGGGAACATTATTTTTTACAGTCAGAGCAAAAGCATTGTTTTGTGAAGAAACTGCATTTGCAGTGATGTTTCCCCAACTGTGTTGATTGCTGGTAATTATTACATTGGTATCTGTAGTTGATAAAGTAGCAATAACATTATTGGCATTGTTGACCCCTGCATTTTTTAAATCAACATTCAGTGTAATATTTTCGTTGTAGTCGGCCAGGGAGTTATTATTAGCCGTTGCATCCACTATTTGCGTGGTATTGATTTGAATAAAAGGACCACTTGGAATGATAACGCTCACATGGCCGGTATAAGGTATATAATTATAAGCCGTTGCAACAACCGTAATGCTATCCTGACTTGTCAAAGCGTTAAAATTAATAGTTGCAGTTCCATTGCTTACCAAAGCAGATGCAATGGAATGATTATTGCTACTTAATGTAATTCTAGCTCCTTCAACATTACAATTTACAGTAAATGTTGAAGCACCGATGTAAATTACTGAATTGTGGGTTACAGCCATTGTTTTTGCTGTATCGGTGCGCACAACAAGAGAAGGGTCTCCGAAAATATTCCAGGTATCAGTCATTTCGTCGCCGGCAGTTGTATAATTATCGTTCATTTTCATACAGCCATTCATAGCAATTCCGCCAAAACTATGCTTGCTGTTTCCTGCCAGGCTTTCAGTAAGAAGGTCAATCATAGCATCTTGTCCGCACATGGGCGGGTTCCAGCTTTGGTTAATGGTTGACATTAAAGTGGCAATGGCACCTGTAGGCTGAGTATTGTAAGTTGCCCTCATCCAGGTTTCGGCAAAACAGGTTCCAGCTGTAAAATTTCCATTTACGCAAGCCACTGAAAAAATGAAAGGCCAAGAGGATGTATTGGTTAATGAAGCAATATTTGTGTTTGAAAAACCAGTAGTTCCCCATGAATTATCAGAGCCGTGACCCGTATAATATATAATTCCGGCTCCATTATTTATTTCATTGACAACCATTGAGGCAGTAGGGTTTCCTGAGGCATCCAGACCACCTTGTGTTCCGTCATATAGTTCAGCGCAGTTGGTGTATTGATAATTTAATAGTTTTGTACGAATAGCACGAATGTGTTGATAATCGTATTCGTTATTATCGCCAGGTCCTTGATCGGAGCCTATTCCGATACCCTTGTTGAGCCAATTGCTTGATGTTGATGGACTCTTTTCGTAAGTAAGTATCTTTTGAACCTGGGTTTGAACCTGGCTAATATTTTCAGCAGAAATGCGGCCTACAAATATTTCAGGATAATGATCATTACCGGCAAGGTAGCTGTAAGTATTGTCAGAACCGCCACCAGAAACTGTAAATGTTGGGACCTGGGCTACATCACCTACCAGTATAACATAGGTTAAGCCGTGGGCTGTATAATAATTAGAAATATATGTTTTAATGGCAGTATTTGTACTTCCTGCATTAGAAAGACTTACCATCTCAGTAGGAATGCCAGAAATATTTTTCCAGTTTACCAAGGCTTGCATGGCTGGCATGAATGACTCATAACAAATAATCAGCATCTTACCTTGTTCATTTACAGGAGTGTATTTATTGTTTCCGGATGCACTGTTTAAAAAATGATTTTTGTAAATTTGGCAATATTCATTGTCAATTTTTTGTATGGATGCAGTGCGGGAGAAAACATTTATTTTGCTTTTTCCAATGCGGGAAATTTTAACCACTAGGTCTTTGTAAACTCTTAATACCTTGGTAACCGGATTGTATTGAAAAGGATAAACTGTTAAAGTTTGTCCCCTATAATCTCTTAAAATGTAAGGTGTTTGAAGTTCAGTCAATTGCCCAGGAAAGAAACGATTCTCAGTATATTTTTTACCAAAAACATAAGGCATTTGTGTTGGGTCAATATCCCTGTATAAATTTCCCTTTGAGGGAGCAATGTTGATATTTGGATAATCAATAAAAGATTTACTGATTACTTCAGCCTGCATTTCTGCATCATCCGGAATAATCAGAGACGTAGAAATTTTTAATAAATCAGGAGCCCCTGCAATTTGTAGTGGGAATGCACCGTTTAAACGGATGTTTTTTAAGATTCCCTTTGAAGTTTGAACATCGGAAGTTATGAAGTCATCGAACGAAAAGCGAACAACTGATTGTTTGATATCAGAGGAAATTAACTCAACTATTGCAGAAGGTTGATCAGGAGTTAGGTTCTTTTTATTGTTTGCGGCATTGAGATGAATAATACAAAAAAACAGAAATGTTGATAAAATAAATTTATGCATTTTTTGGTTTATTTAGTAATGATAAGCTTCTGAGTTATTTGCTGGTGATTGGTTTTTAAACTGATAAAATAAATACCTCTGCTGAACGAAGCCGCATTTAAATTTACAGTATACAAAGCTGCTAACTGATTAGCCGTTTCATTACTATATACTAGTTGTCCGTTTGCACTGAATATCTTAAGACTTACATCCGTGTTTTCTGATAATCTGTAAGATATATTGAGTTGGTCATATGTAGGATTGGGAGCAATAAATAACTGATTATTGCTTACTTGTATTTCTGAGATTCCAACACCAATTGTTGTATAAACGGCAGGAAGCACAATTAAATCAACCCAGGCACAATCGCTACCACCAATTGTAGAATAATCCTTTTCATACACCCACGAAAACAGATGATTTCCAGTTGTAACCGGGTAGCTGGCTCTTGCCCATGCTACATTTCCTGACCATTTATCAATCAGATTCCCATCAATGTTGAAGTTTAAAAAGTCATACGACAACTCTGAAGAAACTTTCCTGTAAAATGAAATACTGTCATCTCCCAAAACATTCAATGAAATTGAAAAAGCAGAAGACTGGTTATCGGCAATTGTTGCAGATTTTGCACAGTATGCTCCTTCGTAAGGGCCTGAATTTGTTGTTTTCCATGAATTAGTTGAAGTTGTGTCCCAGTGATATTTGCAAAAATTATTGGTTTCAAAATCTTCAACCATCATACCTAACATGCTGTTGAAAGTTTTCTGAGCAGAGTAGGGATTGGCAGTTACATTCAAACTCAAACTGAAATTAGCACCAATAGACGAAGTAGAATTTGCCGAAACAGGAAAAACTACTTCCGTAGTACTGCCTTTTACTAAAGTGGTAAGAGTATTAGTTGGAGCAGGAATACTGATAAATGGATTGACTGATGAGAGGTTTAAAGTGGTTGCAATTGTATTGTTATGTCCTGTATTCTGAACTTTAAAACGTACATTGGCTGTTTCGCCCGGGTCTAGTCTGCCATTGTGGTTGGCAGGTGCAACGTCTTCGATGCTCATGCTAAGAATATTTAAAACAGGCGCATTTAATGCGATCGTAATGGTGTAATTCCAAACATTGTTGTTTACATCCGATACTTTTAGCGTAAAATTTGCAATGTTTTGATCGGGGATGTTGTTTGCAATTGTAAAAGTAAAGGCATTGTTAATATTTTTTGTATTTCCTGCAGTAATAATTCCAAAGGTTTCTGTACTGTCAGTTATGGTAATGTATTGATTGTTACATGATAATTTAGCAGTCACTGTGCTGTCGTTGGCAATTCCAATATTTTTAAGCATAATGTTTAACTGTATGGTTTCACCATTATCAGCCATTGAATTATTATTCCCGCTATTGTCGTTGATTTGATAATTATTAAGTGAAATATAGGGTCCTGTGGGCGTAGCCGTGGGAATACTAGTAATTAATGGTTGACGGTTTTGTTTGGTAATGACAATATCAGCTGTTCCTGAGCTTGTAAAGGGGATTATGCTAACAGTTGCTAAGCCATTTGAATCGGCCAAGGCGGCTCCATGTAAAACACCATTCATCGAAATTCCTACATAGGCATAAGCTTCAGTATTAACGGTAAAAGAGGTATTGCCTAAAGGGATTAAAGGCATATAATTTGCTGTGAGCACGAGTGGGATTTTAAAATAGGGTATTAAAGAAGGATCGCCCATTAAATGGTAAATTTCCCAGTAATAACTATAATTTGAAGGAGAACCTTGTGTAACCGCAAGGTTGCCAGCATTCACCATTTGCCCTTGAGAAACATACCATTTTGAAAATGGTTCATTATTGGTGTGCATAATTCTGTCCAAAGCACCCAGTCCTGTTGTAGCATAAGTTGGATTGGCCGAAACGGTCCCAACCCCACATGCCCACCAATAATCTTCGTCCCAGTAAGAATTATTTGAAGCACCGATATATCCGATTGCACCTTTGTTGCTGGCTCTTAATAAAGCTTCGCCAAAGCAAACAGCATCATCGAATTTATTGGTAACACAACAGTTACCGATCATTAAAGGATATCTTCCATTATTTTGAAGTGTTGCTACATCCGTCACACTAAAGCTAGGGTCTGCCCAGCCACTCGAACTTCCGTGAGCTGTATAATTTGCAAAACCAACGCCTTCGCTTACATTTTGAATGATTTGAGAAGCACTGCTGATGGATGCAGGGTACAAATAACTTATACAGTTAAAACCATTGGTCGTATTAAAATAAGTTGAGGTAGCATAATTTACCTGTCCGTTTCCATAAGTTGGTGCATTTCCGGCATCCACACCAGCAACCATCAATACATTGTTTAAAAAAGTTTTGGTTGGCATCAGGTATTGCTCATATTCCAATGTTTTATCAATTTGTGGTTGTAACTGAGCAAGGCTGGTAGCCGAAAATCTACCATAATACATTTCAGGTAAGAAATCGCCTGTATATTCGCAATAGTATAAATCTGTTACATGGGTTCCTGTAGTTCCTGTAAACGATGGAACCTGAGCAACATCCCCTACAAAAAGAACAAAAGTTGGAGCAGGGTCGTTGGCGGTTCCTGCATTGTATAAGGCTTGAAGGTAAGCTTTGATTGATGTTGTGGTTGTTCCAACAGAAGCATTATTGGTATAAGCTTCTATTACTTTAAAGCCTTTTTTGGTTTTCCATTGAACAAAAGGCTGCAAAATAGATTGAAACATTGGATCAGAAACAATTACGTATTTTATTGGATACTTTGAAAGAGCATCTTTGGTCCCTCCGGTTGATTGAGAATTTATTAGTTTTGATTGGAAGCTGCTGAAATAAGGAGAATAGTTTTTTGCTTTAGCTGCTTTAGTAGCATCCAAATCAGCATTTTCGAAACTAACCTCGGTTTCGATATTGGTAAAAACTTTGATGGTATTGCTCACAGGATTGTATTGAATAGGAGAAATGTTCAATCGGGCAACTCTAATGCCTCTCATCATTCCTAATTGTTCAACGCTGACCAATGGCAATGATAAAAGTTGATTTTTACCATAAACACTTTGATTATAAATCAATTCCTTTTTACTGTCATCATTTTTTGAAACAGCTGGCTGAACTGGGAGTAGTTTGCCAATATAACCCAGGGTATTCAAATTGTATAGTTTAAAACTAGAATTTTTAATATTTATTTTTACAGTGGCTCCATAAGGAACTTCAATCAGATTGCGTAAAACCGGGAGTTGAGGACTACCGATTTCATTTCCGGCAGTATATTCAGGTAATTCGATACGCGTAAACATTCCTTTGTCAGTTATTTCAGTGGTAAAATTTAATTCGGACAAGGTGTTTTTTACAGTAAATCTGGTTTCTGAATTTTCTTTTACAATAAGTGCTGAATTTTCGGATATTCCTGTTTTAAGTACTTGTGCTTGTGCAAAGTAAAAAGAAACTGAAAAAAGTAAAATACTCAAAACTGATATTTTTCTCATATTTTTATGTTTATTTGATAGTAAGAAAGATGGTAGTTGATTGATTTTTAAAACAGTAAATTATTAATGTATGCTACAAAAATACAATATTTTTTAATTCAAAACAGCTAAAAAATAAATTAATCTTTTATTTTAGAGATTATTAGTAGTTATAAACAATTTTTAATATGTTTTTGTTGCTGTGAATTGCCTAATAATTGCTTAAATTTATATAATATTGCAGCTATAAATTCAATATACGGAATGAAATTAAAAACTTTATTGTCAATCATCCTGGTTTTTTTTATCTCTTTTATTTATGCCCAGGAAGTGAGTATTGACGGCACTTATAATGGCAAAAATTTGTTTGTGCTGAACCCAACCGAAGGCAGTGGGTTCTGTGTATCAGAAGTGAGGGTTAATGGGAAAAAAACACAGGATGAATTGAATTCCAACAGTTTTGAAATTGATTTCTCGGTAATGAAAATTGAAGTAGCACAACATGTTCATGTTCAGATTTTTCACAAGGCCAATTGTAAACCAAGCATTCTTAATCCTGAAGTAATTCAGGAAAGTCTGAAATTTAATTTTATGAATACCAAAGTAAACCGAAAAGGATTTTTATGTTGGGATATCCAAGGTATGCTAGGAGAAGGCGAATTTACAGTTGAGCAATTTCGATGGGAAAAATGGGTAAAAGCTGCTGTGTTAAAACCTCATGATACAGTAAGCAAAAATAATTTTGCACAGGAAATTAGTCCAAATACTGCTCAAAATCTTTTCAGGATTAAATTTACTGATAAAAAAGGGAAAGAAACCATCTCGAAAGAAATAAAATATACACTTCCCGGCAAAGAAATAATGATCGTTTCCGAAAAAATAAAGGACAGAATAGCCTTTAGCTTTGTTACTATGTACGAAATTATTGACGAAAGCGGTAACCTTTTATTGCAAGGGAATGATAAATACATAGATACTTCATCTCTTCCAAAAGGGAAGTATTTTGTCAATTATGACAATAAAACAGAAGCTTTTTCGAAGAAATAAGTTCCATTACAAATAAAATGTTGATGGTAAATGAAGTCTTCACCCAATTTAACATTCAAGTGTCAATCAAAATCTTTTAATCTATTGCAAAGCTTTTCTTGCTTTCAAAATATATTTAGCGGTATCCAATGGGCTGATTCCTTTAAATTCCCTGATAACCCCTTGTTCGTCATCACATTCCCGGTAACTGTGAAATTGGGTAGAAATTTTTGCCTTGCCTCCTGAACGGGAACTTAGTTTTACGGGATAATCTAGGGATGTAGCCAAAGGAAATATGCCAGAAAGCAGAAATTTTCCATTTTCCATATCGGGACTCTCAAAATTACCCCGCATTTGTGTAATGTCGCTGGTGATTGCACCCAATAAATCATCCGTGGCAGAAATCCTGAATGAGAGCATTGGCTCGAGTAATGTAGTGCCACTATTTACAAGTCCATCCATTATACCCATGGGGGTTGCCACTACAAAATCGCCGGGATGGGAATGCATTGCATGGTCTTCACCTTCTATCAGTGTAATTTTAATATCCGTCACTTCCCATCCTTTGATTCCTTGTTGCAATGCAACAGGAATCGTTCTTTCCACTTCGTTCTGGTATTTCTGCATCACATCATTCACCCCGAGTTTGCTGATGTATTGCACGCCACTTCCTCTTTCGCCGGGTTCTATACTGAATTTCAGGATGGCCCAGCAGGGTTTAGGCATCCAATATCTGACATAGCCTTCAGCAGTTGCTGAGGGTGTTTCTTTATAAATTACGGTCGGATTTTCAAACTTAGCCTTTATTTGAAAGCGGTCTTCGATAATGCGCTCCAGGACTTCGATCTGTATCCAACCCATGATTTTTACATGCAATTCTTTTTCATCTTTAAGCCATTGAAAACCGAGGGAAGGATCTTCGGTGCACAATTCCTGTAAAGCAGCGGCTAGGGCAGCATAATTTTTGTCATTCAGTGCTTTTAGCTGAACGGTCAACAACGGAGTACGTAAGCTGATGCAGGGTGAAATAAATTCTGTAAGCTTTCCCAACACATCGCCTGTCTGTGCATCGTTAAACCCGGAAATTCCTACTACATCGCCTGCACCAGCCTGAGCAATATCTTCATATTTTCCCTTGATTTGTTTTCGGATCCGGGTAACTTTTTCTTTTAGATTCTGGCTGGTATTGTTAACAAAAGCTCTGTTGACGATGCTTCCTTCAAAAATCCTGACATGAGATATTTTCCCTATTGTTTGATCGTATTCAATGCGATATACCAAAGCAGAGAGTTCATTTTCCGTTTTCCCTTCAGGACTTGGAAAATATAGATTTATAGCCGTTAACAATTCTTCAATACCAATTTCATTTTTGGCAGAACCCATCAAGACTGGATACAATTTACATTGATGAACAGCTTTTGCCAGAGATTGATTCGTTTCGTCAAAACGAATATTTTCACCGTTGATGTATTTTTCGAGCAAGCCATCATCCGTTGAAGTAATGGCTTCGGTTATTTTTTCATTTTCTAGCGTTGCATCCCAGCAAGTTTGAATAGATGCAATATTTTCTCCTTCATTGATGGGCTGCTGTAAAACAATAGTGTTGGGAGTAAAATCTTTGTGGATTTCATGCAGGAGTTTTTCAGTATTTGCTCCCATTCTGTCAATTTTATTGATGAATAGGATGCAGGGAATTTTATTTGCTTTTAAAGCCATCCATAAAGTTTCGGTATGTGCCTGTATGCCTTCCACTGCCGAAACCACCAAAATGGCAGCGTCAATAACTCTTAATATCCTTTCTACATCGGCAGAGAAATCAACATGGCCGGGGGTGTCTATCAGATTAATTTGCACATTTTCCCATTCAAAAGAAGTATTGGCAGAGCGTACTGATATACCTCTTTCTTTTTCAACATTCAGAGAATCTGTTTGCGTAGTGCCGTTGTCTACACTTCCTGTCTTTTTGATACACCCACCCTTAAACAGAAAATTTTCTGTCAGCGTAGTTTTTCCAGCATCGGCAGCTGCCAGGATTGCAATATTTCGGATGTTTTGGCTCATGGAATTTTTTCTTACATCCATTTTTTATTGCTGGATTCGGTGCAATATAAAAGATAATTGTACAATGCAGAGGCCACATCCTCTTGTAAATATGGAATCCTGATTCTTTTTCCCCCTGAAATAAAGATAGCTATTGAAGCTAATTTTCTGCGACGCTGAAAAAAGTTTTGTTTAAATTGTATCGTTTGAACCTTGTAATTATAAAACTGAGAAAACTCTTGTTCAATGGTTCCTTTGGCCGTATGCAGGATTTGAGCACTGATTTTTAAATAGCGTTTTTTATAAGACAGATAACTTAAAAATGCACTTACAACTATCCAGCTTCCTATAATAACATAAATCTCCCAATCTTTATAAGAAAACAGCAATAAAGGTATAGTAAGCAGAAATATTCTGAAGATCCATAAACGAATAAAATACAAGGGATGTGAGATATGCCTTGTCCATTCAATGCTATCATTTGGCGGGAAAATTTCGTTTTGAATTTTTTGAAGATGATCGTTGTTGCATCCCGGAATAATGATGGCTTGTTTTTTCTTAACATGCATATTGGAAGCCTGGGTAATATGAACCGATACAAAATTCATCCATTTACGGATAGGATTGGTTTCCCAGGAGATAATCTGAATTTTTGAAAAGGGAATTACGATGTCTTTCTTGTTGAGTAAGCCCGATTTCAACATAAAAGCACCTTGCTGGCGTGAAAAATTCAAATCGAAATACTGTAGGATTACCAACAGAATTGAAAAAAGCAAGAGCATCATCAATAAGAAAATAGCAATAACGGTAATTAACAACACACCTGAGTGTTCAAAAAAGCCACCTGCCTGATCGGAAGCAGCATCCAGCGTTGTTTTGAATAAATCATGCAACTGCTGATAAATACCATTTACAAACAAATAGATGAGGAGCAGGCTTTTTAAATGGTTTTCGCTGATACCTACTTTAATTAAATCAGTAGTGCTGAGTTGTATTATTGATTTTGGTTCAATTTCTATTTTACCCTCATCTGAAATTACAGTATGCTCATTTTTAGTATGACTGGCTGCAAAAGCGGAAAGCTTGAATTGTAATGCTTCAGCTGTTTCTTTTGTAAGAGCATGAAATTTCAATTCCTGATGTGAAGTCCCGGCTGTATCTATTTCGAGGGCCACTACATTTAAGAACTGTTGTATGAAATTTTGCTGGGTATTCATGGTTTGTATCCGATCAAGCGGAATGCTGACCTTGATTTTCTTTAAATATCCTTTTTCTACTACAAACTCATCATTTTTGATATAGAAATAGAAATTCAGATAGGATAATATGGCATTGACAATAAAGATAAGTAAGAAAAGGATGATGACAGCATAAAAAATAAGCTGCTTTTGATTGTGGATAGAACCCGATTTTAAAAGGATTAAAATAAATAAGGGCCAGAACGCTTTAAATAATTTTTTAAGGCTTAATGCTACAAAGAAGATAATCCCTTTTGGAGATTGTCTTTGAGGGATGCTGAAGTCTATATTACTCATATTGGCTTACCTTTTTGCTTAAAAAATCTTTTAATTGCTGTGCAGTTTCGGGCGATAAGCCATGAATAAAAAGGCCGCTGCCCTGACCACCTGCCGTAAATATCCTGAGTTTAGAAATATTCAACATCCTGGCAATCATGCTTTGGCGGATTTCACTGTGTTGAATGCGGTTGAAAGGCACCGTAATCGTTTTGCGATTGATAAAACCTGTTTTGTAAATGATGTCATGTTCGCGCAAGGCGTAAGCTTTCATTGGGAAACCATAATGTGTAATGCTTATGAAAAAGAAGTAGGCAATTAAACATAGCACATAGTAAACAATGAGCCACCATCTGAGTAAATGAAATTCAAAAATAGGTTCTATCGTATAGGGAATTACCGAAAGCAGTAAGAAAAACAATGACCAGTTAATATAAATTACTGTTTTATAAGCTGGCTTCAATACTTCAAAAACAAGATTTTCCTGATTCGGTAATTGATTGATGTTTATATTGTTGTTCTCAAAAAGCATAAATGTTGGGTTTTAAAATTGTATGCTGCAAATATATCATTTATCCAGCGACTGTTTTGATTTTTTTTCACTTAATCCATAATTCATCTTTCATCATAAAATTCATTTGTCAATTGTAATTCATCCAAAAAATAATGATTAACTTCGCATCTTCATCCCCATCATCTCGGGGCTTGTCAATACCAGTATCTAATAATTAAAATCAATAACACATGAAAAAATTAATCAGTCCGATTGCATTAGTTTTGCTGTTTATAGCAATGACTGCATGCAATCCGAAATCAAAACCTGCTGTTGTTAAAAATGGCGATTCAACGAATGTTATGAAAGAAAAATTAGCACAATTTGCTACCGTTAAACTTACCACCGATCTCACAAAATTAAGTGAAAAGGAAAAACAATTATTGCCGGTACTCATCGAAATTGCTCAGATAATGGACGATTTGTACTGGATGCAGACCATAGGTGAGAAAAAATCTTTTCTCGACACCATTAAAGATCCTGATTTGAAACAGTTTGCCTTGATAAATTATGGACCATGGGAACGATTGGGTGACAATAAATCTTTTATGCCTGCTTTTAGCGAAAAACCCAAGGGTGCCAATTTCTATCCGAAAGATATGAGCAAAGAAGAATTTGATCAGTTAAAGGACAAGAACAAAACGAATCAATATACCCTTATTCAGCGCAACGAAGACAAATCTCTGAAAGTAGTCTGGTTTCACGATGCTTACAAAGATTTACTGACCAAAGCTTCCGGTTTATTGGTCAAAGCAGCTGAATTAGCCGAAGATCCGGGTTTGAAAAAGTATTTTGAATTGCGTTCAAAAGCCTTGTTGACAGACGATTATTTTGCCAGCGATATGGCCTGGATGGATATGAAAACCAATGGAATTGATTTCGTTGTCGGTCCCATTGAAAATTATGAAGATGCATTGTATGGTTATAAAACTGCTTACGAAGCATCTGTTTTGGTAAAAGACAAAGACTGGAGCAAAAAGCTTGAAAAATTCTCTGCTATGTTGCCCGAATTGCAGAAACAATTACCTTGTGATGCTAAATACAAAAAAGAAATTCCTGGTTCCAAGAGCGATTTAAATGCCTATGAAATTGTTTATTATGCTGGACATTCCAATGCAGGGGGTAAAACCATTGCGATCAATTTACCGAATGATGAAAAAGTTCAGTTGAAAAAAGGAAGCAGACGTTTGCAATTAAAAAATACCATGCAGGCAAAGTTTGATAAAATCCTGACACCTATTGCCAATGCATTGATAGATAAGTCGCAACAAAAAAATATTACATTTAATGCTTTCTTCTCCAATGTGATGTTCCATGAAGTAGCCCATGGTTTGGGAATAAAAAATACAATTACTAAAAAAGGAACCGTAAAAGAAGCCTTAAAAGAAAAATATGCCAGTTTTGAAGAAGCCAAAGCTGATATCCTGGGATTGTTTATCGTTACAAAATTGATTGAAATGGGTGAATTGAAAGATTTGACAGTTGAAGATAGTTATGTAACTTTTATGGCAGGTATCATCCGTTCGGTTCGTTTTGGTGCTGCCGATGCTCACGGTAAAGCCAATATGATGTGCTTCAATTATTTTGAAGATGCAGGTGCATTTAGCCGCAATGCCGACGGTTCGTACAAAGTTGATATGCCAAAAACCAAAAAAGCTATGAACGAATGGGCTGCCAAAGTAATACAATTTGAAGGGGATGGGGATTATGACGGTGCAACAAAATACCTGGAAGCAAACAGCAATATCCGTGAAGAATTAAAGCAAGATATTGCAAAACTTAAAACTGCCAATATTCCTCAGGATATTATCTTCGAACAAGGTGTAGAAGCCTTGGGTCTTAAATAAATTTACAAAAGACTTGACTTAAATTACCCTCTTGAATTTTTAAAACATATAAAAAGGCTGTCTGATGTTGAATTCAGACAGCCTTTTTGATATGCTATTGTTTATGCTTTGAATCCGCTTTCAACGATTCTTCTTACAATTCCTTGGATCCAGGAGTAAGGAATAATTTTTTTAAGTGTTAAAACAATCTGGGCTTGAGCTCCTGCAGGATAACGCAAGCGATTATTCATAGCTGTTGCGGCTTTATAGATTGTTTTAGCAATTATTTCAGGTCCAGGTGCCTTCATTCCTACATTCTGAGTAGTCTTATAGGTTATATCTGTATATTTATCATAAGCTGTTAGTCCTTCCTTCTTAAATACATCCTGAGAGCGAGAATAAAAATCAGTTTTTATAGCTCCAGGAGCTATGTTTTTTACTTTGATATTAAAAGGGCGGAGTTCAAATTGCAGGGATTCTGTAAACCCTTCTACGGCAAATTTAGTTGCATGGTAAATGCTATAACAAGGAAACGTTATAAAACCTGCCACTGAAGTAACATTGATGATACATCCTTGCTTTTTTGCTCTAAAATAGGGTAAAATTTCGCGGATTACATTCATAACCCCGAAAACATTGGTATCAAATTGTCGCTGGATTTGTTGTTTTTCGGCAGCTTCAAATACACCAACGGTTCCATAACCTGCATTGTTCACTATTACATCAATGTTGCCAAACGCTTCCAGGGTATCGGTGATGGCTTTTTTGATACTCTCGCTATTGGTAACATCCACTTCAAATAATTTTACATTATTGAGGCTGGTCAATTCTTTTTCTTTAGTGGGATTCCGCATGGTGGCTGCCACATTCCAGCCTTTAGCTGCAAAATACTTGGTCGTTGCTTTTCCAATTCCCGAAGAACATCCTGTGATAAAAACTGTTTTTTGCATTTGTATTAAATTTATTTTAAACTATCAAAGTCAACACCTAAAGCTTTATTTTCAACAAAGTCAAAGAGTGTAAGCTTGCGTATTTCGTAATAGGAATTCCAGAAGGAGCGCAATGCAGCGATAAAATCCTGGGTAGCTCTGTCTTTCTCTGTCATCGCAATATTTAGTTCGGTAATGTCTACTTTTCCAATCATATAGCGGGCCTTAGTAACTTCAAATCGTTTTCCTCCAATGGTATCGGCTTTGGCAGCTATTTTTAGCTGATGGTACTGCATATTGAATTGCATTACTTTGATAACTATCTGTTGGTCAAAATCAATTTTTTGTTGCGCAACTTGTGTATTAATCAGCTCTTCATTCGATTGTGCCATTTTTATTTTAGCTCGTGCCAGCCCCCAATCGAGTACCGGAATTTGAATGCCTAATGATACTTGCTGCTGATCCTGTGGGCTTTTGTATGCGTCCGGAAGCTCAACAGCTCTTTGGGTTAAACCATACATGGCATAAATATTGGCATTAAAGCGATTTTCCATTTTTGCTTTATTCACCGAACTTTGGGCTTCCAGGAGTTTGCGTTGATAAGAAATGGCTTCTGAACTATTGCTGCGGGCTTCGGCTATAGCTTTTGTTGCATCAACTTTATATTCGGGCATTTGGGTAGGTATTTTCAACTCAATTTTTTCGTCACCTTTCATGCCCAGAAAAGATTTTAACTTAAAATGGGTTACTTCCACATCGTTGCGGGTTTGTTCAACCTGTAAATTTGAATTCAGTAAACTTAATTCGAGTTGGAGCAATTCATTTTCTGCAATTTTACCTAAATTATAACGACCCTGTGCAATTTTATACAGGGTATCATTATTCGCTTGATTTATTTTTGCAATATTAGTCCGGATCTGGGCATCCAGCAAATCGAAAAACAAACCAGCTGCTTTGATGGATAATTGTTCTCGGTCTTCAATATAAACCTGTCTGGTTTCGTCGTAAAGTATAGGTTCTATCTTGCGTTCCCAGCGATAAGGATTGTAATTAAAAATTGGCTGGCGAAATCCAATTGTAACTGGAACAGAGAGATAGGAAGTATTAACGGTGCCTGCTTCATTATACATATCCAAGCGTTCGATGCCAGAATTGACAAACAATTGCCCGCCGGTAATGCCAACAATTTTCGTAAGGCTCATTTGCAAAGAATAGTCTGTTGAACGCTGTACCTGGAATATCTGGGTTCCGTCAGATAAAGGGATTTTTGAAATACTGCGGTTGATATTTGGCAATGTGCCGTCTAAGGTAAGCATAGGCATATAGGAAGCCTTGTAAGTCCTGAATTTCCAATAGCTACCTAAGTATTTATTTTTTGCAACCAGGCCATCCGGCGATTGTTGACTGGCAATGTTGATAACGTTTTCGAAGCTGAGAATTTTAGTGTTCTCCTGAGCTTTTGCTGAAAAGCCGACTCCTAAAACGAATGCAATGATTGAAAAAAATATTTTCATTTTTTATTTGCTTTAAACTTATTCGTAGCGTAAAGATGTAACCGGGTCTTGTAGGGCGGCTTTGCGGGCCGGCATATATCCAAATAATATGCCCACTGATGCTGAAACAAAGAAAGATACAACGATAGATAAAGGCGAAATAATGGTTAAGATTCCGGCTAATTTCGTAATGAGTTTAGCCAACCCAATTCCTAAGAAAATTCCTGCAATTCCACCACTTAAACTGATGATGGTAGCTTCCGACAAAAACTGCAAAATTACATCTCTTTGTGTAGCTCCCATTGCCAGACGAACGCCTATTTCTTTGATACGTTCCATAACCGATGCAAGCATAATATTCATAATCCCAATGCCTCCTACTATCAATGAAATACTGGCAATGGCACCCAACACTATATTGAAAATATCCTTGGTTTTTTGTTCCTGTTTCAGCAATAATTCGGGAACTTTGATTTCGTAATCCTCCATACCGGCATGCCGGCGTTTCATCATTTGTGTCAATATTCCGGTAGTAGCTTTGATGTTTTTGGAATCATCCACCTGGATCACAATTTTATCAATCTGATTGTGATTGTCTTCATCATCCGTTTCAGATGAATTGTCATCCCCTCTTCCATTCAGTGAAGCTGCAGTTATAAGCGAACGGTCTTTGTACCTTAACAACAATGTTTGCAAAGGAGCGTAAATATATTTATTGTATTCGCTGATTCCCAGATTTTCGGAAGCAGTCTGACTTACATTTTTGCTTTGGATGACGCCTATCACTTTCAGCCAGACATTGTCGCATTTGATGTATTTTCCAATGGCGTCTTCTTTTGGAAACAATTTAGATTTAATGCCTTGCCCTATCATACATACCTGTTTGCCTTCTTTCAACTGTTCATCATTAAACATTTGACCCTGGGAAATTTCAAGATTAAAAACGGCAAAGAAATCAGGTGTAACCCCTGAAAGTTTGGCTGAACTGCTGATACCGTCTTTGATAATACTGGTTTCGTAGATGACTTCAGGACTCACTAATTTAACCGTAGGAATCATTGCTTTGATACTTTGAGCATCTTTCAAGGTCAATCCTGGCGAAAATTTATTTTTGTTTTTATCGCTGGTCGCTTTGCTATCAGTTGATTCAGCATCTTGTTTATCTCCTCCTTTTTTTTCTAATTTTGGTGAAATTATAATATTGTTAACGCCTACCAGTTTGATTTGCTCTAAAATCTCCTGCTGGGCTCCATTTCCGATCGCCATCATGGCTATTACAGCAGCAACTCCAAAAATAATACCTAAGGCAGTGAGCATCGAACGGAATTTATTGGCTAGCACCGCTTCAAATGCAATATTAAGAATATAAGAGAAGCGGTTGGTCTCTTTTCTTATAAAGATGTTGCGATAGTTCATGGTAATTTTACGAGTTTAAGTTTATCGGCATTTTCAGGTGCCAATAGATAAACTTTGTCTTTTTCACAAAGTCCTTTTGAAATAATAATCTCGTTTTCATTGCTAAGACCTGCTCTCACCTGTTGTTTAACAATTTGTGAACCATCAGCTATGAATACATAAGTGATGCTATCGCTGGTATGAACGCTTTCGATGGGCACATAAATTACGTTGGGAACTACTGCCGTAATGATAGTATTTTTGGTGGTCATGGCAGGTCTCAATATAGAATCAAATTCATGAACCAGTATTTTTACTTCAAATACCTTGGCATTGGTTCCTCGCATTTGTTCGCCTATATTGGCTACTTCGGTAACTTCGCCGGTAAATTTCTTTTCAGGGAAAGCATCTACTCCGATTTCAACTTTCTGACCTACCTTAACTTTGCTGATATCTATCTCGTTGATATAGGTTTTTGAAATCATTTTGGTTAAATTGGGTAAAGTAGCTACTACGTTATTCCATGCATTTACGGTTGCACCCACACCTTGTTTTTTGCCATCCCAATCTCTTTTGTAAATCAGCATTCCAGTTTTAGGTGCTTTTATAGTAAATTCTTCCAGCACTTTCATCAAGGTTTCGAATTTGCGCTTCGACTGATCGTAAGAGGCTGTGGTTTCACCAATGGTAGCTTTGGCTTTGCTGTATTTTAGTTTGTAGTTCTGTACGGCTTGTTCGTAGTTGCGTTGCGATTTTTGATAATCAATTTCTGCCTGCCTGATGCTGGCAGGAGGTTCGTATTTTGACTGATCGAGGGTAATTTGTTTCTCTTCCACTGCAAATTTCAGATTGATCAATTCGTCGCGGGAAGCTCTTAATTCAAGGCTTGTATCTAATCTGGTGCGGGTAAGTTGCGATTCAAGTTTTTCCAATTCGGTCTGAATATCTTTTAGCTTGGTACTGATTTCTGTTTTGTCGAGACTGGCAACATATTGCCCCGAATCAACCACTGTTCCTTCAGGTATCATTTCGCTGATTTTTACCTGCCAAATACCAATGTTGCGCAAACCATCAGGGCCATAGATTTCCTGAGAACTTTTGGCATCCAGTTCGCCGGTGGTAGTTACTTTTATATCAAAATTTCCTTTTTTAACAGCAACAATTACGATATTGTTGGCCTTATCAATTTTCCCTGTAAAAAACCATATTACTAAAAATAGAACAATGGCCGTAACAATGATGATCCATTTCTTTTTCTTCATCATGAATTGAGTCTTTTAAGTTTCATAAAACGAAATTTAGCAATAAATTAGTATAAATTTATCTATTTTGTTTTTATCTTATGTCCCCAGATTGCATAATACAAAATTACCAAATAACAAGGAATGGCAATCCAGTAAGCTTGCTGACGATTGAAAATATCTGCCAGCCAGCCATAAATTAAAGGCAAGGTAGCACCACCGGCAATGGCCATAATCAATAAAGCAGAAGCTGTTTTGGTAAATCTTCCTAAACCATTCAGCGCAAGTGGCCAGATAGCAGGCCATACCAGTGCATTTGCCAGACCTAGTAAGGCAATAAAAGCTATGGATAAAAATCCACTGGTAAATATTGCCAGAATAGTTAAGATAATACCCAGTATTGCTGATAATTTTAAAGCATTTGCCTGTGAAATATATTTAGGTATGAAAAAAATTCCGATAAAATATCCGAGAATCATACTTGCAAGTGTTAAGGATGTAAATGCTTTTGCAATGGACATTTCTATGCCTAATGATTTGCCATACAGAATGATGGTGTCTCCTGCTATTACTTCAACCCCAACATAAAAAAACAATGCAATTACACCCAGCCATAAATTGGGAAACTGAAAAATACTCGTTTTATTGGCATTCAAAGCTGCAACTGTTTCATCTTCATGTTCAGTGTCAATTTCGGGCAATCCTGAATATCTGACCAATAATCCCAAAATAAATAAAAATACAGTAAGTACCATATAAGGAAGTATAACCCTGGCTGCCAGTTCATTTAAAACTGCAGTTTTACTTACTTCGTTCATTGCAGGTAAACTGGCTTCCAACTTATCGAAATCTTTAAAAAGGAAAAACCCTAAAATCAAAGGAGCTATCACCCCTGCAACTTTATTGCAGATACCCATTATACTGATTCTTTTGGCTGCACTTTCAATAGGACCCAGTATTGTAACATAAGGATTTGAAGCTGTTTGAAGGATAGATAAACCGGTTCCTATTACAAACAAACCTGCAAGAAATAGTCCATAAATCCTTGTATTAGCTGCAGGAATAAACAACAATGTTCCTAAAGCCATCACCCAGATTCCCAACATCATTCCTTTTTTAAATCCAATGAATTTTAAAATATAGGAAGAAGGTAATGCCATTACAAAATAGGAAATGTAAAAAGCAAAAGCTACCAGCATCGATTCGCTGTTATTGAGCTGACAGGCTAACTTAAGGTAGGGGATGAGGGTTCCGTTGAGCCAGGTAACAAAACCAAAAAGAAAAAAGAGAAT
>CAZCBG010000025.1:0-37279 GCA_964496885.1 uncultured Bacteroides sp. | reverse complement strand
ACTTATTAATTAAAGGGTAAGCAAACGATTTTAAAAAATTAGATTCATGTTTTAATTTATGACCAATTGTTTTATGCAAACTTTAGCATTTTTTATTGAAAATGGGATTTTTTTTATATTCCATAAATAAGTTATGTATTTCTTGGAGGAAGTGCTTAAGTTTGTCAAAAGTTGGCCATTGTGAAAATGTGTGAAGCCAGTTTTCCATTCAGATTGAAACCAATTTAAAGGAATGTATTCGTAAGCAGTTTTATCATCTGCACTATCCGATACTGAAACAACAATCCATGCTTCAAAAGGTTTAGCCTGGCTTTCAATATCCATCGTATACTCAAAAAACAATGGACTGTTTTTCAATGTGTCAATATTTCCTGATGAGAAATTAAAAAACTCATCCGCAATGTTTCCATTCGTAGGATTTACTTGTATTTCTGAAATTAGATTTCGATTTAGTTTATTCTTACGTTCTATAAGATGATAACCCGAAACTTTATCGTAATCAATTGCATTGTAATATAATTTCCATTTTGCAAATTCATCAGTTTTTACAATTTGAAAATCAGGTATTAAAGATGGGTAATCTGTATCATGGCTTTTTCCTATATTACCTTTTGAAATATAGTTTTGATAAGCAAGAACCAAGGTTCTTCCGAAATAAGACCCAATTGTAACTATTTCCGGATTAGATGCTGATTTCTCTTTTATTTTTTCGTAAAACCTGTAAGGAACACGATCTTCTTTATATACTGTAATATAGCTAAAATTTGAAACAAAAATAAAATGCAAGGGTATCATTAGAAACGGAATAGATAAGTATGCTATTTTTTTATAGTTAAAGCAAATTGCTAATTTATCTATTAAGAAAAATACGCTGGCTATAAAAAAATAATAAAAATAAAATCCAGATCTGTCTTCAGGGAAATTTACTTTAAAGAACAAATCCAATAGCATAACCCCAATGATATTTCCTGTTAAAAGCAAGGGGAAAATTAAAACTTCATGTTGTAAAATCTTTAAAAAGAAATGCTTAAAAATATATTTTATCAACATTGCCAATATCAATGTAAAATATATCAGTATAATAAGTCGCAAAATAAAGCTCTGATTGTCAAACAAGGATTTCATTAATGAAGAAACCGATTGAGACCAAAATCCATTATGGGTTCCATAATACAAGGCCCCATTTTTTTGAAGTACAAATGAATAAGCTGCTAAAAAAGATATAGGTAAAAGACCAGTAAAGAAAATGATACCAAGTTTGTATGTTTTTTTGAGTAAAGTATCATCGATTAGAATTGAATTTATTATCATCCAACCTATTATTAATAAGCCGGTTATTAAAAGAGATAAATTTGCAGTAATACTTGCAGTAATGAAAAACATACTTAAAAAATAATTCAGTGTTTTTCCAGTTTGAATTGCTTTTATTAAATACCAGAGGCTAGCAAATAATAAAGCAAACGACATTCCATACCCCCGGCATAAAGCCATAAATTCAACAATAGTGTGAATAAACAATAAACACAACCAGAATAGGAGGGCAAGGTGTTTGTTTTTAAGTGTATCAGCAATTTTAAATGTGTAATAACAAAAAACTGGAACAAACAATAAATTCGCTAATCGTAATACAATGGGTGTGTAACCGAAAAGTAAATAAAAAAATCGAGTTAATAATGAGTTTAATATATGATTGTTAGCAGCATTTGCATCTATTTTAAAAGTGAAAGGAAGATAATTTCCGGGATTGATGTAAAACCAATACGTCATTATTTCATCGTGCAGAAATGGAACTAAGAATGCCCTAAAGATGAGATATACCCATAAAATCATTGAAATGACAATTCCAATATTTACTTTTAATTGCAAAAAATGCTGAATGTTGAATGAGTTATTTTTCTTCATTTTTTTATAGGTTAATGAAAGGATGCAAATCTACAAAAAAATAACAAAATTTTACTTTCTTCGATTTATGATATCTGTAGTAGCTGAATTTAAATAATGATAAATTAATCAAAAAAAATAAGAATAAAGAAAAGCATGAGTTCTCCTTTTTAATTATCTGGATTTTAATTGTGTATGGATAAATCTATTAAATGATCTTGCGTTTTTTAATCTCTAGCTTTAGGGTTGAAAAGAATGTAACCAAAGTTAAATACTAAAGAAAATGGCTGATCTGTATTTTGATAGTAATTTAAACTTAAACTAGCTGGTCCGATAGGACTATGAAAAACGATAGAGGAAGAAGCCATATAGTAACGTTTTTCAAATTTTTTTCTAAAAGAGGCAGTAAGATCAGTATTTTGAATCATTTCTTCGTAGGGCTGAAATAGATAAGCCTCAAGTCTTAAATCAATATTCTTTGCTAGATTGATAATGTTCTTGGCTCCAAAAGCAGCGTAAATATTTGACCTGAAAGGGGATAAGAATAAAGTGTTGGATTCAGGAAAAGGCGTAAAAGCTGCTGAGGAAAGAACACTGGCAGTATAATTGTTAAATAATTTCTGATTCGAATAAAAACCTTCAATTAGAAGTCCGGGGGTATTAAATCCGATTTTCTTAAAATAGGTATCAAAAGTTATTTTAGTTTGAAACCAATTTTGCTTTATTCCGAATAAATTCTTGTTGATAGAGGTAGAGCCAGGTATGTATTCTTCTTTACCATCCACGTATTTAGCTTTTATTTGCAAAAAACTACCTGAATTTGCGAATTGTTTTTTGTTGTGTGTATTGTATTCATACATGATTCCAATTGTATTAAAATTGAAATTGGTTTGATCAGCCGTGTCATTCCTTCCAAATGTATTGTTCTGGTAATAATCGCTGCTGGAAAGTGCTTCTGTAAAACGAACTTCGTAACGAGCTTTATTTCCTGAAGGCAATCCGAGTGCAACCGTTATATATTTTTCATTTTGAATAAGATAAGAAGGTGTTTTGTCTTCAAAAAAGTAAGTTTTGGTTTTAAAAAAGTCCCATTGATGGATTAAAAATGCGGTCTCTAAATAAAAGGGTATTGAAGAAGGATAATCAAATCTGATTTTTGCCATGGCCGAACTGTAAAATTTCCCCATATAGGTATTTAAAATAAAACTCTTGGCAGTTTTGTTAAAGATTTTTAATTGTACTTGTACAAATGCTTCGTTTATAGGACTTGAAGATATATTCCCTCCAAATTCAGCAGCAAACTTTTTATCTTTTTTTATGTCAAGATAAAGATTGAATTTTTTAGTGCTGTCGATGTAAATTAGTTTAGGTCTGATGCTCTCTATTTTACTATCACCCAGTAGTTTGAAATATTTTGATTTCATTTCATTTATTGACAAATTCATTGATTTATGAAACAATAAGCGATTAATATAAACTTGTTGCTTTGTTGATAATCCATCAATTATGATATGGTCTATAAGCAATTCAGGCTTTCTGTCGTTAAATTTTTTTCGTTTATCCTTAAGTTCATTTGATGAAATACTGTCAGTAACAAAACAACGGATATTTTTAATATTCCTCATTGTTTCAACATATCCACTGTCAATAAAGGCTGCAGTATTTTCAAAATCAGTAAGATTGACAGATTTTAAATGAGGGGAAATGAGAATACCATTTCCGCAAATTACTGAGTAATCTGTCTTTTCCATCAACATATTTTGCAATTGGGAAATGATATCATCTTCATCAGGTTTGGGGTAGTTTCCTGCAGCTTTACTTCCAATGATAATATCCGGGAAAAAGTCATCGTACATCACGTTGGTAGGAAAATTATTGTACATTCCTCCATCAAATAATAAAGTACTGTCAATTTTTATAGGCTTAAAGTAGAAGGGGAAAGTCATAGATGCCCTGATTGCTCTGCCAAGATCTCCTTTTTTTAATACTACTTGTTTGCTTGTATAGATATCTGCAGCAACACAACGAAAAGGTACAAAAAGATTATCAAAGTTATTTTTTGCAATTGCATTTGCACTCCCAAAAATCTCAAGAAATCCAAAGTCCATTTGATAAGGAGCTATAATATTGGTAGGTAATTTAGGTTTTATTTTTATATCATAATTGAACCTTAAATCAATCCAGGAAGCATTAGGTAATTCTTTCTTAAAATAGTAAATGTATTTTTTATCAATAATTCCGGAAATCCAATTGGAGAATTCTTCTCCTAAAAAAATTTTTTCCATATCATCAGGAGAATAACCAGCTGCATATAAACCCCCAATAATAGCTCCCATGGAAGTTCCTGCAATGTAATCAATCGGGATTCCACTCTCTTCAAGTGCTTTAATAACTCCAATATGTGTAACTCCTTTAGCGCCACCTCCACTTAAAACTAGTCCTACTTTTTGAGCAACTACAGTTGCTGAAATTGTGAGAATAATTAATAGTAAAAGGAAGTATTTAATTTTGTTCATCAGGAAAAAATCAGCATAAAATATGTTTTGGCTAATTTAAGAAAAAAAACCTTTGTTTATGAAAAACAAAGGCTTTTTTTTGTAAATAAAGTCTTCAAATTTTAAAATATATTCAATAACTTTTTAATTTTTTTTTACTTAAAAATTATCTCAACCTATAACCAATGGCGTATTGTAAATAATCTGCTGATTGCTTGCGGTTGGTTAATGTCATCATCCCATAAATACTTTTTGTGAAATAATATCGGATGCCTAATCGGGCATACCAATAATGTTGATTAAGATGGGTATCGTATAAGTAACTCCCTAATTGAGTAATCACTGACAATTTACGAACGATTAATTCATGACCCAATGCCAAGCCATAATAGCTATTATAAGTCGTGGAATAGAATTTGTCATCAATTTCACCTTGACGCAAAACATAGTGAAGATTTATACTTAAGATGTTTTTCTTGCTTAAAAAGCGATTCAACGCATAATCAGTTGTAAGAATAAAATAGTATTTGTTCAACATTTCATTTGCATTTCGGGTAGCGACTCCAAAAGTAAAATCATGTGACCATTTTTTTTCTATTGAGGTAGGAATATTAATGGGTAAAGTGTTTTTGTCGTCAAAAATCCGATATCCAACATTTATTCCATAGTTCAGAATATTGATTCCCAGATTAGGAAGCTCCAATGCTGCATTAGAACAATGAGAAAATCCTGCATTCAATCCCATTGAAAATTCTTTACTGAGTTGGAAGTCTAAATTTAGTTTTGCATTGAAAAAGAAACTGATATCCGTACTTATCATAAAATTCGTAGGATTGCTTTCTTTGTTAAATTTTTCAGTAGCATAAGCTATACCTGCTCCTAAATGCGCATAAAGGTGCAAACGATGCATGCTAAATAAACTGGGTTCGATAAACATATTTGCACCCCATAAATCACCTATTATGGCATTTTGAGTGTGAATATAAGTAAGCGAATATCCAAATTTAGTAGCTTTAAAAGGATTTTCCCATTTGTTTGTACTGAATAAATCCTGATACATTTTAACTTGAACTGCGAATACATCACCAGTTATAAATTCAATGCGTTTTGAATGAGGAACTATTTTCCCTGTATTGATGTTAATACCGCCAAAATAAAATTTTGAGTTTGCTTCTTGTCCCTGACTGATAGCTGAGAAACTAATAAAAATAAGTAAAAAAAGAAAGAAGTGTCTGGTTTTTTCTGACATTTTACGCAAAAGGGATAAAATAATGAAAGTGGAAATAAATATTTAATTTTTCTTTCTAAGGCTGATTAAAAAAGCAAGATTGAATACAATGGATAAACCTATGAAAATGCCAATCAAAAATGAAATAATATCAGTTTCTTTTAGAAAATGACTAAGAATAAAACTAATAATTAGTGAAAACTGCCCAAATACAAGGAAGAGGTTTTTGTTTTTCATATGTATTAGAATGAAGAACTGTCAGATTCTCAGGGATAAGAATATTTGAAATAAAATCTATATAAACTTAATCCTGAGAACCTAACATATTCTGGTCATGTTCTTTATTTGATTACACCCAATTCTTTGCCAACTTTTGTAAACGCCGCAATACATTTATCCAGATTTTCTCTGGAATGAGCAGCAGAGATCTGTACGCGAATACGTGCCTTGTCTTTAGGCACTACAGGGTAGTAAAATCCTATTACGTATATGCCTTCAGTCAATAATCTGGCAGCCATTTCCTGAGATAATTTAGCATCATACAACATAACAGCAACAATGGCTGATTGTGTGGGTTTGCAGTCGAAACCTGCTTCAACCATTTTTTGACTGTAGTAAGCTGTATTTTCATGCAATTTGTCTTGTAATTCGTTTGATTCGCTCATCATCTCCACCATTTTGATACCTGCTGCAGCTATCATAGGAGGAATTGAATTGGAGAATAAATAAGGCCTTGAACGTTGACGCAACAATTCAATCACTTCTTTTTTGCCGGTTGTAAATCCACCGATAGCTCCACCAAAAGCTTTACCCAAGGTACCTGTTATGATTTCGCATTTACCTTTTAAATTGTAAAGTTCAGTTACGCCTCTGCCTGTTTTTCCAACAACGCCTGCTGAATGGGATTCGTCCACCATAATCATCGCATCATATTTAACAGCCAATTCATAAATTTTGTCTAAAGGAGCTACATTCCCATCCATAGAAAAAACACCATCGGTAACAACCAAGCGAAAACGTTGCGCCTGGGCTAATTTTAGTTGTTCTTCAAGATCAGCCATATCAGCATTATTGTAACGATAACGCTGAGCTTTGCATAGTCTTACTCCGTCTATTATGGAAGCATGGTTCAATGAGTCAGAAATAATAGCATCTTCTTCTCCTAAAATAGGCTCAAAAACACCACCATTGGCATCAAAACAAGCTGCATAGAGAATAGTGTCCTCTGTTCCAAAAAAATCTGCAATTTTTTGTTCCAATTCTTTATGTAAATCCTGGGTTCCGCAAATAAAACGTACCGATGACATCCCAAAACCACGGCTATCCATTGCATTTTTAGCAGCTTGTATTAACTGAGGATTGTTGGACAAACCCAAATAGTTATTGGCACAAAAATTTAATACTTCCTGTCCGCTGTTTACTTTGATATTAGCTCCCTGAGGAGAAATAATGATGCGTTCATTTTTATACAAACCAGCGTTTTTAATTTCACTGATTTCTTTCTGAAGGTGTTCTCTAACTTTATCGTACATGGCTTAATTTATTATTACAAATTTTTCAATTGTCCCGTCACTGAGGGATGATTTTTAAGTCAGCAAAAATAATGATTTTATGTTTCGTTTGAAAAGAATTTTCCTTTTTTTTTCTTTATGTTTTGAATCTGTTTTCAATTATTTAACGTAAGATTACAAAACTGTTTTGGATGCGATTTGAGTTATCGTTAATAATACTTAACTTTGCATTTTTAATAGATATTTTATGCATACGATTGAAGTTTGTTTTACACCTAAATTATACAGTGAAATTACTACTAAAGAAAAGTTTATTGTAGTTATGGTTGATATTTTAAGGGCTAGCACTTCTATTTGTGCTGCTTTTGAAAATGGAGTAGAAGCCATTATTCCTGTTGCAACTATTGATGAAGCAAAAGCTTATAAAGCAAAAGCTTATCTTGTTGCTTCAGAAAGAGAAGGACTGGTGTTGGATTTTGCAGATTTTGGAAATTCAGCTTTTAATTTTATGACAGCTGCTGTTAAAGATAAAACAATAGTCTACAGCACAACCAATGGTACCCAGGCTATTGAATTGGCTAAAAATGCACAGGGACTAGTGATTGGAGCTTTTTCAAATATTACAGCAATTACTCAATGGTTAAGCGAACAAAATTCTAATATAGTGATACTTTGTGCAGGCTGGAAAAATAAATTTAATTTGGAGGATTCTATTTTTGCTGGTGCTTTAATAGAACAATTGCTTAAATTTCCAAATTTTAAAATGGATTGTGATGCTGCTGAAGCTGCGCTCGATTTATGGGAAATTGCAAAATCAAATCCTTTAGCTTATATTCAGAAAGCGGCTCATCGTTCCCGTTTGAAGAAACTGAATTTGGATGATATACTTGAATTCACTTTCCAATTTGATACAGCCAATGTAGTTCCTGTGCTGAAAGAGGGTGTATTGATAGATGTAAATAAAAAATAAAATAATTTCTCAAATAATGCTATAATTCTATAAATCAATAACTCAATAACCCATCCATGAAAGTTTTAATAGCAATAGATGATACCGATAACCTCGAAAGCAGAGGGACAGGTTTTCAGGCCCGACAATTAGGCAAGTTAATTGCTGAGTTAAAAATCGGTAAAATTGCTGGAATTACAAGGCATCAACTCTATGTTCATGATGACATTCCTTATACTTCTCATAATAGTTCAGCATGTATCGAAGCTGAAATTTTTGACTTTCATTCATTAGAAGCTGTTTGCCGTGATTTTCTTTTGGAAGTGGCTGCTGATGGCTCTGATGCCGGATTGTGCATTGCTTGCTGTGATAATATTCATGATGATATTGTCAATTGGGGAAACAGAGCTAAAAGAGAAGTGTTGACAAAAAAAGAAGCTTATCAAATAGCTGAAAACAATGTGATATATTTAGAAGGACTTACAGGTGATAAAATCGGTGTCATCGGTTCGCTGGCTGCGATAGGTTTGCATTTTAAAGGGAACGACGGTAGGTATTTATGGATAGCAGGCAAAGAAATGCGTGAGATTCAAGGAATTTATACAGTTAGCGAGTTGAAAAATATTTCAACAATTAATGATGTACTTACCAAAGAAAATTATAATTTTGTTGCAGATTCCGATACAGTTTTTATTGAAGATTGGTTGCGACCCATTTTAAAAGACCATAAAGCAGTAATTATTGTTGAAAAATCAATTACCAGCGATTACGACTGGAAGGCTTTATGCAAAATAGATGTAAAATCACTCACACAATAAATGTTTATGGATAATTCAACTGCAATCGTTCAGAAAAAGAGCCTGGCATTAACAATAGCAGAATATGTTTTTTTATTCTTATTGGGTGCTACAGCTATTGTTTTACATTCGAAATTAAGAATACCTTTGCATTTACCTGGTCGCCATGGTATTGAGTTTATGTTGCTTTTGCTGATCGGTAGAAATCTTTCTTCGTTTCGTTTTGCATCTTCATTGTCTTCATTAGGTGTTGCTGCTATGTTGGTTGTCCCCATACTAGGATTTAGAGATCCTTTAACTTCTTTAGCATTCATATTACCCGGTATTGCAATTGATATTTTTTACAGTGTTTTTCCTAAATTGAATAAAAATATCTGGCTGCTCGCATTGGCTGCTGGCTTTGCTTATGCTTTGATTCCTATATCAAGATTACTTATTTCATTTTCAACCGGTTTTATGTTCGAATCCTTTTTGGGTGGTTTCATTTATCCATTGGCAACTCATTTTGTTTTTGGTTTTATAGGGGGCTTGAGTGGAAGTGCTTTAATGAAAACGATTAAAAAAAGAGTAAAGTCAATTTAAACCTTTGTGAATAATTTACTTACTTAATAATTTATTATTCTTATTTTCTTTAAACATCGAAGTGTAAATATATTCTTTTCGATATAAATTTATTTATGAACAACATTCTTATACGATTCAAAAAAACTATTTATTTTACACTTATGCTGCTTTGTATTAGCAGTATTTATAGTTGTTCTAAAGAGGAAAATAATAATACACTCCTTCCAATCATTGAATTAAAAATTGGTAGTATTTATACTTCTCATGATACTGCCATCGCTGAAGGTTCTCAAATCTGCATCGGTATCAAAGCATTTGCAAATGGCGGTGTTAACCTTTGTAACTTTATTGTTGAATCTAATAATTCTCAGCGTTTAGTTGATTATGGATTCAATGCTTCTACATTTGATAAAGATTTTATAATACATAAAAATGCAGACAGTATTCAGAAAATCAGCATTATCATTAGAAATATTAATGGTGGAAGTGACTCTGTATGTATTATCCTTCAAAAAAACGGCAGCGCATATAAACCAATACTTTCTTATGTTTTTATACTTGGAGGACAAAACAATACTACTTTTGGTCCATCTGCATCTTTTACCAACGGACTTGTATATTCATTATCGGATGCTTCTCAAAACCAGGCATTTATAGATGTTTTATATTATTACAATCCATTAAACCTTGAATATAATTGCTTGGCATCTGCTGGTGGAAATATTATCGGTATTTATGCTGGTACTAATTCACCTGAAAATTGGACCATCAAGAACACAACTTATTTTAGTCGGTCTGTCGTTGATATTCCATTGTCTGCTTTTGATAATGCACAAACTGACAGTATCATCATAGCCAATTTATTTACCAACGGAGGTCGAAAAGCCAAAGCACTTACTCCTAATCAAATCTGGGGTTTTCAAACCCAGTCGGGTAAGTTTGGGCTACTTAAAATTATAGAAGTGAACGGTCTCGAAAGTGGCAGCTTGAAATTTGCAGTTAAAATGCAGGAATAATCAGTGAACAGCTAACAGTGATCAGTGAAAAGTGATTAGTAAACAGTAATCAGTAAACAAGCTGTTTAAAAGTACTAAAGGATGAATAAACAAAAAAAGTGCAAATTTAAATTATGCAGTTTAAAACAAAAATATTAATTCTTATCCTATGCCTTTTTTATCAAATGATTTGGGCACAGGATAGTATTAAAAACATTTTCCTGGAAGGTATTGTCGTTACTTCTACCCGATGTAATGCTAAGATAGAAAGCGTGGCTGCAAACATAGATGTTATTAATCAACACGATCTTGAAAGTTACCCAATAAGCAATATCGATAATATTCTGCAATCTGTTTCAAATGTATATGTAAATCGCAGTTGGGGTATTTTCTCGAAGAATTCTAGTGTAACCATGAGGGGAATGGACGGTACCAATCGGGTATTGGTCCTTTATAATGGAATTCCTCTCAATAAAACTTCCGGTGGCGGCATCAACTGGTATATCATAGCACCTGAAACAGTAGAAAAAATTGAAATTATTAAAGGTTCAAATTCGGCATTGTATGGTAACAATGCGATGAGTGGTATTATTAATATCATTACAAAAATGCCAAAGGAAAAATTTAGCATGACTGCAAGTGTTTTAGGCGCAACTTACAATACGATAGGAGGGAGACTTAATCTTTCCGGAAATCAAATTAAAAGTGGCAAAGGCTGGTATTGGTATGCCAATGGATTTTACCGCAAGGGAGATGGCTATATCAATGTTCCTGTTGAACTAAGAGACAGCACTGATACTAAATTGCGAATGTATGAATTGTCAACAGACATTAAAATTGGATACCAATTTAACGCAAATACCCGATTATCAGTAAGCTATAATTTCTACCACGACCAAAGGAGCGATGGGATTAAAATCTTCGAAGCTAATGGCAGTTTACTTACCGATTATGCAAATATTGGAATGGCAGATTTTACAACTTTATTAAAAAATAAGATATTGTTTCAGGCAAAAGCTTTTTATCATTATGACTATTTTTGGCAACATACTGAGAAACTGAACGAAACTGGTGATACTTATAAATTATATGATACCGATCAATCTTCCAGAGATTTTGGCATTTGGGTAAATGCATCTAAAAATATAACAAAAAACGATAAGTTAACATTGGGTATAGATTTAAAGCAAGGCGACATGAAAGCCGAAGATATCTATCGTACTTCAACCGATCATGCCATCCGTCAGGGCGAAATAGGTTTTGCGGCTGTGTTTGCTCAAAATGAATTACAAATCACACCAAAGCTCGCTTTAATGGCTGCTTTAAGATATGATTATGCCCGCTTCTTCAATGGAAATTTTTCTATCGAAAATCCCACTTACAATACAGGTTTTTTAAGCAATTATACTATCAATTATTCAGCTAATCAATGGTTTAACCTGAGTCCAAAACTTTCGGCCAAGTATATTGTTAATCCTAAACTGGATGTTTATGCAAGCTTTTCTCATGGTTTTATGCCAGCCACATTGGATGATATGTGCAGTTCCCGTAAGATCAACAAAGGCTTTAAAATGGCCAATCCTGACTTAAAACCTGAATATGTTTCTACTTTTGAAATCGGAAGTAATTATAAGCCAAACAATCATTTACTGTTTGAGTCCAGTGTTTATTATTCATTGGGTAAAGATTTTCAATATTTTGTAGTAAACGGAGGTGTAATCGACCTTGAAAATATTGTGCTGAAACGCGAAAATATTGGCAAGGTAAATATTTATGGATTTGAAATTTCCGCAAAATGGCAGTTGACTGAAAATCTGCTTTTAAAAGCCAATTATACTTTTAATCATTCTCAAATAGTTGAATTTAATGCGGTTAACGAAACTGGTGTCAATCTGCAAGATAAATTTATTGCCGAAATTCCACCTCATCAGGTTTTTATAGGTGGATTCCTAAAAACAAAATATGTAAATGCATCTGTTATTTTTAATTATATCAGCCAACAATGGGCAGATGAACAAAATTCTGCAACGATAGATCCTTATTCAACCATTGATATCCGATTAAGTCATCTATTTATAAATCATATTGTTTGCTCTATCGATATTCAAAATATACTGGATCATGCTTACATCGATAAAAAAGGAGGATTGTCTCCAGGTAGATTTATTGAGTTAGATTTGGGTTTTAAACTCTAAAGAAGTTCAAAAAAAAAATTAACACATCACTTAACATGATAAATAATAGTAATATGCAAAATTTAAACTTTATAAGAATGAAAACAAAATTTTTCTTTTTTTTAGCAATTATCTTTTCAATGCAGGTTTACAGTCAAAAAACTGATGCATCAAGACTCATGCTCAAAGGCCAGGTTAAAACTATTCATGAGTACAATTATCAGCCTGTTGGAAAGGATAGTAATATTCAACAGGGTGTATTAAATTTTTCCTATTACAATACTTTTGATAAGCAAGGAAATAAAATTATAGATATCAAATACAATGCAGATGGAAAAATTGATAAAAAATATGAATACATCCGCGATAATTCCGGTCGCAGAACCGAACAAATTCAGTATGCTTCAGATGGGAAAATGAAAAGAAAGATTACTTATAAATATGATGAAAAAGGCAATGTTGCTGAGGATAATAGTTACAATGCCGAGGGTAAATTTGAAAAGAAATACACCTATCGATACGACTGGAAAGGGAATTTGATAGTGGATATGAGTTTCGATTCAGAGAATAATTTTATGAGTAGATATTCTTATACCTATGATACAATTGGCAATAAAATTGAAAACAGCAGGTATTCATCAGAGGGGAATCTCGATAAAAAAATCAATTATATTTATGATGCCAACAAAAATCTTATTGAGGAGATTCAAATTGCCGAAGATGGTAGTAAGCAGAATTTTTATTATACCTATAAATTCGATAAGAAGGGCAACTGGATTCAAAAAATAAGTTTTAACGGGAAGAATGCTGAGAGTTTTGTTCGTAGAGAAATCGAATATTATTAAACTAAAATATCTCATTATAAAAAAATCTCCTTCTTTCGATTCAAAAGAAGGAGATTTTTTTTAACAATATGAATTTAAATAAATGGTTTGTATTTATTTAGAATTTGCTTATTGATAGGTCTCTGATTCGATTCAAGAGATCCCTATACTATCGAACGATTAATTTTGTTGTATAGTTCGTATTATCATTATATTTAACATTCACGAAAAAAATACCATTTCCAAAAGCACTTAAATCGATGCTGTTATTAGTCGGAACTGATTTTGTTGTACACAGCAATTTTCCTAAAATTGTATAGATTTTGACTTCATTAATTACTTTGCTTGCATTAATTGTAAAAATTCCATTAGAAGGATTTGGATAAATATTTGTTTCATTTTTAAAAACAGTTTCTTCTATTCCAACGGTATTTGTAGCTGTAATTAAAATGTCATCAATTTTTGAAACACCTGTAGCAGCTACTGTTCCTCCATTAACATCCAAATTGCCTTTCATCAGCCATCTTACATAAATATATGCAGTTCCTTGTCCGGTAATTGGAAGTGGCAATTGATTCACAACACCTGTCGTCCAGTCGTTTGCGCAAGTTATCGCTCCATTAGGAACATCAGCATAGGTTCCTGAGTTTAAGCGCCATTGGATTTGGAAATTTTTAGGGCCGGGAGTTGTTCCACCTCCTCGTTGTTTAGACGAAATTTTGAAATTTGTATAATTACTTGCTTTAAATTTAATAGTCCATGATTTAATGGTGTCACCATTGTCCCATTTTGTGGTAGTAGCAGCATAATCGCCTGTTGTAACCCCATTGGTAAAGGTAATACTGTCGTTAGTTGATGTTGCTGCATTTTCGAAACGCAATACATTTCCCAAATTAGATATTAATCCCTTGTTTGGATATTTAGAAGTCGTATCATTCAGCGGAAAGGAAAATCCGATGATGGTGTCCTGAGCAAAATTGCTCATTGAAATAGCTATGAAAGCTAAAATAAGTAAGGTTTTTTTCATTTGAATAAGATTTAATGATTTTAATGATTCGAATTGATATTGTTTTCAATTCGATGCAAAAATAGGAAGTTTTATTGAATGATAAATAAAAAAATGCAAGGAATTGTAAATATATTCATATTGCTTATATTTGCAAAAAAATATTTATGAAAAGTATACTTATTGCATTATTTATCGTTGCGATGATGACATCCTGTCATTCTAAAAAGCAAAATGAAAATACTATCAATAATTCAAGAGACAGTATCAATGGTCAATTGATCGTATTTCATGCTGGAAGTATGGCTGTTCCTTTTAAAGAACTGGCCGATTCTTTTAAAATATTACATCCAGCTATTGAAATACTTGCCGAAGCAGCCGGAAGTGTAGAATGTTCTCGCAAAATAACAGAACTTAACAAGCCTTGTGATTTGTTGATTTCTTCAGATTATAAAGTAATCGATAAATTGTTGATTCCAAGATTTGCAAGCTGGAATATTCCATTTGCGACCAACGAAATGGTAATTGCCTTTAATCCAAATGCTCGTAAATCCAGCGAAATGGATAGTATAAGCTGGACAAAGCTTTTGCTATCAAATGATATAGTATATGGTCGTTCAGATCCTAATACTGATCCTTGCGGCTATCGCACTCTTTTGTGCCTGCAATTGGCCGAAAAATATTATGGTCTCAAGGGATTTTACGAAAAAATGAAAAAGAAAGACAATTCCTATATTCGTCCAAAAGAAGTAGATTTACTGGCAATGCTTGAAAGCGGGAATATTGATTATATTTTCATTTATCGTTCAGTAGCATTGCAACATCATTTAAAATACATCAGTTTACCTCATCAAATAAATTTAGGGAATAAAGACTTTACAACTTTATATGCCAGTGTTAGCTTGGAAGTGAAAGGAAAAAAACCTGGAGAGACAATGATACAAACTGGCGAAGCAATGGTATATGGCTTTTGCATCCCGACTCAAGCACCTAACCGTAGAAATGCAGAAGCATTCGCTGCCTTTTTGTTGGATAGGAGCAAGGGATTGAAAATTATGGATAAAAATGGACAACCCCCATTGGTAAACCCGTTGGTTGAAAAATTTGAGAGTCTTCCTGAAGTTTTGAAACCTTATTGCCAAAACCCGAATTAAATTCTTGCATTTTTTTAATAAAAAAGCCGATAGCTCAAATCTGAACTATCGGCTTTTTACATTTATTTATTTCGAAGTAATTTCTTCTTCCAACTTCTATCTTCTGACTTCCGTCTTCCGTCTTCCGTCTTTGGTCTACTTTTTAGCTTTCTCAGCTTTGATAGCTGCTTGTGATGCCGCCAAACGTGCGATAGGAACTCGGAATGGTGAGCAACTAACATAGTTTAAGCCATTGCGGAAACAGAATTCTACTGAAGCAGGATCGCCGCCTTGTTCGCCGCAAATACCCACTTTAAGTTTAGGTTGTGTTTCACGTCCTTTGGCAACAGCCATTTCAATCAATTGTCCTACACCTTCCTGATCGATAGTCTGGAATGGATCGGCAGCCAGAATTTTATTGTCGGTATAATCCTGCATAAAACCACCGGTATCATCGCGGCTGAATCCAAATGTCATTTGAGTAAGGTCATTGGTTCCAAAAGAGAAGAACTGAGCTGTTTTAGCCATTTTGTTGGCAAGTAAGCAGGCGCGTGGAATTTCAATCATAGTACCGTAAAGATATTCAATACTTGCAACGCCAAATTTAGCACAAACTTCAGCATATACTCTGTCGACTATCAATTTGGTGAAATCAAGTTCAGTAACATCACAGGTTACAGGAACCATGATTTCGGGTTTAGGCGTTTTATTTTCTTTGATCAACTCAACAGTAGCTTCAAATAAAGCACGGATTTGCATTTCAGTTACTTCAGGATAGGTGATTCCTAGACGAACACCGCGGTGACCCATCATAGGATTCGATTCGTGCAAGGCTTCTCCACGTTTTGCAACAGCTTCGGCACTGATGCCCAATGCTTTTGCTAATTCTGCCTGGTTTTCTGCTCCCTGAGGAACAAATTCGTGTAAAGGTGGGTCCAGTAAACGGAAGGTGACAGGCAAGGTATCCATGGCTGCAAGCGTTCCTTTGTAATCTCTTTTTACGAATTCAAACAATTCGTCTAAAGCAATACGACGTTCTGCTTCACCTTCGCTTAAAATCATTTTACGCAATAAAAATAAAGCTTTTTCGGTTCCTTTACCATAGAACATATGTTCTGTACGGAATAAACCAATACCTTCGGCTCCGAAACTACGGGCTATGGCTGCATCGGCAGGAGTGTCGGCGTTGGTACGAACACCCATGGTACGGAATTTATCGGCAATTCTCATGAATTCCTGAAAACGTGGGTTTTCAGAAGCATCCATCAAATCGAGAATGCCTACAAAAGCGTGACCTTTGGTTCCGTCCAATGTTAATACATCACCTTCTTTGATGACAATACCAGTATCTTTGATGGTAGCTGTTTTTGCATCAACATTTACATGTAGAGCACCTGCACCAACAATGCAACATTTTCCCCAACCACGGGCAACCAATGCTGCGTGAGAAGTCATCCCACCACGGGCGGTTAAAATACCGTCAGCAGCACGCATACCTTCTACATCTTCTGGATTGGTTTCTTCGCGAACCAATAAAACTTTTTCGCCTCTGCGTTGCCATAAAACGGCATCTTCAGCCGTAAAAACCACCTTACCAACTGCAGCACCAGGTCCTGCAGGTAATCCTTTTACAAATGGTTTTGTGTCTTTCAGCATGGCAGGGTTGATAATTGGATGTAATAACTCGTCCAATTGAGCAGGGTCGAGACGCAATACCGCTGTTTTTTCGTCGATACGGCCTTCAGCCAGCATATCCATTGCCATGTTCAGGGCAGCTGTACCGGTACGTTTGCCAACGCGGCATTGTAACATAAATAATTTTCCTTCCTGAATCGTAAATTCGATATCGAGCATGTCTTTGTAAGCATCTTCCAGGCGATTACGGATTTCAAACAATTCTTTGTAAGAATCTGACCATATTTCCTGCATGCTGTGCAAATGTTTGTTTTGTTCGTTCTTGGTGTCGTCGTTCAATGGACTTGGAGTACGGATACCTGCTACAACATCTTCACCCTGTGCATTGATTAACCATTCACCATAGAATGAGTTGTCGCCGGTGGCAGGGTTACGGGTAAATGCAACTCCTGTTGCAGAAGTATCACCCATGTTGCCAAATACCATCGCTTGTACGTTTACAGCAGTACCCCATTCATCAGGAATACCTTCAATACGACGATAAGAAATCGCTTTTTTACCGTTCCAGCTTTTGAAAACAGCTTTGATGCCACCAAATAATTGAGCTTCTGCATCATCTGGGAATTCCTGACCCAATGATTTTTTTACAGCTTTTTTAAATTCTTCAGCAAGGAACTGCAAATCTTCAGCATTTAAGTCTGTATCTGAATGGTATCCTTTTTGATGTTTAAATGCATCAAGCATTTCATCCAGTAATTTACGGATGCCTTTTCCGTCAGCTGGTTCCATGCCTTCTGCTTTTTCCATAACCACATCAGCATACATCATAATTAAACGACGGTAAGAATCCCATACAAAACGAGGATTGTTGGTTTTTTTCAATAAAGCAGGAATTGTTTTTGAGCTCAGCCCAATATTCAAAACAGTGTCCATCATACCCGGCATAGAGCTACGGGCACCTGAACGACAGGATAACAATAAAGGATTTTCTGAATCCCCGTATTTCATGCCCATTGCATCTTCCACTTTTTTCATTGAACTCCATACTTCTTCTGTTAAAGAAACAGGTAGCTGGCAATTGTTGTCGTAATAAGCAGTACAACAATCTGTTGTAATTGTAAATCCAGCAGGTACCGGTAATCCTAATAAACACATTTCTGCTAAATTAGCACCTTTACCTCCCAGTAAATTTTTCATGTCGGCTTTGCCATCGGCTTGTTTGCTGCCGAAGTAATAGACATACTTTTGTTTTTGTTCTGTAGACATTGAGTTATCCTCCATTAATTTATAAAACGTTGATTGTAAGTTTCTTTATTATTTTGAAATGAGACTGCAAATTTAAGTTTATTTATCTGATTTTTAAACAAGCAATGTAAATTTATTGTAATTTTTTTCAATTAATTTATACTGCAGTATCAATTAGTCTTTTATAGAACTAAATTAGAACTAATGAAGAAACTTGATTAATTAGATTGTAAAATCTAAATTTGAAGTTTGAGTTTTTTTTGCTAATTTTGTAAGCAATTCAATTATTTTTCAATGCTAATAAAGAATTCAATACTTCTAAAATATATAAACAGTAATGATTAAAACAATTATTTTTGACTGGGGCGATACTGTTATGCGTGATTTTCCTGAACTCAAAAAGCCCATGTTTACCTGGGAGCATGTAGAATATATACCTGATATTGAACAGGCATTACAAATCTTGCATAAGAAGTATACCATGGTCATTGCCACCAATGCCGGTCAATCAGATACGGCTGCCATGATTAAAGCCTTGGAAAGGGTAGGCGCAGAGCAATACTTCGGGTTTTTCTTTTCATCCAAAGATCTGGGTTTTGAAAAGCCGGATATTCGATTTTTTACTACAATTGCAGAACGTATTCATACCAAACCCGAAGAATGTATCATGATAGGAAATTTATATGATAAAGACATAACGGGAGCCAAGAATGCCGGGATGAAAACAATATTGTTTGATGAGAAATCTAGTGGGGATGAATACCCAAAGGCTGATTTGGTGATACATTCTATGAAATTTCTAGTAAAAGCTGTGGAATGTTTAAATAAGGAATAATAATTTCATTTTTTTTAACACATCTGTTTCAAAATAATCTACCTTTACAAATTCTGTAAATGTATAACAGATCAGCTAAATTCAATGATTATGAAAAAAATTACTTTGTTTTTGTTCTGTTTTTCAATTTATTACATCCAGGCTCAGGTAATCTTAAATCAGCCTTCTTTGATAAATGAAAATTTTCAAAAGCTGATTGATGCAAATCTAAATCTTCAATCGTTTAACAAACTATCATCAAATCCATCGAAAGCTGTAATTTGGAGTTCTACGATGAACACTGCCAGTCAATGGACTGTTACCAATGAAACAAATGCAACAATTGGAAGTTGGACCTGGATTTCTGATACATCGCTGGCTTCATCAAAATTCAAATTATATGTCCATCCTGATCAATACATGCATTCTACTTCTGTATCGAATGGATTGTTTTACTTTGATGGAATAACTTCATTGTCTGCTGGTATTTATGGTATTTCAAACGCTGTATTGAAATATAATTCAGCCATCTCTACCATAGGCCACCCAACAGTTATTTTGAAATTTTATGAATTATACAAAGCATTTAACCGTGATTCCATTTTTGTTGAAATTTCAACAAATAACACAACTTGGCAAAGCATACCCATTCATAGAGGTTCTGGAGATATAATTGTCGCAAACGAATACAGAATGGGATGGTATGAAGTAAACATTTCTGCAATAGCTGGTAATCAGTCGAATGTATGGATTAGATTCAGGTACAAAGCACCTGATAATACGACCAGTGGTCAGCAATACAGTGGAGGTTATGGTTGGGTGGTCGATGATATTTCAATTGCTGATGCTCCACCCAATGAATTAAAAATTGAGTCAATTATACCTGGAAGTAGCGGAACTTTATTGCCTTCTCAATGGAATGGATATACTCAAATACCTTCTGGCCAAAATTATGCGGCTGCTTTTAATGTAAAGGTTAAAAATACTGGAAGTACCATGCAAAACAATTTGAAAGTAAAAATTCAAGAATTAACAACGAATACCATTGCATATTCGACCACCCTGCCAAGTTTAGGTATCAATAATTCATATCAATTTAACGTGAATAACTTTTTTAATTTTACCACGCCTGGTCCTTATTTATTCAAAATTTCAGTGAGTAGTGATTCAATAAACTCTGCTGTTTATAAAGATACAATTTTAGTGAATGTGAATACACAAGGTGTTTATGCAAGGGATTATAACAGATATATGGATGATTGTGGAAATGGAAGTTTAATAGCATATCTAAGTTCTTTTTGCTTAGCTAATTTATTTCAAATGAAAGATTCCTGTATCGCTACTTCAATAAACTTTGGTGTAACGAATCATACTTCTGTGGGTGCTAAAGTAAAAGCTGCCTTGTACAGAGGTATCGGGCAAAACAAAACGCTGATTGCCGAAACCAATATCTACGAAATAACGAATACTGACTTTATGAGTTATGGCTCAGCATCCGCATCAACCATTACCTTGAGTTTTGTAAATGGCGCAAATGTAATGCTCCAGAAAGATTCAAGTTATTATGCGGCTGTTGCTGTAAATGGGAATGCAGGAAATGTCTATTTTGCAGTCGATAATTCAATTCCACAACCTTCGAATTCAGTTGTTATTTATGATTCCCTCACTGCATTATGGAGTGATTTCCCGTACAATGCTAAAGTTCCTGTAATACATTTAAATACACTTTCTTATAACACACCTTACTTAATTACTACTCCGAAATCACAATTTATAAATTTCTCTGCAGGAAGCTATGTCGATTACATGATTACTACAAATTTACCAAGTTGGAATGCAACAACCAATGTTAACTGGCTGTCATTGATACAAAATATTCCTACAGGAACTTTAACAGTGTTTGCCGACTCAACTTATTTATCCTTGTACGGAAGGAGTGCTAATGTTATTATAACGGGAACAGGCGTATTACCAGATACCATTTTGGTTTATCAATCGGGAACTAATTTTCAGGTAAGCCCTCGGAATATGCTCATCAATTCAGCTGCATCGAGTACTGGTGTTTTTGATGTATCGACCTATTTAACTACTTGGAAAGCCTATAATACTGATTCCTGGCTCAGTGTAACAAGTGATTGTGTAAATAAAAAAATAAATGTCACCACAAATTCAGCCAATACTTCTGCTAATCCAAGGTATTCCAAAATAATCGTTCAAAGTGCAGCTTATACTTTATTAAAGCCTATACTGCTCGTTCAAAAAGGGACTTCTTCTTTTATAAAAGCAATGCCTGATACTACTTTTGGATACTATGGAATACCTACATTTATTGATGTAATGACTGACTTAACAACTTGGAATGCAACTGTTAGTGAAACCTATCCCTTTATTGTATTTTCACCTGATTTAGTGTATGATTATATCTATGTTGATCCTTTTGATGAAAATCCAGGTTTAACACCAAGAGCAATAAATATAAATCTTACTGGAATTGGAGTTGCTCCCCAAATTGCAACTTATATCCAACATGGTTATAATACTTATTTTGCTTACAATCCTCTATTTCAGACAATAGCTGATTCAATTGGGAGCTCTGCCATATTTAATATCCAAACTTCTAATCTGGGTTGGAGTGCAAGTTGTGATTCTTCTTGGTTAAATGTAAGCTATAATAATGCAACAGGCAAAGTTATTGTAACGGCCATCAATGCCAACATTACCAATAAACCAAGATATGCTTACGTCAGAATAAAATACCAGGGATTCACCATTGATAATTTAGCGGTTGTACAATCTCCATCTTTACAACCTATTATCATTTATCCTTTTATTCAGGTTTTGCCTTCAAATTCGGGTGCTACAGCTACATTTACATATATTTCTACGCTTAATAATTTAACTTTTACTTCCAATGTGAGTTGGTTAGATGTTTTGAATACAAAATCAAGTGGTACAATTACGGTTACAGCTAAAAGCCCAAATATTACGAATGTGCCCAGAATTGCATTTATTAAAGCAAAAGGTGACTTAAATCTGGAACAAACGATTACTGTTATTCAAAGTGCAAGCCTAAATGTTGTTGAAAATGAAATAAATAATATTTCAATTTATCCCAATCCTGCATGCAATGAAATTTTTTTAAACTTTGTACAAACGATGAATAAATTCAGCCAAATTCAAGTATATTCAATAACAGGCAAACTGATTTCAAACTTAGCGATCACAGAAATCGATTCCCAACATTCTTCATTAAATATTTCTTCTTTGTCAAAAGGCATGTATTTTATTAAAATTCAATCGGATAAACAAATTTTTTGCAGAAAATTCAACAAAGAATAATTTAAAAATTATTTTTTTGAAATTTTAAAACCCTTAGCATCTGGATGATGTTAAGGGTTTTTCTGTTTCACTTATTTTCCGTAATTTTGCAATTCAATATCATTCCAATTTTATGTTAGAATCAAAAATATGTAAGGCTGTAGTTGAAGCCGTTCAGGCATTGTATAGTCTTCAATTAAGCGAAACGGATATTAGCTTGCAAAAAACCCGAAAAGAATTTGAGGGCGAATTTACTGTTGCCGTTTTCCCATTTGTAAGGGCTTCCCGAAAATCACCTGAAATTACGGCCGCAGAAATCGGTGAATTTGTCAAAGCAAGTTTGGCAGAAGTAAGCAGTTTCAATGTTATCAAAGGGTTTTTAAACTTAGTTATTGGCAATGAATATTGGTTAAACTTTTTGAATACACATCAGCAGGAAATTGATTTTGGTTTTGCTAAAACAGAGGAAACTGAAGTTGTAATGATAGAATATTCTTCTCCCAATACCAACAAACCATTGCATTTAGGTCATGTACGTAACAATTTGTTAGGTTGGTCTGTAGCACAAATATTAAAGGCCAATGGCAAAAAAGTTGTAAAAGTGAATTTGGTCAACGACAGAGGAATACATATCTGCAAATCGATGCTGGCTTGGAAAAAATGGGGAAATGGAGAAACTCCGCAATCTTCAGGTTTAAAAGGGGATCATTTGGTTGGGAAATACTATGTATTGTTCAACTCATATTATCTTGCCGAGGTAAATGAAATGATGGCAAAAGGAATTGAAAAGGAAGTTGCAGAGAAACAAGCAACATTGATACTTGCAGCTCAAGAAATGCTTCGCAAATGGGAAGCAAAGGACCTGTCAACGATACAGTTATGGGAAACAATGAATGCTTGGGTGTATGAAGGTTTCGACCAGACGTATCGCCGCATGGGCATTGATTTTGATAAAACTTATTACGAATCTTCTACCTATTTATCAGGTAAATCTATTGTTGAAAAAGGAGTGCTGGAAGGCAAACTTCAATGCAAAGCGGACCAATCTGTCTGGGCCGATTTAACAGCAGAGGGACTGGATGAAAAATTATTGCTCCGTTCCGATGGAACATCGGTATATATGACCCAGGATCTTGGGACCGCACAGCTCCGTCACGATGAATTTAATGCCCATCAGATGATTTATGTGGTTGGCAACGAACAAAACTACCATTTCGACGTATTGAAGTTGATTTTGCAAAAATTAGGATACAATTGGGCCGGGAGTATTCATCATTTATCATATGGTATGGTAGAGTTGCCAGCAGGTAAAATGAAATCCAGAGAAGGAACCGTAGTAGATGCTGACGATTTGATAGATGAGATGGAAAAAACAGCTTTCGAAAAAGCAATGGAGTTGGGAAAAATTGATGATTTTGAAAGTGAAGAAGCCAAGCAATTGTATGCTGTTATTGCAATGGGTGCATTGAAGTATTTTATACTTAAAGTGGATCCTCAAAAAAATATGCTTTTCAACCCTACAGAATCTATCGATTTCAATGGTCATACCGGTCCATTTATTCAATACACCCATGCCCGTATCAAATCATTGATAAAAAAAGCTTCCGACGATATTTGCCCGATTCCTTCAAACATCGTATTATTGACCAAAGAAAAAGACATCATCCGCTTATTGCACGAATATCCTTCCGTAATAAAAACTGCAGGCGATAGCAGAAGCCCAGCCCTGATTGCCAATTATGCATTTGAGCTGGCAAAAGAATACAATGCTTTTTACCAGGAAATAAGCATATTAAAAGAAGCAAACGATGAATTGCGAAATATGCGTTTGCTGTTGTCTGTTTTTACTGCCAATACGCTTAAATCGGCTATGGGTTTACTCGGAATTGAAGTGCCTGAAAGAATGTAAAAATAACAACCCAATAACCCTCTAACTCATTAACTCATTAACTCATTAACCTAATAACCAATAACTAATAACCAAAAACCAATATTACCCATCCCTATGCAGGAAGTAGATTTTTCGGCCCAATCAGGAATTCTCGTTGAACTTACAACGATGCCAATGCCATTTGGGAAGTACAAAGGACGCATTTTATGCAATTTACCTGAACCTTATCTGGTTTGGTTTAAGCAAAAAGGTTTTCCTTCCGGAAAATTAGGCATGATGCTTGAAACACTGTATGAAATAAAATTGAATGGACTTGAATATTTATTGAAACAAATTATGGAGAACAACAGATAATACATATCAAGTGTTTAATATGTAATTTATTATGTAAATAAGAGCCGCATTTCTATCTTGATTTCTTGTCACAGGGTGATAGGTGAAAAAGGAAATCTGACAGGCTATTCCGGCGGACTTTGGAGGAAAAGCTATTTACTTGATTTAGAAAAGAAGAATGCTTGATTAGTTTCCTTTATTAGTCGAATGTTTAGAATGCACGGATTGCTCTTACAAAGAATGGATTGGCTTTGTTGAAGTAATACTGACTTCCATTGGTAAAATCCTGGGTCCATCCGTTGTTGATGTTATACTCGCTCGAACTCCAGTAATAATTATTGCCAAAACCTCCAATCGCAATTTTATTTAGATAAAGCTTGTTCAATTCGTCTTTGCTTGGTAAATACCAATCACTATAAGCACCCAAAACCAAATCAGCACAAAGTTTAGCTGCATAATTCCCGCTTCCCTGAATGGCTATAATTGAATTGGTATTGGTATTTCCACTTCCTAATGCTGTAGCAGAAGCAGCTGTGATGATATAATTATTGTTATGCCATTGTATGCCTGTACTTTGATCGCTAGGACTAGCTATGATACCATGGGTTTGACCTGCTATATAGCCTGAATCCCCAGGTTGTAATATATAAGCAATAATGCCACCTTGATAGCTATTTCCAATAGAAAGCACAAATGTAAAACTAATAGTTTTGCTAAAAGAAGGTATGTCGGTAACAACAGATATATAACTGCCCGAATACCCTGTAAATCTCAATGAGTTGCCAATAGAATAAGACATGTATGTGATTGCTTCTGTGCTTTTTAATTCTTTGACAAAAGCAAAGTTGTTTTCGTTTTCAGAATTTTCTATTGTTGGCTGGCTATTGTTGGTATTTAGGCTGAGTAGTTTTGCAACGTAGGTGCAATTTTCCCCACTGATTATCATAAAGTAAACACCATGTTTTAAGCCTGTTAATTCTAGTTTTTGAATTCCTTGAGAATATTTTTTATACATTTGAAATATTCTTTTACCCGATAGTTCGTAAATTGCTATTTGGGCAAGCCCGCATTGTTTTATATAAAATGATATTTCAGCCAGCTCATTCATAGGGTTAGGCCAAACCTGTATTTCATTTTTATTTCCAACTAAATCTGTAATTCCTAGATTTCCAAGATGCAAAGTGTCAGAGCCATGTATTGTAAGTGAGTTTCCTGAAGAAAGATTTTCAACTTTTACACTATCCACAATAGTAGCTGCACCTGTTCCAACAAAGTTAATCAGGTAATTCTGTGCATTTAATGAACACATTGAGCAATATGCAATGATTAAAAAGAGAATTTTTTTCATAATTGTTTTGTGTTTATTGCTTTTTTACAAATCAATATTTTGTCATGCTGACGAAGGAAGCATCTCATTTAAAAGTTCATTTATTTTATGAGATTCTTCACTTTCGTTCGGAATGACAAAATGAGCATTTGTTATAATATGTAAAGAATTGTTTTTCTGGTATTTATTTCAAGTGCGAAGTGTTTTTGTTTTTGCATTTTATTCAATACTACAACCTCAATTCATTAAAGGTAGATTTTATTTTTTTTTCTTTTTCTGAAATTTGAGTTATCTGCTGTAAAAATAAATATTTTTTTTTAATAATTGAAATTTTCTTTAATCGAATACTGTTCATAACTTAATGCGAATCCCTTTAAACTTTTTTGTTATTCTCAATTATAATTTGTAATTTTGAGGAATATTAAAGAATACTATAAATATTTGAATATGAGCGAGATTGAAAACGACGATTTGATAATTGAACCAGAAACATACACAGCTGATAATATACAAGTTTTAGAAGGTTTGGAAGCAGTTAGGAAACGTCCTGCCATGTATATTGGCGACATTAATATTAGAGGTTTACACCATTTAGTCTATGAAGTTGTTGATAACTCTATCGACGAAGCCTTAGCAGGTCATTGTAATAAAATAGATGTTTTTATCAACGTAGATAATTCAATTACCGTTATTGACAACGGTCGTGGGATTCCTACCGATATGATGGAGAAGGAAGGCCGGTCAGCTTTGGAAGTAGTAATGACCGTATTGCACGCCGGTGGTAAATTCGATAAAGGTTCTTATAAAGTATCCGGTGGTTTACATGGTGTAGGGGTTTCTTGCGTAAACGCACTTTCGAAACATTTGAAAGTAGAAGTTTATCGCAATGGTAAATCATATATGCAGGAATTTGCTTTTGGCAAACCATTGTATTCTGTTAAAGAAACCGGTGAGTCTGATAAAACGGGAACTACCATTACTTTTTTACCCGATGATTCAATCTTTATCACCAGAGAATACAGTTATGAAATATTAACTTCCCGTTTGCGTGAATTGTCTTTTTTAAACAAAGGTGTAACCCTCAATATTACAGATCTTCGCGAAAAAGATGATAATGGAGAATTTATTTCTGATATTTTCCATTCTGAAAATGGTTTGAAAGATTTTATCGAATACTTAGATGCAGTAAGAGAAAAATTAATGCCGGATCCAATCTATATAGAAGGTGAAAAAAACGAAACTCCTATTGAAATTGCGATGCAATACAATACTTCTTTTTCAGAGAATATTCATTCTTATGTAAATAATATCAATACCCACGAAGGTGGTACTCACCTTGCCGGTTTCAGAAGAGGTTTAACCCGTACGTTGAAATCTTATGCTGAAAAATCGGGGATGTTGGAAAAAATTAAATTTGATATCAGCGGTGACGATTTCCGTGAAGGTTTAACGGCTATTATTTCAGTAAAAGTACAGGAACCACAGTTTGAAGGACAAACCAAAACAAAATTGGGTAACTCTGAAGTAATGGGGTTTGTTGATCAGATTGTGAGCGAATTGCTTACAAATTTCCTGGAAGAACATCCCAAGGAAGCCCGTATGATTGTAAATAAGGTGATTTTGGCTGCTACAGCCCGTCACGCAGCGCGTAAAGCCCGTGAATTGGTACAGCGTAAAAATGTATTAAGCGGATCTGGTTTGCCCGGTAAACTATCCGATTGCTCAGAACGTGATCCTGCTAAATGCGAATTGTATCTGGTTGAAGGTGACTCTGCCGGTGGTACTGCTAAACAAGGTAGAGACCGTAAATTTCAGGCTATTTTGCCATTAAGGGGTAAAATTCTGAATGTTGAAAAAGCCATGCAGCATAGGATATACGAAAGTGAAGAAATCAAGAATATGTTTACAGCTATGGGGGTCAGTATCGGTACTGAAGAAGACAGCAAAGCCCTGAATATGGAAAAAATCCGTTACCATAAAGTCATCATTATGACCGATGCCGATGTGGATGGTAGTCATATTGCAACACTTATTCTGACCTTTTTCTTCCGTTATATGAAGGAAATGATTGAGCAGGGTTATGTTTATATCGCTACGCCTCCATTGTATCTGATTAAAAAAGGAAAAGACGAACGTTATTGCTGGACCGAAGAAGAACGAATTCAAATCATAGAATCATATACCGTCAATGGAAAAGAAGCCAATATTCATATCCAACGATACAAAGGTTTAGGTGAAATGAATGCCGAACAACTTTGGGATACTACCATGAATCCTGAATTCAGAACATTGCGTCAGATAACCATTGAAAATGGTTCTGAAGCAGACAGGGTTTTCTCTATGTTGATGGGTGATGAAGTTCCTCCCCGCAGAGAATTTATCGAAAAAAATGCAAAATATGCAAGAATAGATGCATAATTATTAAAATACGTGACTTTTAAAATAAATTTTATGAAATGCCTCTGTTCTAAATAACACTAAACGAGATGAATATATCATGGACATTCTCCCGATAGATCGGGACAGGCTATTGGCGAAACTTGAATACAATTTATTAACTTGAATATTCTAACAATAATAATTCCAGTTATTTAATAAAATATAAACAAATGAAAACAGTTTTAATAACAGGCGTATCCAGTGGATTCGGGAAAGCAATTGCAGAAAACTTAGCTGCTAATGGATATAACGTTTTTGGTACAGTCAGGAAAGCTACCAACGAATCATTAGCATATAAGACCATTATTGTTGATGTCTGCAAACCTGAAACCATTCAGGCCGGGATTAATGAAGTTTTACAACAAACTGGGAGAATTGATGTACTGATAAACAATGCCGGTTTTGGTTTAACTGGTGAAATGGAATTAACAGATACAGAAGACCGTAAACGATTATTTGATACCAATGTTTTTGGATATATTGATATGGTTAATGCTGTTCTTCCTGTTATGAGAATGCAAAAAGAGGGAAAAATAATTAATATTGCCTCATTGGCAGGCGTTTTTGCCATCCCTTATCAGGGTTTTTATTCTACAACTAAATTTGCCATCAACGGCTATAGCGAATCCTTACATTATGAATTAATAGGCTCAGGAATAAAAGTTGTAGTTGTGAATCCAGGTGATTATAAAACCAGTTTTACTGCCAACCGTATATTAACACCTATTCATGAAGAAGGACGAAAAGTTTTTGATACCGTTGTTAAAGCAATTGTAAAAGATGAGACCAAAGGATTAGACCCGAAACATTGTGCCAAACTGATTGCAAAAATAATTGAAAAGAAAAATCCTTGTTTCCGCTATGTTGCCGGAAGTATGGAACACAAATTAAGCGCTTTCATAAAAAGACTGCTTCCTGATTCCTGGTTCTTTAAAATTATTGAATCTCATTACAATATGTAAAATTGATTATTTTTTTAAAAATCATCTAAATTTATTCTTAGTAGCATTAAGTCAACTTGAATTAAAATCAAACAATCTATCATTATTATAATGTTCAATTGAATAGCGTCAATTGGATTTTACTATTAAAAATTATTTTTTTAAAAAAAAAGTGCAGCGTCAGCACATTAAACTCTGACAAATTAATTATGAGAAAAAATATACTTATTTCAATTGTTTTAATAACAATGGCTATTCCTTCTTTCGCTCAATGGGCATTACAAACAAGTGGTAAAATAAATGACTTCTATTCAGTCTATTTCATTGATGCAAACAATGGTTTTGTAGTAGGCGATGATGATCAAGCGGGAAGTGGTGGTATGATCTTAAAAACTACCAATGGCGGAACAACATGGACACCTCAGGTAAGTAATACTTATTCTATATTAAATTCGGTTCGTTTTACTGATCTTAATACAGGTTATATTGTAGGTGGATCTGGCTTGATTTTAAAAACAACCAATGCAGGAACATTATGGTCACCATTAACCAGTAATGTAAGCGGGAATTTAAAATCTATATGTTTCCCAAGTGCCACAACAGCTTATGTTGTAGGTAGTGGTGGAACTATATTAAAAACAATTAATTCTGGAGCTAACTGGACAACACAAATAAGCGGCAGAACAAATCTTTTAAAATCAGTTTATTTTGTTAATACCTCTATAGGTTACGCTGTTGGAGATTCAGCTACTATACTAAAAACTATTAATGGCGGAACTAACTGGACTGTCCAAAATAGTGGAATTACTGGTTCTTACAATAATATCAATTCGGTTTATTTTACCGATGCCAATACAGGTTATGCGGTAAGTCAATATGGAAAATTAATTAAAACAACCAATGGAGGTTCAACCTGGATTGCTCAAACAAGTGCAATTACAAATGATATTTTTTCAATATATTTTACCGATGCCAATACAGGCTATGCTGTAGGCGGAACAAAAATTCAGAAAACTATCAATGGAGGTGCAACATGGACATTACAGACCAGTGGCATAAGTGGAACATATGATAATTTGAGTTCAGTCTTTTTTGTTAATGCAAATTTAGGATTTACTGTAGGTTATAAAGGTAGGATTCTTAAAACAAACAATGGAGGTGTGTTGGGGATTTCTGAAAATACGACAACTTTAAATTTTACTATTTATCCCAATCCTGTTGATAATATGATTACTGTCAATACCGACCAAAACCGCCATGCTGTTACAAACTTAAACGTTTATAATCTTGCAGGTAGTTTGGTTAAGACTTTAGTTATGACTGAAAATCAGCAAGAAATAAATGTAAGTAATTTGAGCAATGGGATTTATGTAGTTGAAATGAAATCTGAAGCTTTTACTGGAAAACAAAAATTAGTAATAAGTAGATAACTATTTTACTGATAGTAATTTGTTAGTCTTTCGACCAATAATAATTCAAATAAAAGGGGGCATAATTTTAAGTAATTATCCCCCTTTAATTATTGCAAAGCTTATTTCAAAAGTGTTACAGAACCATGTAATTGTTTATTGCTTTTTAAGGTATCGCTTTTTGCTTCATAATCTAAGACATAATAATAAACTCCTGAAGGGCATATTTCTCCTGCATATTTACCGTCCCATAATGCATTTATTCCTGAACCCTCAAATATTTTAATTCCCCAGCGGTTATAAATGCAGAGTAATAATTTATCAATATCCTGAACAATTTCAGAAAAGGAAGGTGGTAACTTTAAAGAATAATTCAATCAACTTTAATTTTGACAGTTTTTTTCCCCTTAAAAACTTTAAAATAAATTAATTCATCGAAGGATTCACAGGAAAATTAACCCAATGGGCATAATCATCTCCCATATCTTTTACTATTTTATTCCAGATGGTTGCAGGAGCTTCATCTAATAAAATAGTCGATTTTACATGGGTAACTACCCATGATTTTGCGCTCAGTTCTTCATCCAGTTGTTTGGGACTCCATCCTGCATAGCCAATAAAGAATCGTATATTATTATTGTTGAATTTATGAGCGATGATTAATTCCTTAATAACATCAATATCACCACCCCAATACAATCCATCTTCGATTTTTAAAGCATCTTTGATTTCGGGGAAAGTATGAACATAAAATAAACTATCGGTTTTTACAGGTCCACCGAGGTATAATGGCGCATCAATTTCAGGAAAATCTTTTATTAATTCATTCAGGTTTATGTACAATGGTTTATTGAAAACGATACCAAAAGAGCCTTCTTCGTTATGATCAGCAAGTAAAACAATGGATCGCTTAAAATAATAATCATTTGTAAAAGGTTCAGCAACAAGTATTTTTCCTTGTGATGGATGAATATGATTGGGCTTTATCTCTAATATTTTATTTATATCTGTCATTTTAGTTTTTCTTTATTCAAAATTACTAATTTTGATGCTTTAAAGCGATAAAATAACTACAAATATTATACCATTTTATGAAGAATCTCTCAAATACTGATAAATATTTGAAAATGAGGCGTGAATTTTCTTTCTTCACTTATGAAAGTTATACCTATACATTAAAAAATGACGTATTTTTTGCGGAATTTCATTTCAATTTAGCAGATCAATATTCTTTTAGACCCACCCTCAGTTTTCCAGCCAGAGATTTTTATCAATGGGCAAATCTGCCTGAAAAATTAATTCAAAATATTGTATTTCATATTGGTATGGTTGAATTGATAAGCTATTGGAAAGCTGCCTGTCCTTCGACAGTTAATGTTAAACCTCATTTGCTGGATAAAAACCAGATTGCTTTCTGGAAGAAAATTTATTTCAATGGTTTGGGCGAATTTTTTTATTTAAACAATATTCAGGCTGGAATGGATGATTTTATGGAAATAGTGGCAGATACAGGAATTAAATTAGAAAAGACAGCCATTTTGACAGATCATTCAGTGATTGTTCCGATTGGGGGTGGTAAAGATTCAGTAGTCAGCCTTGAATTATTAAAGCAATCAGGTAAAGATATTATTCCTCTGATTATGAATCCAAGAGGAGCCAGCCTCGAAACGGCTGAAGTAGGAGGTTTCCGTCGTGATGAAATTATTGAGATCAACCGAAGTATACATCCACAGCTCTTAGCTTTGAATGAATTGGGCTTTTTAAATGGTCACACACCCTTCTCTGCAGTATTGGCTTTTGTTACACTTTTAGCTGCAGTTTTCACAGGGAAGCAAAACATTGCATTATCCAATGAATCAAGTGCCAACGAAGCTACTGTCGAAAACACAAATGTCAACCACCAGTATTCAAAATCTTATGAGTTTGAAAATGATTTTAGAACGTATGTTGATACATATATTACATCAAATATCAAGTATTTCAGCTTTTTACGACCATTCAGCGAATTGCAGATTGCCAGTTTGTTTGCAAAATATCCAACGTATTTTACTGGTTTTAAAAGCTGCAATGCCGGCAGTAAAACCGATGTGTGGTGCTGTAACTGTCCTAAATGTTTGTTTGCCTTTATGATACTTTCTCCTTTTATTGAAAGAAAAAAAATGGTTTCAATATTTGGAAAAGACTTGCTGGATGATGAAAACATGAAACTATATTTTGATGAATTAACGGGTATTGCTAAAGTTAAACCCTTCGAATGTGTGGGTACAGTGGAAGAAGTAAATCTTGCTGCAACTATGCTGATTCAACAGATACCTGAAGCAGAATTGCCATTGTTGTTGAAATATTATCAAAATACGCATGATTATCAACAGTATAAAAAGCTTGATTCAACTAAGTTTTTAAAAGCATTTAACAAAGAAAATTTTCTGGAAACAGAATTTGTTGAAATTCTAAAACAAAACCTTAAATAAGTAAAAAGTAAAACGTTTTAAGAGTAAAGTGCAGAAATACAATTCCAATATAGAAAATACTTTACATACTTTATAAACTTTATGAACTTTACAAACTAATATGAACGAAAAAGTATTAAACGATATTATCTCCAATAAAAAAATTCTTATTCTGGGTTTTGGCAAAGAAGGCCAATCCAGCTATCGGTTTTTAAGAAAATATTTTCCCTATCAGATTTTTTATATTGCTGACAAAGATACTCAACTGGATGAAAAGAATCATTTTCAATCCAATGAAAACATTGAACTTGTTTTGGGTGATACCTATCTGGATGGGCTTACTTCCTATGATTTGATATTGAAAACACCAGGTATTTCATTTAAAAATATCGGAAATCAAGACCAACTTAAAATCAGTTCTCAAACTGATTTGTTTTTGCAAATTTTTTCAAAACAAGTCATAGGTATCACTGGTACCAAAGGCAAAAGTACAACCAGCAGTTTGATTTATCATATACTGAAGTCATATACTGACAATGTTATACTGGTTGGAAACATGGGCTATCCTCCATTTGATCAGGTTGGAGATGTTGATAAAGATACGCTTATTGTATTCGAAATGTCTTCCCATCAATTGGAAAATTGCTTTACGGCACCACATTATTCGGTTTTATTGAATTTATTTCAGGAGCATTTGGACCATTATCAAACGTATATGGATTATCAGCTGGCAAAGTTTAACATTGCAAAATTCCAGCAAGCTTATGATTTTTTTATCTGTAATGCCGACAACCAAGAAATAAATGCCATCCTTAGTGAAATGGTTTTGCCTGGGAAAATGATAAGTTTTTCGTTGAAGCAAGCAATAGATTATGGTTGTTTTCTAAAAGATAAGATGATTTATTTTAAAGATGACAACGATTGTAAAGCCTATTATGATACGCTTCAACCCAGAAATCTGAAAGGTGAGCACAACCTTTTAAATATTATGGCTGCTATCAATGTTTGTAAAATGATAGGGCTGCCGGATAAACTGATCATTGAGGGAATTGACAGTTTTAAAGGATTAGAACATAGGATAGAGTTCGTAGGAAACTACAATGGAGTTGAATATTACAATGATTCCATATCAACCATACCAGAAGCAACGATAGCGGCAGTAAAAGCTTTGGAAAATGTAAATACTTTATTGCTGGGTGGTTTTGATAGAGGTATTGATTATAGTAAACTAGCTGATTTTTTGGTAAAATCTGATGTTATGTATTTAATTTTTATCGGGAAAGCAGGTAAACGGATATTGACTGAAATAAACAAAATAGGATGCATCAATAAACAATGTTTTGAGGTTTTTAGCTTTGAGCAGGCAGTTGAAATTGCAGTTGAAAAAACCGAAAAAGGAAAAATCTGTTTGTTGTCACCTGCTGCTGCCAGTTATGATATGTTTAAAAATTTTGAAGAAAGAGGGGCGAGGTTTAAGGAATTGATTTTGAGTATCATTTAAAAAATAAAAGATTTTTATATTCTAGATTTATCTTACCAAAGTAAGTTTCCCCTTTAACTGTTTTTCAAGCTTATTGTCTTTTTCGACGTAGTTCAAGCAATAAGAGTAAACACCTGAATTTGCTTCGTTTCCCATGTATTTTCCATCCCAACCCATGTTTGCATCTGTAGATTCAAAAACAAGGCCACCCCAACGATTGTAAATGAGCATTTGGAATTTACTAAAGGCTCCCATAGTTTCAATTTTAAATACATCATTTAAACCATCACCGTTGGGTGTAAATGAATTTGGGATCCATATATTGATGTCTTGCTTGCACAAGGTAAAAAGAACAGTATCGGATTTGATACAATTTTCATTGCTTACCATTACCCAATATTTACCGGCTGCTGTAACGAGAAATCTGCTAAATATACTGTTATCCTGCCATAAATAGGATGTGTAAGAATTGTCGACAATCAGTTCAAAGGATTCATCATTACAAATTTCTCTGTCCTTTCCTAAATTTACAATAGGGTAAGGTGTAATGTTTAGATTGTTAGTTATTATACTATCGCAACCTAAATATGTTAAGAGAGTATCTTTATAGGTTCCTGCAGTTGAATAATAATGGGAGTTGAAGATAAACGTTTCCCCTTGGCAGATTTTAGGATACAATGCAGTTTGCTTTACAGGATAAACTGTTAAATGTGTATGAATGATGCTGTCGCATCCTAAATAAGTTGTAAGTGAATCTGTATAATCGCCTGAAATAGTATACGTATGGCTTCCGATATTGATGGCTTCACCCTGGCAAAGTATAGTATTTAAAAGTATTTGTTTGTTGGGGTTGACACTTAGATTTGTTGTGACAATGCTGTCGCAGCCAGAAACTCGGGCTAAAGTATCTTTATAAATGCCAGTTGAAGTGTACAAATGTGGGCCAACTGCAAATGTGTCACCCTGGCATATTTGGGGATTTAGATTTGTAAAAACAGAGGGCAAAATATGAATGGTTTTCCAGATTGTATCGTTGCAACTTGTGTTATCTGTAAGAATTAAACCTACCGTATAATTGCTGCCACTCGTATAAGTATGAATGGCATTTTGCCCGCTTGTGCTAGTGCCATCTCCAAATAACCATTTATAATATGAAATATTCGCATAATAGGATGATGTAAATACGATGGGTATTCCAGGGCATACATAGTTGGGATTTGCAGTAAAGCTATATTGCAGATTATTTAAACTAAAGCCAGCAGAATAGCCATAGGATTCTGCATTCCCAAATCCATAAACCGAAGCTGTAAACTTATTGGATGAATGTATGTGGTGATTCCCTGAAGTAATTGCAATCCTGGCATAAGAATACAAAGGATTACCGGCAACGGGTGTAAATGATACAGCTAACCCATCTAAAGTTAAAGATGCTGTAAAAGCTGTAAGTGTAACAATATTAGTAAAATATGAAGTGATAATGGAAGATGTAAAAGCATTGAATGTAATATCATCAATGGCTTGCTCCATGGGTGGTACAATCAGCGAAAAAGGATCACCAACATTATCACAGGTAATTCCCTGAGCATATTGATAAACAAAAACCGGCATGGATGATTGTATGAATTTTGCTTGGTTGGTGTTAAACTGATAAACTTGACCGGCATTCAATGTTGCAGCTATTAATCCGTTAATGAAAACTGCAGTGCCATTGTAATGGGCAATCACTCTGAAATAATCCTGTGCTTTAGTCATTAAAGGAGTAGTGATAAAATTTTCACCAAACCTGCTAACCGGAAGCAATTCTTCAAAAAGATGATCGCAAGCACTGCATCCTCCTATATTATCGCATACACTTCCACTAAAAACTGCAATTTTGTGACAATTGTATTCTTTGACAACAGCACCAGATAATTGGTTGTTTCCTGTTGAGATAATCTGGTATACTTGCCCTGCATTTAAGCTGACAATAAATGGCACTCCTCCAAATGGAGTAATTTCAACGGTTGTATTGTTTTCTGTAGCTACAACAACGTATTCTTCGCCTACATGATAGGGCCAGCCTTGTATGGTTAAAACTCTGTATTCTCTGTCTAAAGTATTAGTAGGGTAAATAATGCTGGCATCAGAAGTTGCAGCTTTATAGTTTAATGCAAATACCGAAACCGTATCTAAGCTGGTAATATGTACACCTTTATTTTCAACAATTCCTGAGGTCAACACCATCGCATTGGTAGGAAGGATTACTTGGGTAGTTGAATTGGCTGCAACGGTATAAGTCTGGCTCCATGATAAACCAGGAATACTAACTGTTCCAGAAGTACTTATTGTTGATGAAATGTAAATCGATAAACCCGAGGGTGTTGTGCTGGAATTATTGTTATTCATAAACGCCATCCAGAAATCTTTTCCTTTGGTTGATAATTGCTGGCTATGTACAATA
>CAZCBG010000024.1:0-37734 GCA_964496885.1 uncultured Bacteroides sp. | reverse complement strand
GTATCACAGTCGACAACATTTCATGGTCATTCACCATAAGGTTGTATTGCTTTCCGTTTACTTTAAAATTAATTTGTTTCATTAAAATTGAATATGCTGTTTAATTTAAAGGGTTAGTAAAAGGCGCTTTCGCCTGTAATATCATGGCCTGTAATTAATAGGTGAATATCATGGGTTCCTTCATAAGTGATGACAGATTCGAGATTCATCATGTGTCGCATCATAGGAAAATCACCAGTGATGCCCATTGCCCCTAATATTTGTCGCGATTCGCGGGCAATATCCAATGCCATTTTTACATTGTTTCTTTTAGCCATAGAAATCTGAGCCGGTGTTGCCCTGTTCTCATTCCTAAGAACACCTAAACGCCATGTTAATAATTGTGCTTTTGTTATTTCTGTAAGAATTTCAGCTAGTTTCTTTTGAGTTAACTGAAAAGCAGCAATTGGTTTTTTAAACTGTATGCGTTCTTTTGAGTAATTTAGTGCAACATCATAGCAATCCATAGCTGCTCCTATTACACCCCAGGCAATACCAAATCTGGCAGAATTCAAACACATCATAGGCCCTTTCAAACCTTGAATATTGGGTAATAGATTTTCTTTTGGAATGATTACATCATCAAATACCATTTCGCCGGTATAACTTGCTCTGAGTGACCATTTTTTTGTGGTTTCGGGTGTAGTAAATCCTTTCATGCCTCGTTCAACAATAACTCCACGTACTATTCCATTGTCATCTTTTGCCCAAACAACACCAATATCAGCAATAGGAGAATTGGTAATCCACATTTTTGCACCATTCAGTAGATAATGATCTCCTTTATCCGTAATTCTTGTGATCATACTTCCAGGATCAGAACCGTGATTGGGTTCTGTCAATCCAAAACAACCTACCAGTTCACCACTGGCAAGTTTAGGAAGGTATTTCATTCGTTGTTCTTCAGACCCAAAACTATAAATGGGATACATAACAAGTGAAGACTGAACGGAAGCCATTGAACGTATACCGGAATCACCTCTTTCTAACTCCTGCATAATTAGGCCATAAGCGATATGATCCAATCCTGCACCCCCGTATTTTTGAGGAATATAGGGGCCAAAAGCACCCATTTCACCCATTTCTTTTATCAGATGTTTTGGGAAAGTATGCGTTTGACATGCATCATCTATTATAGGAATTACTTCACGATTTACCCAATCCCTAATTGCACCACGAACCATTTTATGTTCGTCGGTAAAAAGTTCATCCAATAAATAGTAATCAGGCGCAGTGTAATGGATAGTAGCCATAGTATCAGAAATTAATTAATGTAATGCAAAGATAATGATAAAAAACAATATAATTATTTAAGTGTGTAAATGTTTAAATATAAATAAAACTTTTTATTAATATATATTTCTCTTTGCTCGTAAATAGGATAGTAGACTTGTCTAATACCAATGATAAACCATTAGTTCTCTGGGATTTATTAACATTGTGGGAATGTTGTTTTTATTGAACATGATTTGTTCATCATAAGGGCTGAAAATAAAATTTAATTTATCGGGATTGGACATTATCATAATTAATTCTGCATGAATGGTTTTGGAAAATAATAAAACTTGATTGGCAAAATTCCTACCTTTCTCAGCATCATGAATTTCATATTGAATAGAATTTTTATCAAATTCATCGGTAACCTGATGCTCTACAATATTCATAGCCATTCTGTCTTCTTTCAATACTTCCTGAAATTTAAAAAGATAGATGGTAGCATTGAATATTTTAGCAATCTGAACGGCCCAGTTTACTTTTTGTCTGACATTTGCAGTTGAACTCATAGGGAAAACAATCTTTTTGATGCCTTCATTAAAATGAATGCCTTCTTGCATAATAATAACAGGTATATCAGAACTGCTCACAACTTTATGGGCAAAACTACCGGTGAGTTGTTGCTGAACCCCAACTTTTCCATGTGTACCCAGCACCAATAATTTAGCTCCAATTTCAATTGCTATTTCATTGATGGTAGAATAAATACTCCCTTCCCTGAAAATGGTTTCAACTAAAAGATTAAATTTTGAGCTAAGTTGTTGTGAAATTTCAGTAAGCTTTTTTTGGATCTCTAATTCAGGCATTTTAGGGTTATTCAGCTTTGAAATAGATGCTTTATTTACAATATGGACTATGGTTATTGATGCATTTAGTTTTTTTGCTAACTCAGCTCCATAGTGAACTGCTTCATTACAAACTACAGAGAAATCTGTAGGGATTAAAATTATATTTTTCATGGTTTTTAGAATTAAATTATTAGTTTTGAATTTAATATTTCAAAGATATTTCATCTTCATTTGGAATTGAAAAATGATTTTTAATTGAGTTTTACATCAAATTATCGATGAGTGACTGTACTTTAAAAATATTTTTTTCTTTAATTACATTCCTCATTTTTCTGCTAGCAGCAGTGTGATAAACATGATTGCAAAGAAATGCCTTTTGACTCATATGCCATTGAATGTCAGAAAAATCCATTTTAAATAAACTCAACCATTCTTTTCTTAAATTTGAAGAAATATCAAAATAATCATCTCTTCCTAAGTAATCTAAATCGGCATCACATATAATTTCCTGTAAAATATTATTGGCAACTTGTGGCATTTGGGTGGAATGGATAAGCCCAATAATTACTTCAATATCCTCTGTTTTGTATCCAAACGTTGGCAAGATTTCCTGAGCAATGTTTACTGAATGTTTCTCATGTTCTTTAAATTGAATCAATATCCCGATATCGTGAAAATATGCAGCTGTTTTAATGATTCCTATTTCATATTCATGAACACCTTCAAGCTTTGCAATTATTTCAGAAGAAGCTACTACATCTAAAGTATGCTTGAGTGTATGATAAGCAAAACATGGTTTCAATTCATTTTCAAATCGTTTTGTAACGTATTTTTCAACTTCTTTTAATTTCATATTTTTTTATTTTTAGAGTAGCATTCAATTTACAAAATACATATCTACTTCTCCTTTCCCTTTTGCCATAATTTTCCCACGATAAATACAGTTAAATTTATCTTTTACAAGTTCGTAAGTAGTTCCGCTGATGTTCACTTTTCCTGGTTCGCCACTACTTTCCATTCGGCTGGCAGTGTTAACTGTATCTCCCCAAATATCATAAGCAAATTTCTTTATTCCAACTATGCCAGCAACAACTGGACCTGTATGTATGCCTATTCGTATTTCAAAAAAAGGCAACCCATTTGCTATCTTTCTGGATTTTCCCTCATCAATAAACTGTCTGATTTCCATTGCTGCTTTCACTGCATCTTCAGCATGCGTTTTATTAGGTGTAGGTATTCCTCCTGCAGCCATGTATGAATCGCCTATGGTTTTTATTTTTTCCATTCCGTATTTTTCCATAATAAGGTCAAAAGCGGAGAAACATTCATGAATATCCTTCACCAGTTCTTTAGGACTTAATTTCTCAGAATAGGCTGTAAACCCTTTAAAATCGGTGAACAATACGGTTACTTCATCAATCAGTTTTGCATCCGCACTACCTTTTGCTTTCAATTCTTCAGCAACTTCTTCAGGCAAAATATTGAGTAGCAATTCATCACTGCGTTTTTTTTCTTTACTGATTCTGTTGCGTTGCGATAAAAATACGCCAGCAAATAAAAGTACAATGGTAAATCCACCCATGAAACCGTTGCGTATAAGCTTTTGCTTCTCTGTTATCTGTTGTTGAATTTCCATATCTTTAGTCAGAAGATTGATCTGATTTTGTTTTTTTTCAATTTCAAAACCAAATGCAAGCCCTTGTAGCTTTTTATCGGTATCGATGTTGTAAAGTGTATCTTTAATTGCCAACAGTAATTGCTGGTAATTATAGGCGTTCTCATAATCTTGAGAAGCGGCATAATTCGTTGCTAATCCTTCATATACCTGTTTTAGTTCAGCGTTTGCTTTCAATTCAGCGGCAATATTTTTTGCCTGTATATAGAAGGATTGAGCAGTTTCAAAATCTCCTTTTTGCTGATAGGTTGAAGCCAGACCTAACAACGAAATGCACATATCCAATTTTGCATCCAGCATTTTTGATATATAAAAAGCTCTTTGGTGTTTTACGATAGCTTTCTGATAATCTTTCCTCTTTTCATAAACCCGCCCAATATAATTTAATGAATAGGGGATGTTTTCAGAACCTTCGTATGCTCTCAATGATCGCTCAAAATATTTTAAGGCTGTGGTATAATCTTGTTCTTTAAAATAAATTTCTCCTAAATTTACTGTAACAGTTCCAATAGAATAATCGTCCTTAATTTTAATGGCAATGGGAAGTGCTTTGAGGTAATATTCTTTTGCTTTATTATAACTTGCGGTCTTGTTAGAATAAACAGCCCCAATATTATAAAGTGCAGTTACTATCCTGAGGCTGTCGTTAATTTCTTCAGCAATTTTAAGGGATTTCAAATAAAGTTCTAACGCTTTAGCGTCATCACCCTGGTTAAAGTATACAGAACCCTGATTACACAGCATATTTGAGACGCCTACTTTATCTCCCAACGAATCCCAAACCCCCATTGCTTGTTCCCAGTTGCTGATGGCATTTGCATAATTTCCTTGCTGGTAATACCCAATGCCTATGTTTTTGAGTGAGAGTGCTAGTCCTTTTCTATAATTAAGTTTTTCAGACAGTTTTTTTGCTTCATCTCCATAGCGTACCGATTCTGATGGTTTTATACTGAAATAAGCTTTGCTCAATGCGTTCATTGAATTTACTTTTTCTGAATTTTCTTTAGAAACTGCAATTATTTTTTTTAAACTATCTACAATGTTTTGTTGTGCAATACAAAATGTGTAAATTAGTAAGAAAAGCAAAAAGCAACAAGTTCTTTTTCTTATCATAGAAGTTAATTTAAATACCGATTATAATTAGAAATGTATTTTCATAAAAGCAAAAAATTATGCATACAGTATTCATCTTAATTCAATAATCTATAGTTTAGGAGTTTTCAATAAACTGTATCAGTTTATTGAAAACTCCCACTTAAACTAGATTTTACATGAATGATTATCAATCAATTTATTTATTCTTATCAGATTTAATTATATTCTGACTATTCTTTATAAAGCATCATCTTTCCTGTAAATACATCATTATTAGTTGATAACTTGTACATATATATACCGGAAGGATGATTGTTCCCATCAAATATGACAACGTACTCCTGATTCTTTTTAACTTCGTTGTTGTACAAGGTATTGATGAGTTTGCCAGTAAGATCAAATACATCTATTCTTACATGATTGTCTTCAGGTAAGCTAAATACCAAGTTTGTATTGCCACTGAATGGATTCGGGTAATTCTTTATAATACATTCAGATATTGCTTCAGGGCTTGTTTCTTTTATTGGATAATAAGTTGTTTTATTCGGAATGCAGCTATTACAGAGAGGCATCATGTACCAAGTTGTATATTTTCCTGAATGTATGCATTCTGCAAGGAACATTCCCTTGAAAACAGCAGGATTTGATGTCTTGGATGATTCAATATTCAAGTGATATTTTACGGTATCAGCACAAGAGGAAGAGCCCAGGTAAAATACTCCTGTTACATGAGCCCCTTCGCCAAATTTAACATCATCATCAATATACCATATTATAGAAAGTTCATCTGGATTGATAGTTACATTCTTTTTGGCATCGAGTTTGTTCTTCATGTGTATTTTAGTACAAGTTGTGAATTTTAGAGTACTACCTTCTTCAAGCTTTAAATCCTTTTCAATATTAACAACTGCTGAAGTAAAGATGACTGTTGCATTCTTGCCTACCTTGATTTCCTTATATAAACTTCCGTTAAGTGTCATTGTAGTATTGTTTGCTACATTGACATTGATAGTTCCCACCCCTGTCATAGTTTCAAACGGAGGCCATGCTATCGATGGAGGAACAAACGATTGATTGGAAATAAAACTGCTATTATCAATATCAATGTCTTCAGCTTTTGCAAAGCTTCCTACTCCAGACACAAGAGTTGAATGTTTGGCTTCTATTTTACCATCTTTATGGTTCATTTTCTTCACACCTAAACCACCACTGAATACAGATGACTGATCCAGTTTTATATGGTTACGTGCTAGCATGACATAAGATGACAAAAGATCAGTAATGTTAAAGCTAAGATTATAGCTCGCAGTAGCAGAACAACCATAAAAATTAGTAACAGTTACTGAAAAAGTTCCTGAATAGCCTACTAGGATAGAAGGTGTTGTTTCCAGTGTCGACCATAGTGTCGAGATAGCAGGTGTATAAGGAAAATTAGTTTCAATATTGGTACTCAGTTTCATTACTTCACCCTGGCAAAATACTGGCAATTCACTCTGGCTGATATTTACTGCTATTGGGTTTTTAATTCTTAATATTCCCGGAACCAAAACAAGGTTGTAGTTCATGGCAGTTCCATTGGAAAGTGAAATCTGATAAACTCCCGGTGGGGAATTGATTATTGCATTTGTATTTGCTATTAAAGTAGGACTGATAACACTTTCGCTATCGCTGAACTTGAATCCCGTGTAATCAATTTCAAATATAGGATTAGGCAAACCATAGCAACGGGATGTGTCGCGGGCAGTTGCAATTAATGTTGCTGGAGTAACTTCAAGATTTCCTAAAATAGTATCAATAAAATAATTTGAAGGTTGTTTAAGTGTTATTCCATCAGGAATTATCGAATGACTTCCGACATAGATTTGACTGTTGCTTAATGGCAAGTGAGTGATGGGTCCGGCAAAAACAGAATCAAAACAATCTTCATACTTATATCCGAAAATAGAATCAGTATATAATGGGGCTGTTCCATATTCAACATTTTTATTCTCTGTTTTAATAGTTAAAATCGCTGGTAATATGGTTATATGTCCTAAACCAAAACTTATGTCATAATTATTGGAAAGCAGAGGTCCAGGTACAATTGTCCAGTTACCTACTGTATAACCTGTAATCATATTAACTGAGTAAAACGTTTGTAAGGTGTCATTGCCATTAACAGCTGCAATATAATCTGTGGTGTCAATAATTATTGCAACATTTGCATTACTATGGCCTGAAGTATCTGTACTGTTGATTAGCCCTGAACCTCCAATATTCAGTTCAACTCCATTAACACCAACCCTGGCATTAACCCCTGCACGGGCGTTTACCCCAGCACGGGCGTTTACCCCAGCGCGTGCATTCACACCTGCTCGAGCGCTTGTAAGTGTTGTGCTGTCAGGATTATACTGATAATCAAAAATGGATTGAACTGCAAAGTCGACAAATAGCGTTGTGTCATATACAATAATACCATTTACGCCCGCCCTTGCATTTACTCCTGCACGTGCATTCACTCCGGCTCTTGCGCTTACCAGAAAACTAAGGTCTACAAGATCAGAATCATTCAGATATCTGGAAATGCCTAGGGAGTTTACCCCAGCACGCGCATCTACCAAGGCAACTGCCTTCGTCATTTGTGATTGGTGTTCAGTGCTTAAAGAATTAAGAAATGTGCTTTGTTCACCCGGAGCAATATTGGAATTATCATAAATATAATTGAAATGAAATTGTTTACCATCTATCTTTTCGCCATAAAATAGGGTATCGTTAAGAGGAATAATTTTAAGTGGCATTTTTTCAATAGTAAGCAAACTAGTAGAGGGACGGTCATAATCAATAAAATTTGAATGGGTGATAAAAATATATTCATAGCGTTCTCTTAATCCAATATCAAAAGGACCTGCACTTGGGTCAATAAAATATTTTCCAGTATTACTCATGCTGTTTATACCGTTGGGCAATGTATACTGAATACTGTCAAGACCCAAATCTGTTAATGTAAGTCCGGCTTCCTCTAATGATTGACCATTAACGGTGACGGTAGCTGTGAAAACTGGAAGCTTTTCACCGAATTTTTTTGTTTTATTATCCGCTATAATTACTACAGTGTCGCGAACAGGCATTGAAAAATAAAGAATGTTGGAAAAACCACCATCAAGCATACTTGTTGTAATTGAAGGTGTAAAAATTTTTACAGAAGGATTGCCTGAAAAAGGAAGTATATCTGCTGACAAATGATTGGCATCCATAAAGGTTGTTGATAATGCAGAATCCCGAAAATAAATTACTGAATTACTTGTAAATGAGTTTCCACTAACTGTTAAAGTAAATGTAACTGTTCCGGGATTTATACCTGCTGGAACATCAAGTGAAAGGAGAAGCGGAGTTGGAGATGCAAATGAAGATAATGCTGCAAAAGCGTCTATCAGGCCATAACCAGAATTTACATCATAACCCACAGCATCCATATCAACTGCTGTGCTTTGAAGAATAGAACGTATTTCTGCCGGACTAAGTGATAGATTATAAAATTTCATTTTTGCCTGTTGCAGCAAACCAGCTACAGCCGCTGCATGTGGAGCCGCTGCTGATGTACCGAAGAAATTCGGAAGAGTATCAGTTTCATAATCAGGAGCTCCAAGGAAAACAGTAGTGTTGCCTCCATTGGGTGCCACAAAATCAGGTTTATTTCGCTGAATATTATTAATGGCAGTTCCACCTCTGGATGAAAAAGTTGCCACAGTGGGAGGATTGACACCAAATGCAGGCGTGTTGAAGTAAGCAGCTGCACCAACTGTCATTGCACCGGTTGAATTTGCCTGTCCGATAATTGTTGATGTACCTGTAATATACTCATTTTGCTGAACATTGCCGCGGAAGACAATATATTTCAATCTTGCATTCGTTGTTCCCGATGCTCTCACAATCATAATATTTGTGTTGGTATTGGATGTAACAATAAAAGTTAATACTTCATAAGGATCTTTGCCTCTATTATCTCTGTTATAGCCAAAAAGTCTTGCACCATAATCATCAGTCAAATAGATATCAAAATCGTTTACAGCACCGGTTGCAGCCTCTGAAAGAGAATAAAAATCATCTTCCCACTGAAGCACTATCGTATAATTTCCGGGTGTGAGCGAAATACTTTGATAAATATCTCCATCCCCAAAATCATGAGCCATTCCAGTGATACCCATAGGTGCAGGTACAGGTGCAAAAATAGCTTCATAAGATTGTGTGCCAAAATTCCCAGCAGCAGTGAAATAAGAGACTCCCAACGCAGTAACTTCATTGACAGCCTTTGAAACAACACCATCTTTAAAAAATGGTTCTGTCATATAAGTAATGTCATCACAGATAATATTACAACCTGAAGCTTGTAATTCCTTTATTCCCAATGCAAAATTTTCTGGAGAAAGAAATCCTGTACGAAAAGCAAGAGAGGATTTTGGAGCGACGTCATGTATAATCTGCAGCATGGCTCTTCCCTCATCCGTGCGTGTTCCGTAGGGATAATCCTTGATTACCTGAACAGGAATTGTATCACCATCAGGATTTCCAATCCCGGGTAGATCGCCATTTCCAACATCAGTTAAGGCCGGATTCCCTGGTATTTTATTATAGCTGTCGGATAACACACCTAACTTAACTCCTTTCCCATTTACACCAAAACTACTTCTTCCAATGTCGGAATGTTGAGCAATATCTCCAAGTGTGTAAGCAATTCCGCTTGATGTGATGGGCGGATACATTGGACGGACATAATTAAAAAGATTTGTATCCTGATTAAGCAACTGTAAATTAGCAATTGGAAATCTACCAGAAATAATTGATGTTGAATCTCCATTTTGAATGGTATCTGTCATGCCCAGCGACTGAAGTAAGGCGCGAGCAGCTGCTATCTGCCCATGTTTTACGATTACTTCAATAAAAACCATGTTTTCGGTTTTTACAAAGATATCATTCACAGAATCCATATTCTGTGAGTATTGAAACAATTGGCTTAATTCTGGTCCAATCAGATCATTATTTTTGCCATCGGGAGGTGGTGGAAAATATGGGAAAATGCAGGTATCTCTGAATACCTGAACAGTATCACTTACAATACAACCAGAGACAAAATCGGTGACAGTTAGAATATATTTTGCAGGTGATTCAACAGTTATTGTAGCTTCATCTTCATTCAACCAATAAATTGCGTTGTTGTCATCTGCTTCCCATTGATAGTATGGTATTAATGCAGATGAACTTCCATTGAGAACTAAAGTGGGATGGGAACACGTCAAAGTAACATCTGATCCTGCATTAACCTCTGGAAGAGCATATACTGTTAATGTTGCAGTACCAATGCAACCTTTGTTATTTGTAAAAGTTATTAAACTTGTTCCTTGAGAAACTCCTGTAGCTACACCATAGTCATTTACAGTGGCAATCATTGGCAATGATGAACTCCAGGGAAGTTCAACTGAAGGAGTATCTGAAGCAGCTAATTGAATCGTTGCTCCTATACAAACATTCAAATTACCGCTTATTAAAGGTGATGTCAAAACGCTAATAGTCATCTGGTCGGTATTGCTGCATATTCCTGATGTTGCTGTGAGTGTATATATTGTTGTTTCAGTCAATAAAGATGTATTTACTGTGGGATATGAGATGGTACTGTCACTCAGACCTATAGTAGGAGACCATTTATAAGTGACACCTGCAACTGCACTCGAGCCTAATTGTGCAATTTCATTTTCACCAGAACAGACTGGGTAATCTGGTCCTGCATCGGCAACAACATCGTTACATCCTATATAGGGAGTATAGTCTATTGTTATTCCTTCATCAATTTGAACGCGCGTACGACTAAAAAGTGCACCATTAAAATAATAAGGAGGAATCAATACTCCATGTGCAAGTCTTATCGCGCCGTTATATGCCATTACAGTACCAAAGAAGTTTATTTGCGTTGCATTTGATCCTGAGCCCCAAACGAATGATTCAGCTGTTCCCGAAAAAGAGTTACCTGTTCCATGAACTTCCCAGTATATTTTGTTAGAAACTCCACCATTGAGTAATTGAGTGTTTAAAGTCCCCAAAATAGCATCTCCAATTATATAAATTTTAAAATTACCGTTTGGATTGTTTTGGAAATCGTAATTTAATGTATTCAGATCTCCAAGATTCATAGAATTAAACACATAAACACCAGGCCCATCTAAAGTTAAGGTTTGGCCTGTAACGAAGTTAACAGATCCGTAAGATCCGGGTGGAATAGTTTGTGTGCTTGTAATATTCGTAACCCCTGCAGGAGGGAAAACAGTTTCTTGTGGAAATGCTGGAAGATCAGGGAATAAGGGATTTTGACCAAATCCATTATTAGGTATAGGACCGGTATATTGACCTGAGGCTAAAAAAACTGGTCCAACAACCGATCCTACTTCACTTTTTATATAAACGTCTCCATTTACATCAACTCTTTGATTCAAGTTTGATAATGTATCTACAAAAAGTATTGTACCTGTTTCTGAAAATGAATTTGCAGCAGAAACTCTTCCGTTTACCTGGGTATAATTGGAGAGCATTACTTTTCCTCCACTAAAAATGTCGGCATTCAAAGTTGGCCTTGATGTGGTTTGAACTAATTTATAACTTCCAATTATTCCTCCATTAATAGAATGAGATGTTCCTATTATAGATCCATTACCTCCAGCCGGAGGTGGAGCTCCAGGGCCTCCGTTACCGGAGAAGATTACATAATTGCTCAACTGTGTTTGCTGTGCAGTTGAAGTTTGCGAACACAAAATCGAAATGATAAATGCAATTGTATTTATCATTAAGAACATTGAAAAAAATCTAAGTCTTTTCATTTTGATAATTTTTAAGAATTAATGATTGAATTTTAATTATATTTTCAATTTTTTAAATATAACAAACCTTTAGTCAAAGGCTTGTTATAATAATTCTATAAAAAATCTTTTTATCAATTTCTTAGTCTAGTTTCTCAATTTTATCTACAAAATAAAAACAAAGGGATTCCAAAAGTGCATGTTTTTACCAAATACAAAGTTATATCGAAGAATTTCAAAACATATCAGTGTAAACTATGATAAAAATTAGTGTAAACCCTTAAAATTTATAATAGCTATATAGCTCTTCTGTTGCTATTTGACTTTGATTTTCAAGTTAAATAAATTATATTACTGATTTTCAAAAAAAATAATTTAAATATTATCACTGTTAAGATGATTTCATTCTTAATTTTGCAAAAAATTAAAACCAGAGCAAAATGGGAAGAGCATTTGAGTTTCGTAAAGCGCGTAAGTTTAAACGCTGGGGCAATATGGCCAAAGTATTTACAAAATTAGGAAAAGAAATTACCATGGCTGCCAAAGCTGGTGGTGGCGATCCTCATATTAATCCACGATTAAGGTTGTTGATTCAGAATGCAAAGTCTGAGAATATGCCCCGCGAAAATGTTGAAAGAGCCATTAAAAAAGCTACTGAGAAGGACACCAAAGATTACAAAGAAATGGTGTATGAAGGGAAGGCCGCTTTTGGTGTGGCAATTTTGGTTGAAACAGCCACCGATAACCCGGTAAGAACTGTTGCCAATGTCCGTAGCTATTTCAATAAATACAATGGCAGTTTGGGAACTACTGGTATGCTCGATTATTTGTTCGAACGCAAATGTTCTTTCAAAGTGGAAAAGAAAGAAGGCATTAATCTGGAAGAGCTTGAATTTGAACTTATTGACTTTGGTGCAGAAGACATTTTTGAAGAAGATCAGTTCATTATTATTTACGCTGAATTTACTTCTTTTGGACCCATTCAAAAGTACCTGGAAGAAAATGCCTTTACAATTGCAACTTTTGAATTTGAGCGTATTCCTACTGAAATGAAAGAAGTAAGCCCTGAACAACAAATAGAGGTTGATAAATTACTCGAAAGATTGGAAGAAGACGAGGATGTTACCAATGTTTTTCATAATATGAAAACAAGAGAATAAATAGAAACTACTTAAGTCTTTGTTTATAGGCAGGATTTCATTTTTCGTTATTTCGAAAAAAATGAAGTATTCGCTTTACAAGTTTTAAAAAGACGAATTGTCTGGTTTATGAAATATTCTTTCTGCCATTTTTATGGTAAATCATTTGTGAGAGTGTCGTCATCATCTTTAAAATACCGATTGTAATTATTGTTAATTTTATAAATATTTAATAGTGATGTTGAGGGTTAATGATTTTTTGTTGAACTTAAATTTTGAGTCGTCATAACTTGGTGGTCCCATAAAGCCTTTCGCATTATTAGAAACGCCAACGCCTTCCTTTGGCATTCCCAAAAAGTTAGTGTCCAGTATGCCGTTGTTATTTTCATCGTGAACAATAGATATTGCATATTCGCCATCAGCAATGCCCTTCAATACAAAGCTTGATTGGCCGTTTAAAATACTTGATTTGGCAGTATAAATCGATTTATCAGCTTTGGTTGGAAACCCCTTTTTGTTGTTATAAAGATAAAGCAGGCATTTTCCCTTGTCAGTTTTTAAACCGCTGATATTTACTGCTATCTCACCATTTTGAGAAAATACAATCAAGGATATTATGCTAAATAAAAAACTAAGTATTTTGAGTTTCATTTTTTTTAATTTTTTAATAAAAACAATAACTTAGGGCATCACTTCAATAATCCCTCTCAACCGAATGTCCTTGCACGAAGCACCAATCATTATCCTGAAATCGCCGGGTTCAACTACTTTTTTTAGATTGATGTCCAACATGCTAAGCATTTCGGGCAGTATAGAAAAACGTATGATTCTGGATGTTCCTGCTTTTAAAAAAATGCGTTGAAAACCTTTCAGCTCTAGGATTGGACGGGCAACCGAAGCCAGTTCATCGTGGATATACAATTGCACCACTTCATCCCCGTCCAGTTTTCCGTTGTTGGTAATTTTACAGCTGATAACAGTGGAATCATTGGCTGTTATTTTGCTTTTCTCAATTTGAAGTTCCGAATATTCAAAGCTTGTATAACTCATTCCATAACCAAAAGGGAAGAGCGGCTGTCCTGTCAGGTTCATGTAATCGTCGCCTCGACCGGTAGGCTTATGGTTGTATACCAGGGGCAATTGCCCTTCAAAGACAGGAAAGCTAATAGGTAAACGTCCTGCAGGATTGTAATCTCCAAACAAGACATCAGCCACTGCATTGCCCCCTTCCTCTCCTGGATACCACACATCTAGTAAGGCAGGAATGTTTTTAAGCCAGTTGTTCATTGTAACAGCACTGCCACCCACCAAAATGACAACCATTGGTTTGCCGATAGCTGCTATTTTATTAATCATTTCTTCCTGTCGACCGGGCAGGCTCAGATAGGCACGATCTCTGAATTCGCCTTCTTCTAAACCCACTACTACAATTGCAACCTCGCTTTTCTTTGCCAGTTCAACTGCCTTGTTAATCTCTTCGGTATCCTTATTAACAACATCTGCATTCCATACCAGACGGAAGAAAGCATTTCCTGCAGGTTCGAAATACTCAATGCGAAGGTCGTAAGTTTTGTCTTTTTCGAAGGTGTAATCTGCAACTAGGATTTGCTTTGTGAGTTTCTTCCAGTTATCTATCACTAATTTATTGTTGAGGTAGAGGCGATAACCATCGTTACCGTCGATGCCAATCTTGAATTTTCCTGTTTTTGGAGCTTTCAGTTGGCCGGTCCATCTGACCGAATAAAAATCATAATTTAGTTTTTCGGGATCTGGAGAAAACAAGGTCCATTGAAATTGAATTTGGGGATCAATCCTTGTCAAAACCGGCTTTCCACTCAAGTTTACATTGTTGAAGTATTCTCCCAAAACTCCTTTTTGGGCTTTCCCATTAGTGGTATAAGAAAGATAATCAGAAGAAATTGTTGAATATTCCAGATTTTCGCGATCGCAGCCTTTGGCATATTGAATACTTATCTGTTTACCCAATTTGTTTCTAATTCCATCCAGTATACTCACAGGATTATTGCCCGGACCGCTGTATCCACCCAAGCGGGCTTCCACAGCATCCAAGCCAATTACTGCAATGGATTGGATGGTTTTGGAAAGCGGTAGACATTTGTTCTCGTTTTTCAATAATACAATGGATTCCTGTGCAGCTGCCTTTGCCAATCGACGGTGGTTTGGATTTCCATTCCATACTTTAGCTTGTTCAGTATCAATATAAGGATGGTCGAACAATCCCAGTTCAAATTTCAAGCGCAATACCCGTGCCACTGCTTTGTCAATTATCTGCTGATCGATGCGTCCGTCCAGAAAAGGAGGTGAAAAAAGCTTAAAATGATCGTAATTGGTTTGAAAAATAACATCCAATCCACCTTTGATAGATTTTACGGTAGATTCGGGATAATCAGCAGCTGTAAAATGCAATACATTGGCTCCTCCGGTAGCACCGGCATCGGAAATAACAAATCCTTTAAAGTCCCATTCCTTTTTTAAGACCTGATTCAACAACCAATCATTCGCTGAACAGGGACTGCCATCCAATGAATTGTAGGAAGTCATCACCGAACGAGCACCAGCCCGTTTAAAACATGCTTCGAATGGAGGCAGGTATGTTTCCCTTAATAAGCGTTCGTTCCAATGAATAGGATAGCTATCGCGACCACCATCGCCTACATTGGCCAAATAATGCTTTGGGGTAGTAATGATTCCCATATTTTCAAATTCAGCAACATAAGCTACTCCCATTTCCGAGACCAGAAAAGGATCTTCGCCATAAGTTTCCTCGGTACGTCCCCAGCGAACATCACTGGCAACATTGATTACCGGTGATAATATCTGTCGGATACCACGGGTTTTGCATTCAATAGCGATGGCTTGAGAAACCTGATGCATCAATTCCACATCCCAGCTTGCTGCCAGCCCTATCGACTGTGGAAATGCTGTAGCACCCTGCCTAACCAAGCCATGTAAGGCTTCATCAAAAGGAATAATCGGAATACCCAAGCGACTTTCTTCAATAAAAAAATGCTGCATCTCATTTACCATTTCTGCAGTTTCAACTGCCGAATTTCCTGCTGCATAATGCATCAACTGTTGGGCTGCATCAATATTCTTGCCTAATGTGCTGATTTGAAAACCAAAGATTCCAGTCTTGTACTTTTCTTTATTTTGACTTAAATCACCAGGAATCATGAACAATTGCCAGAACTTTTCTTCGGTTGTCATGCGTGAAATCAAATCCTTCACACGGTTTTCAACTGGGGCTAAGGAATCTTTGTAAATCTGTGCTTTGGTTGGAAAGCACATTATAAATAGAATAAACAGTATATATAATTTTTTCATAGACAGGAGAATATATGGAGTTGAGATTTTATGCAAAATACTACAGCAAATAATCAAGACAAAAATAATTGAAAATTTTGTAAACGCAACTTATTTTAAATTATATCTTTTCTTTCCTCAATAATCTTACTAACTTAAAGATATTGCTAATCAATCTTAAGAAATTATTAATTTTCAACGAACTAAATTTATCGTAAGGATTATTTGTTTATTTTTGTGACAGTTTTAAAAGCTTGCAATTTTAAATAATTTCAAATATGAAAACAGAAGCTTTCGTCATATTACTGGTAGATGATGAACCCGATATCCTTGAATTTTTGGGATACAACCTTCGCAAAGAAGGCTATACGGTTCATACTGCCGAAAATGGTAAGCAGGCAATAGAGAAATCGGCTCAGATTATACCCCATTTGATTATTCTGGATGTGATGATGCCTAAAATGGATGGGATAGAAACCTGTACTGAAATTAAAAAGAATCCAAAATTAGCCAATACCCTCATCGTTTTTTTAACAGCCAGAGGGGAAGATTATTCCCAGATAGCCGGATTTGAAGCCGGAGCAGATGATTATATTACCAAACCCATTAAACCCAAACTTATCACCAGTCGGGTAAAAGCATTGTTGAGACGTTACAAGGATGAGGATGAAACTCCAGAAATTGTTGAACTAAAGGACATTCTTATCGATAAAGAAAGATACCTTGTTATAAAAGATCATAAAGAAATAATATTGCCCCGCAAAGAATTTGAATTGCTTTCGATTTTATGTTCTAAACCCAATAAAGTCTTTACCCGAACTGAGATATTTTCAAAAGTTTGGGGCGATGATGTGATTGTTGGCGACAGAACCATTGATGTTCATATCCGGAAAATACGAGAAAAAATCGGAATTGAGAATCTTAAAACTATCAAAGGTGTTGGCTATAAATATGAAGAGTAATAGTAAAAAACCGTAATAATCTAATAACCAATATCTCTATTTAAATTTATATGTTTAATTCAAATCCCCGCAACATCGCCCTGAACAATGCAACATTGATTACCTTGTTTTTTATGCTAACTTATACTTTGTTTTCGTTGTTGTTTGCAGGATTTCAGATCATTGTATTTCTAATCCTTTCCATGTCATTATTTGCGTTTTCTTTTTTAATTATCCGATATTCTGTCGAAAAGTTTATTTACGAAAAAATCAGGATTATTTATAAAACCATACATAATTTAAAACTTCCAAAAAAAAATTACAAAGAGCATCAAAATGGATCCAGGGATTTGTTGATGAATGTGAATCAGGAAGTACTGGATTGGGTTGAAAATAAAAGTAAAGAAATTGATGACCTAAAAAAATTGGAAATTTATCGTAGAGAATACATCGGAAATGTTTCGCATGAACTAAAAACGCCCGTTTTTAATATTCAGGGTTATGTTTTAACTTTACTGGACGGTGGACTGGAGGATTCTTCCATAAACAAAGAATATCTCTTACGTACCGAAAAGAGCATCAATCGAATGATTTCCATTATTCAGGATCTGGAGGAAATCTCCAAACTGGAATCAGGAGAATTGAAGCTTGAATTTTCAAAATTCGATCTGATTGCATTGGTAAAAGAAGTAGTTGAATTTCTTGAAATTAAAGCAAAAACAAAAAATGTTAAACTGATGATCTCTCCAAATAATGAGAAGCAAATCATTGTAAAAGCCGATAAGAATAGGATCCGTCAGGTATTGACCAATTTAATTGAAAATTCAGTAAAATATTCAGTTCGTGAAAATGCAATTACCGAAATCAGTTTTTTTGATATGGATGAGTACATATTAGTGGAAGTTACTGATAATGGCATTGGTGTTAGCGAAACCGATATTCCCCGTTTGTTTGAACGTTTCTACAGAACCGACAAAGGAAGATCCCGTGGTGAAGGGGGCACCGGATTAGGCTTGTCTATCGTAAAACATATCATTGAAGCCCACGAACAAACCATCAATGTCAGAAGTGGGGTAGGGGTTGGAACTACTTTTGGATTTACTTTGCAAAAGGGAAGTTAGGATCAGTGAACAGTAATAATTAATAACCTAATAACCTAATAACCTAATAACCAAACTACCTTACCCGCCTATCCTTTTCAATCCTCCTTTGGCTATAGTATGCAAGCTGCTATTGTATTCTTTGGGTTCCATCAGTAAACAACGTTTATAATACAAGCGAGATAAAACAATTTCTTTACGGTTTTCGTAAATCAATCCTAATTGCAAGGCTGCATTACAGGCAAAATACCAGGGTTCCTTACTGCCAATCAGCACAACTTTTTTATAATAAGGCATTGCGGCATCTGTTTTTTCCCATTCATGATAAATTCGGGCCATCCGATACAAATATTCCAGAGAATCTTTCGTTGATTTTAATTGTAATACTTGATTGCTACCATCCAATATATTTAAGGCTTGTTGGAAATATCCACCATCACATAAAACTCTTGCTTTAAGCAGTTGAATATTTGGTAAATCACTCCTTTTTGCTTCGAACTCTGCTTGTTTGTCAGTTTCGGAAAAAGCTAAACCAAATTGTATTGTTTTTCGAATGTATTCTGCATATTTCTCTTTATCATTGTTCAGGAAGTAATACCATGCAATATGCTGATTAGCTGCTTTTATATAATGTGAGCCTTTGTAATTTCTTGTATACGTTAAAAAATAGCCAACCGCATCTTTATCCAATCGGTTTAATTTAACTTTACCAGTCAAATAATCAATGAACCCAAAGTAAGAAAATTCTTTTCCACGTGGATAATTTTCCAGTGTTTTTATTGCTTCATCGTTATTGCCAAAGAACATTTCGTAACGTGCTTTTGCACAGAGAAGTGTAGCGTTATTTTTGAATTCTGATATTATGCCGGGATGCGTGAAATATTTTTTTAGGAACATTGCTTTTTGTTTATTACCCTGGAGATTAATTTCGACGAAAGTTAAAATGTATAAACTTTCTGTTTTTAGAAAATCTAAATTTTTATCTGTTAATGTTTTGTCTGTCAGTTGAATTAATTCAGATTCCCCTTGTTCAAAACTTCCATCAAAAATCAATGCCTTTACTAATCTTTTGTAACTGTCCGGAACTGCATCAACCATTGCATGCATCAATCCCAATAATTTAAGATTTGGTGTAAAACCAGGGAATTTAATTTGGTTTTTTTTAATCAATTCATATGATTTCTTGATTTCCATTCCCGCTTTGATTCCATCTATCATATTGCTAAAATCTTTCATGAAAATGATTCTTGCAACTGCCCATTGAAAATAAACATCTGCCAGGCAATAATTATAATAGGGTGAAGACACATCGTCGTTCTCAATGAGGTCAATTATTTTAGATCTTTTGCCCAATAATCGATCAAAACTTGGTTTGTCCTGACTTATCACGATTGAAAAAAAATCCTTTAAGTTTTCGAGATAATAGGGGATAATGTTTGATGGGTTGCCTCGTTTTTCAATATCAATTTGCTGTTGAGCTTCTGTAAGCTGCAGGTTCATGATCAATTGGTGGGTTTTTCGGCAATCAACTGTAAAATCAAAATAAGCAAAACTAGATTTTGCTATTATCATTAAAAACAATAAGATATAGGTAATTTTTTGGTTCATAATCATAACTTATATCAATAAGTTACAAAACTACGATAATTTTTATTATACCGATAGAATGAAACAAAAAAAGGTGGAAGTAATCAATACTCACACCTTTTAGGATATATTAATTATTAAATTTTAGCGTTTTACAACTTCATCGATAGCATTATCAACCAAAATTCTTCCACAATATTCACAAACAATAATTTTCTTATGCATACGGATGTCTAATTGGCGTTGAGGTGGGATTTTGTTAAAGCAACCACCACATGCATCTCTTTCAACCATTACAACTGCTAAGCCATTGATTGCATTTTCACGAATACGTTGGTAGGCAATTAATAATCTTTCTTCAATTAATTTTTGGTTGTTGTGAGATTTTTGAATTAATTCGCTTTCTTCTTTTTCAGTTTCGGCAATAATATCGTCTAATTCAGCTTTCTTAATTTCTAATTCGTTTTTACGATCGGTAAGTTTTTTCTGTGAAATTTCAACTTCTTCTTTCTTAGCATCTAAGGTAAAATTGAATTCTTTGATTCTTTTTTCACTCAAAGTAATGTCAAGATTTTGAAATTCAATTTCTTTGGTTAAAGAATCGTATTCACGGTTGTTTCTTACATTATTTTGTTGTTCTTCGTAGCGTTTAATAAGCATCTGGCAATCAGAAATTGCTGATGTCTTTTCACTTATTGAAGTTTCGAGTATATTAATTTCCTGAACAAAGTTGTCGATACGGGTTTCTAAACCAGCTACTTCGTCTTCAAGGTCTTGTACTTCCAAAGGGAGTTCGCCACGAATAATACGTATTTTATCAACTTGAGAGTCAATTTGTTGCAATGTGTAAAGTGCAGTCAATTTGGTTTCAACACTAACATCGGCTTCTTTGGCGATAAAATCTTTGTAATTTTTATCAACCACTTCATTTTCAGCAACTTCTGTGGGTTTGATTTCTTTTTCGCCTTTGGTTGTCTTTGCCATAATATATTGAATTTGTATTTACAGGTAATGAATTGGATTGCTATCCTTTTCTGAAATTAAAACTGCAAAATTAGGAAATTTATTTGTAATAATTGAATATAATAATTCTTTTGTAAATTGTTCACTTTCATAATGCCCAATATCAGCGATTATTATCTTGTTTTCGGCTTCAAAAAAATCGTGATATTTTACATCGCCGGTTATAAAAATATCTGCTCCTGCAGCTATTGCATCTTTTATTAGAAAACTCCCGGAGCCACCACAAAAAGCTACTTTTTTAATAGTTTTACCAAGCAATGAAGTATGTCTAATGCATTTTGCATTACTTATATTTTTTATTTTTTGTAGAAAAATCGACTCATCTTCGTTCTCAATTTCTCCTATCATACCACTTCCAACAGATTGGTTTTCATTTTCAAGCGTGTATATATCGTAAGCGACTTCTTCATAAGGATGGCTGGCAAAAAGTGCTTTCAATAACTTATTTTCAAGAAATCCCGGGAAAATAGTCTCGATTCTGATTTCAGGTTCAGTGTGCAATTGATTGATTTTTCCTACAAAGGGATGTGCAGCTTCAGATGCTCTGAAACTACCCTGGCCGGAAGAAGTAAAGCTACAGTTATCGTAATTTCCGATATGACCCGCTCCGGCTTCAAAAAGTGCATTCCTGACGGCTTCAGCATGTGATGTTGGGCAAAAGCAAACTAATTTGTGTAGTATTGACCGCTTGGGTTGTAAAATCCGAATATTTTTTAATTGAAGTTTTTCTGCAAGTATAGCATTAACACCCTCTTTGACATTGTCTAAATTGGTATGTGCTGCATAAATGGCAATATCATGCTGTATAGCTTTTAAAATAATTCTTTCAGTAGCATTAGCTCCGTTTATTTTTTTTATTCCTTTAAAAATTAAAGGATGATGCGATACTATGAGTTGGCAATTCTTTTCAATGGCTTCATTTAATAGATCTTCAGTAACATCAATACAAATGATTGCTTTTTCAATTTCTTTATTATTACTGCCCAGTATAAGTCCTGCATTATCGTAAGTTTCCTGATACGATAGGGGAGCAATGCTTTCAATTAAATCGGTAATTGTCTTTAACAACATAGTGTTTTCATTTTTTTAAGGCTGTAAAGTTATACAATCAAAACCTGATTCTCAAAAAAAGAGTAAGAATTTTTCAAAATATCCTTTGCCAATTTGAAAAAGAAAAATAAATTCTTATTTTTATGTAATTTCGCCATTTAACAGAGAACAGTAAACAGTGACAAACTTAACAACCCAATAACTTAATAACCAAATCCCCATGGATGTAAATGCAATTTATTCTACGCTACATCAAAATTTGCTGGATACCAGTTATGTTGAAATTATAGCCGTATTTTTTGGTTTACTGAGCGTATGGTATGCCCGTAACGAAAATATCAGGGTGTATCCTACAGGCTTGATAAATGTAGTTCTTTACGTATATATTTTTTATGGAACAAAGTTGTATGCCAATATGGGGATGAACTTTTATTTTGTGATCATGAGTGTTTACGGCTGGTATTACTGGGCTAAGCTAGATGAAAACCAAAAACATGTTCCCATCAGCAGATGCAGTCGAAAAGAATATTTGCAGAACATTGGTTTATTTACTGTTTCTTTTGTAGGTTTGTATTTTCTGCTTAAAAATAATACTGATAGTAAGTTTCCGATAGGGGATTCAATAACATCTGCTTTTTATATTGTAGGTATGTGGCTGCAAACCCGCAAAAAAATCGAAAACTGGACATTCTGGATTATTGGTGATTTTTTGGCGATCCCTTTGTGTATTTATTCAGGTCTGATTTTTTCGGCATTCCAATTTGCAGTATTTCTATTCATTGCCATTTCAGGATACATCGAATGGAGGAAAAAACTTGTGAAAAATTCCGAATTATAATTCACGAATTATTACAGTTTAATTATCTTAAAATCTTAAAAGTTTAATAACCTAATAACCAACAACCAATGATCAAGCGTATAGCCATCACAGGTCCTGAATCTACCGGAAAGAGCCAACTTGCAGATGAATTGGCTATGCATTATAAAACCCGTTGGGTAGCTGAATATGCACGTGAATATCTCGACCTTATCAACCGTCCTTACACTTACGATGACATTTTGCAAATAGCCCAAGGACAGCTGGAAAGAGAAAATATATCTGCTGTAAAAGCTCATGAAGTTTTGTTTTGTGATACCGATTTTACAGTGTGCAAAATCTGGTGCGAATATAAGTACAAGCAATGTCATCCCTGGATTCTAGATACGTTTATACATCATACTTATGATTTGTATTTATTGTGTAATACTGATTTGCCCTGGGAATTTGATCCACAACGCGAAAACCCTAACGAAAGTGAAGAACTCTTTAAAATTTATCAAGCGACCTTAAAAGCTAAAAACTTCCCTTTCGAGATTGTGAATGGATATGGCGTTGAACGATTAAAAAATGCAATTGCCTTTGTTGATAAAGTTCTCTAAACTTTTTTTATATCTAATAGTCATTCAGTCATCTGATTATTCAATTATACAACTGCTTTATAGCTTTTCTGTACATCGCTTAATATTTACTACATTACTTTCCAAAGTTTTTTATAAATTCGCAGCCTAAAGTTTTTAAAATAAATTGGATATGCTTACTCATTACAAAAAGTGGAATAACATCCTTGGATGGCTTATATTTATAGTTGCTGCGGCAGTTTATATTTTAACTTCTGAGCCAACTGCTAGTTTTTGGGATTGTGGTGAATACATTGCCACCTCGTTTAAATTACAAGTTGGGCATCCGCCAGGTGCTCCTTTTTTTCAGTTAATCGGGAGATTCTTTTCGATGTTTGCATTTGGTGATGTAAGTCATGTAGCTCGCATGGTAAATACTATGTCAGCTTTAGCCAGCGGATTCACTATCTTGTTTTTGTTTTGGACCATTACTTTATTGGGTAAAAAATTAGTAAAACGCAATGGAGAAATAACGGATGCTAAAATAATTGCGATTTTCGGAAGTGCAATCGTGGGTGCATTGGCTTATACTTTTTCAGATTCTTTCTGGTTTTCTGCAGTTGAAGGTGAAGTCTACGCTTCCTCCTCTTTTTATACCGCCATTACTTTCTGGGCCATCCTTAAATGGGACGAGAATGCAGATGAGAAACATGCTTTCCGCTGGTTGATATTGATTGCTTACCTCATAGGGCTTTCTATTGGAGTTCACTTACTCAATTTACTGGCAATACCTGCCATCGTTTTTGTTTACTATTTTCGTAAATATAAAACCACACGCAAGGGTGTTATTGTTTCACTTCTGGTAGCTTTGGTCTTATTGGTAGGTGTGTTATATGGCATTATTCCTGAAATTGTTAGTTTGTCAGGCTTTTTCGAAAGAATGGTTGTCAATTCATTTGGCTTGCCTTTTGGCTCAGGAACCATTGTTTATTTTGCTATTTTAATTGGTGCAATTTTATGGGGATTGTGGTATTCAAAAAAATATCATAAAGTGGTACTGAATTCAATCATTTTATCATTGGTTTTTTTGTTGATAGGCTATTCCTCCTTTTTTATACTGGTTATACGTTCCAATGCCAACACACCTTTAGATGAAAACAATCCTGATAATGCTACGGCCCTTGTTTCTTATCTGGAACGTGAGCAATATGGTTCAAATCCATTGATTTATGGTCAGTATTTCAATGCTCCTGTAATTGAATACAAAGACGGTGATCCTGTTTATACGAAAGCCTACCTTGTAATGTCAGGCAATAATCAGCAAGCTACTTTTTTTAGTGAATTTTCGGCTCAAGAATATATTTTAAAAAACAAAATCGTTCCAAATTTAAAAATTAAGGGAAAATATATAATAACAGATGATAAAAAAGGCAGTGAGCCTGTTTATGATCCAAGGTTTACAACTGTATTTCCCCGTATGTGGAGTAGTGGCGACCAACAACATATCAATGCATACAAGGATTGGGGTAGAATTAAAGGTACACCAATTTCTGTTCAAGGTAGAAACGGTGAACCTGAAACTCTCATGAAACCGACTTTTGGAGAAAACTTGCGTTATTTCTTTACCTATCAGCTCAATTATATGTATTTCCGCTATTTTATGTGGAATTTTGCAGGAAAACAAAACGACTTACAGGGAAGGGGAGATATTTTAAACGGCAACTGGATCAGTGGTATTCCATTTATTGATAATTTGATGATAGGACCTCAAGACAATATTCCGGAAAATTTACTAAACCATGGAACCAATAAATTTTATATGTTACCGCTTATATTGGGCTTAATTGGCTTGTTTTTTCACATGAAGAAAGATATAAATAGTGGCTGGGTGGTTGCCTTGTTGTTTTTCCTCACTGGTATTGCCATCGTAATTTACCTAAATCAATATGCTTACCAGCCCCGCGAAAGGGATTATGCATTTGCAGCCTCATTTTATGCATTTGCAATTTGGATTGGTCTGGGGGTATATGGTATCTTCGACTATCTGAGCAAAAAGATTGAACCTAAAACAGCTGCAATTATAGCTACGACTGTTTGCACATTGCTGGTCCCAACCATAATGGCTAAGGAAGGTTGGGATGATCACGACCGTTCTAACAGATTCACAGCTTTGCATTTTGCTGAAAATTACCTCAATTCCTGTGCTCCCAATGCAATTTTGTTTACCAACGGCGATAACGATACTTTTCCACTTTGGTATGCTCAGGAAGTAGAAGGTATACGTACCGATATCAGGGTTATTAATTTAAGTCTCTTAAATACAGATTGGTATATCGATCAAGCCAAGCGAAAAGCTTACAATTCTGAACCTGTGCCATTTTCGTTTACCAAAGAACAATACATACAGGGTACCCGCGATTATGTTTTGTTTGATAAATCTGCCAATTCACAAGGTATTTTTGTAAATGTAAAAGATGCCATCAATTTTGTTGCCGACAATAACAATACCCGTATGATGTCAAACCAAAAAATGATGAGTTATTTCCCAACGGATAAATTCAGCATAGCTGTAAATAAGGATGAAGTGATTAAAAATGGGGTAGTTCCTGCATCATTAAAAGATTCTATTGTAGAATCAGTTAACTGGACTATGAGTGGATATGGGGTTCAGAAAGCACAATTGATGCAATTGGATTTACTGGCGAATTTCGATTGGAAACGTCCGGTTTATTTTGCAATTACAACAGGAGCAGATGCATATATTGGCTTGGAAAGCTATTTCCAGCTCGAAGGTTTGGCTTACCGATTGGTTCCAATGAAAGCACATAATACCGATGGTCAGGAAGGTACTGTTAATACAGCAATTATGTACGACAACCTTTTGAATAAGTATAAATGGGGCAATATGACAAATCCCAAAGTATATATGGATGAAACTAATTTGCGCATGACGATGAACTTCCGGAATATTTTTTCACGATTAGCCAATGCTTTGTTGGATGAAGGTAAGAAAGATTCAGCTATTAAAGTGCTGGATCGTTGTTTTGAGATCATGCCGGATTCAAAATTTGCCTACAATATGTTCGTTATGCCATTAGCAGAATCTTATTTTAAAGCAGGACAAAAAGAAAAAGCGACGAAAATACTTGAACGTTTATTTGATATTAATCAAAAAGAACTTACATATTATTACCGTTTTACAGGCAGTAAAGCCCGTACACTCGATTATGACAAACGTCAAAGTTTAGGGTTACTAAACAGGATTAAAGATATTGCTGAAAGGGAAAATCAAAAACAATTGAGCACAAAGGCAGCTAAGACTTTTGAAGTTTTTTATCAGTTGTATATGAAAGATGCACCACCCAGTAATCAACAACCACAAGAGTAAACAACAAAAGAGGAGCTCATGCATCCTCTTTTTGTTTTGTAATGCTTTTTTCATTGCTTCGAAATAGAAAAAATAATCTAAATTTGTAAAAAAAATAAATTTGGAAGGCATTGTTATAAAGTCCACAGGGAGTTGGTTTACTGTATTGCATTCGGATAGTATTACGACCGATTGTAAAATTAAAGGAAACTTCAGAATCAGGGGTATGAAAACCACAAATCCATGTGCCGTGGGCGATCATGTGGTATTTCAAATGATGGACAACGAAAATATAGGTGTCATCAACGAAATAAAAGAAAGACGCAATTGCATTGTCCGTAAATCGACCAATCTATCTAAACAAAAACATCTGCTGGCTGCCAATATCGACCAGGCGGTGCTTATTGTAACGGTTGCTTCTCCTCGCACTTCCACCGGATTTATCGATAGATTCCTTGTTACAGCGGAGGCTTACCATATCCCAACTATATTGTTGTTCAACAAAATTGACCTTTATAATGATGAAATCATGGAATATCATCATCATATAAAATCCATCTATCGGAATGCCGGATACTTTTGTTTAGAGGTCTCAGCTTTAAGAGGCGACAACATCGATGAGGTTGTTGTATTAATGAAAGATAAAATCAACTTATTCTCAGGCCATTCAGGGGTAGGGAAATCAGCCCTGATCAATAAAATAGTTCCCGGTTTCAGTTTAAGAACTGGTGATATTTCAGGTGCTCATCAGAAAGGCAAGCATACCACTACCTTTGCCGAAATGTTTCAATTGCCGTTTGGAGGGTTTATTATTGACACACCAGGTATCAAAGAGTTTGGGATGGTTGATTTTACAAAAGAAGAGGTTACTTATTTCTTTCCTGAGATGAAACTATTGGCCAATCAATGTCATTTCGACAACTGCACCCATGAGCACGAACCTCATTGTGCCATTCAGAAAGCAGTAATAGAAGGTAGTATCAGCGAAACCCGTTATCTTAACTACCTGAATATCATCAATGGCAGGGAAATGGATGTAGAAGGCTGGGAACTAAAATGATGAATTTTGGAATTGGAAAGCGGCAACCAATAACCAATAACCAATAACCAATAACATCTACCTTTACTTCACAACCAATTTCTGTGAAATACTATATTCTTTGCTGCTCAGTTTTACAAAATAGACACCTTTGCTCAAATCAGCAGCATTGATAAAAAAATTCTTTTTGCCTGCTTGAATTTTCCCTTCGTAAATAGTAGCTATCTTTTTACCAATAATATCAAGCAATTCAATGTTGGCATTTATTTCATTAGTGGTTTCAACCGGGATGCAGGTAATTGCGGATGCTGGATTTGGATATATATCTCCCAATTTAACAGATGAATTAATATTGTATTCATTAATCCCTAATGACATTTTATAAATAAAGCTATAATATCCGTTTGGGGCTGTTATTGGTCTGACTTGTGATTTGTTCGAATTTGAAACTGCTGAGATATAATATTGATAAGGAAAATAGGCATAGCTTTTAGAAACAGGGAAACCACTAATATGTGCACTCCAGTAATCAGGCTGACCAGCAACCGGTGTCATCACTACTGTTTGGAATATTCCTGAAGTTCCCATTCTAAAATGGAGTGTAGCACTTTGAATGCCGCTTCTATGCTTAATATAGGCTTTTATATCGACATAATTAAAAGATGTAAGCTCTAAAGTGTCGCTTACAGCTTGATGAACAATCAGCAATGGGTCGTTAGAAGCTATACAATGGGTAATGCAATGGATGGCGCCACTGGCTGAAATGGTTGAATTGCAATTGATACCAACCACATGATAGCCTGGTAATGCTTTTTCATAAATACGTTGAGCAACTGTATCATATTGTGCATAATAAGTTGGATATAAAAAAGTTTTATTTACAAAAACGCCATTTGTATAGGTTAAATAATAGCCGTTTGGTGGATATTGGTTGGATGCAGTTGGATCAGGAGGCATCGGCATCCTGACTACTTTGTAGGGTGTTCCATATACTGAATTGTATGTGGCTAATAAATATTGCAGATTGGCTTCTATTTGTGGCCCATCAGCTGTTCCTGCTGGATATTGCCCTATTAAAATGGTTTCTTCGTCCAGCAACTTCATGTGCATGTCAATATGATGGATACCGTCGTAAGGTAAAGTTTCGAACTTAATGTAACGTTGTATGCCTAAATATTTTTTAACAAGGGTGTCAATCTGGGCTTCTGTAAGGTTTTGATTGTAACCACCACCACTTGCATTTTCAGTAAGTATTAATTTTGAAGCAAATGCCGTACCAAGACCATCACTCATATAATTTCCACCGGTAGCTACCAGATTATTAGGAGATTGCGTCATCTCATATAATGGCAGGTCTGTAAATTTAGCCATGCTTCTGGCAAGGGTGTCATCTTTTGGTCGGGGACGGTTGTAGGTCCAGTCGACCAGTAAAAGAGAATCCACATCATGGGTATACACATTGTTGGCACTATAATCTCTTACCCAAACGCTGTTAAAAGGTGCTATCAGATAGCTGATATTTGCCAGACTTAAGCTGCCCGAAGTTAAATAGGTTTTAACGGTATTGGAATCGGAACATACTATGATGACTTTGCATTCGCTTGCAGCATTGCGTACAATTTCGCGGATAACGGATGTGTAACTCGTCCAGGTAACAATCAGGGCATCTATTTCTTCCCATTCAGCAGCAGACCTAACTTTCGATGCAGGTGGAAAAGAATATCCCTTGCTGTTATTATTGAAATAATAGTCATGCATCAGCAGTTTCTCCTGAGGAGCAAGCGATTTGGGTAAATCTTGAGCAAAAGTATGCATACTCATTAGCAGAACAATACCTAATAATATTTTCTGAAGCGATTTGATATAAATATGAATCATGTTTTTGATTTTAAATAATACTGTAAAAGTAATAAAATATTATCTTTGCAAAACGTAAAAGAGCAGAGAATAAATAAAATATTTTAGCGAAAAAGTTTGCGGTTTCGCTTAAAAAGACTAATTTTGCACCCTGAATTTTATAAAAATAGTTTAACAACCTAATAAACAAAAGTTTATGCCAGTAAGAATGAGATTACAAAGACATGGTAAAAAAGGCAACCCTTTTTATCATATTGTAATAGCGGATGGTCGTGCACCTCGAGATGGTAAATTCATTGAGAAAATTGGCACTTACAACCCTATTACCAAACCAGCAGAAATCACTTTAAACATCGACAAAGCGATTAAATGGTTAAACAACGGAGCTCAACCCAGTGATACTGTGAGAACCGTATTATCTTTCAAAGGTGTTTTGTATAAAAACCATCTTTTAAAAGGTATTGCAAAAGGAGCTTTAACCCAGGAACAAGTTGACGTTAAGTTTAACGAATGGGTAGCTGCTAAAGAAGCTAAAATTTCAGGTGCAAAAACAGCTGAAAAAATAGCGAGCAGAGAAGATTTAAAAACACGTTTTGAAGCTGAAGTGAAAGTGAATGAAGCGAAAGCATCATCAATAGCTGATAAAAAAGAGAAAGCTATTGCTGCTCTTAGAAAAGCTGAAGCTAAAGAAGAAGTTGTAGAAGAAACTGTTACTGAAGAAGTAATTGAAACAGCTCCTGTTGCCGAAGCAATTGTAGAAGAAACTCCGGTTGCTGAAGCAATTGCTGAAGAAACACCTGCTACAGAAGATAATGCAGATAAAACTGCAGAGTAATTTTTTTCATAATAAATTGTTTAGTTTGGAGCCGGAGTATTTATTCCGGCTCTTTTTTTGTGAGAAAAGGCATTAGGCTTCTTTGTCGTACCAGCTTGCATACATCGGATAGGCATTGGCAATTCGCATAATCTGGCCTTCAATCAGTGCTTTGTCTAAATCTTTTATTTTTTTAGCAGGTATACCGGCATACAGAGAACCTGATTCTACAACAGTGTTTTCCAATACAATTGCTCCGGCAGCAATCATAGTATTTGATTCTATAACAACTCCATCCATAATGATGGCTCCCATACCTACCAGCACATTATCATGTATGGTACATCCATGGATAATGGCTTTATGGGCAATGGATACATTGTTGCCAATCTGTGTTGCCGCTTTTTGATAAGTGCAATGAACAATAGCTCCATCTTGAATATTTACATTGTTGCCGATACGAATGGTATGAACATCCCCTCTGATCACAGTGTTAAACCACACACTACAATTATCACCCATAATCACATCGCCTGTAATGGTAGCATTCTCTGCTAAAAAACAATTGCTGCCAAATTGAGGAATTATGCCTTTTACTGATTTTATAAGTGCCATTTCTTTTGTTTTTTAGGAATAAAATTATTGTTTGTGGTTTTTTGTTATTTGTTGTTTTCTTGTCTAATACCTAAGAGTTTTTCGTGCTGTATCGATTCAAATCTAAAGCCTTTTGATAGAAAATGTTCTATAAATCTGGGTAAAGCGAAAAGTAAACGTTCTTTTGCTTTTATACTGTCGTGAAATACAACAATGGAACCATCATTTGTATTGTTGATTACATTTTGTAAACATTGTTCGCCACTGATTTTCTGATCGAAGTCTCCGCTTAAAACCGACCATAATATGGTAAAATACTTATCTTTTATTAAGTCAATCTGGGCAGGACTGGCTTTCCCGTAAGGAGGACGAAAAAGATGTGTATGCATATAAGTTTCACATTTTTTAATGTTTTCAATATAATCGTTCTTAGACGTTTTCCAGCCATTTAAATGGTTGAATGTATGGCAACCAACACTGTGTCCGTTTTTTAATATTTCATCCAACAAATGTGGATATTTTTGAATGTTTTCACCTACACAAAAAAAACTTGCTTTTGCTTGAAAATCAGAAAGTATATTTAATACAGTGGGTGTAATTTCAGGAATAGGGCCATCGTCAAACGTAAGGTAGATAAGCTTTTCTCCTTTTGGCATTTCCCAGACAATGCTATTGCCAGTCAGTTTACTTAGAATAAAAGGTGATTTAATAAGATACAATTCGTTTAATTTTGGTTGAAATTTAAAATGTAAAAGTACAAAAAAAAGAAAAGGGGAAATATTATGAATGTAAATATAAAAAAATAAGGATAATCTTTTTGAAAAAGACAAAGTCAAGCCAAAAAAATATTCTATTCATTAAATTTATAGATATCCTTGTGTGATATACCTAAGAAAAATTAAAATTAAATGTTTAAGATTGTTTTTTTTGAATGATAACAATTTCTTATTTAAGCTTCAAATTTAAAAATAATGATAAAATATTGTTGTTTGTAATTACTTAAATTGTAAGTTTGTAAAAAGAAATTTGAAGATATAAAGCAATAAAACTAAAACTGATTACAACCTTTACCTGCAAATTGTGTTAATGCAATAACAATAAATTTATTAAGAATGAATGATTCCATGCCTTCAGATTATATTCCGATTTTTCTGCAATCAATTGTTGTAGCTGGTTTTGTTATTGTTACCATGCTTGCAACTCATTTTTTAACTGCAAAACGTCGAAAAATTGATACTCGTAAGAAGGCAGAAAGTTTTGAGTGTGGTATCGAAGTAAAAGGCAACGCACGCATACCTTTTTCAGTTAAATATTTTCTGGTCGCTATACTTTTTGTATTGTTTGATGTCGAAATCATATTTTTTTATCCTTATGCTCTTAATTTCAAGGAATTAGGATGGGATGGTTTGATGAGCATGCTTATTTTTGTAGCTTTATTGTTGACAGGCTTCTTTTATTTAATACGTAAAGGTGGTTTAAAATGGGAATAGGAGGAAATGATGACTGAAAACAGTATATATAATAAAGTGGATATGCCTGATGGCTATTCTCAACCTGGTTTTTTTGCCACTTCTTTGGATAAAGTTGTGGGCTTGGCCCGGAAGAACTCCATATGGCCATTGCCTTTTGCTACTTCCTGTTGTGGGATTGAGTTTATGGCAACCATGGCATCCAATTATGATTTAGGGCGATTTGGATCTGAACGCTTGAGCTTTTCACCACGTCAGGCTGATCTGCTGATGGTAATGGGTACCATTGCAAAAAAGATGGGTCCTATATTGCAACAGGTATACGAGCAGATGGCAGAACCCCGTTGGGTAATTGCTGTGGGTGCCTGTGCTTCCAGTGGTGGTATATTCGACACCCATAGTGTTTTGCAGGGAATTGATAAGGTAATTCCTGTTGATGTATATGTTCCGGGTTGCCCACCTCGTCCTGAACAGATACTCGATGGAGTTATGAAAATTCAGGAACTGGTAGAAAATGAATCCTTAAGAAGAAGAGAGTCTAAGGAATACAAAGATATGCTTGCAGCATTCGGAATTAAACAGATAGGTATCAAAGAATAAATAAAGCTTATAATAAATGGATAACAAATATGTGCTTCAGAAAATAAGACAATATTTTGATGGCTTTGTAATTAGTTATGAAGAACCTTTTGGTCTGCTTACAGTTACAGTTAAACCTATTGTAATCAACGATCTCGTTTCTTATTTAAAAAAAGAACCTGAACCGGGTTTTAATTTCCTGACAGACATTTGTGGAGTACATTATCCTGATACTGAAAATGAACTTGGAGTTGTATATCATTTACACAATATGAAGACCAATATGCGCATCCGCATCAAGACTTTTATACCCAAATCGAATCCGGTTGTGCCAACCATAACCTGGATATTTTCAGCAGCTAACTGGATGGAACGCGAAACTTTCGATTTCTATGGAATTGAATTTGAAGGACACCCCAATTTGAAAAGGATACTCAATGTAGATTATCTCGATTTTTTTCCCATGCGTAAAGAATATGCTGTGGAAGATCCAACAAGAGATGATAAAGACAATCGTTTTTTTGGAAGATAAAATACTAAAAGAAAATGGAAGAAAACACGATTATAAATCCTTTTGATTACGAAAAAAATTATACGACCCTTAATCTGGGACCAACTCATCCTGCTACTCATGGTATTTTTCAGAATGTTTTAACCATGGATGGTGAGAAAATTATTGATGCAGAACCTACCATAGGTTATATTCACCGTGCTTTTGAAAAGATAGCTGAAAGACGACCTTATTATCAGATTACACCTTTGACAGATCGGTTGAACTATTGTTCGGCACCTATCAACAACCTGGGCTGGTTTATGACAGTTGAAAAGTTGTTGAACATTTCAACTCCCAAAAGAGTGGATTATATGCGGATTATAGTAATGGAACTGGCTCGCATTACCGACCATTTGATTTGTAACAGTGTAATCGGCGTTGATAGTGGTGCTTTAACTGGTTTTACCTATATATTTCAGGAAAGAGAAGCTGTCTACGAAATTTATGAAGAAATATCAGGGGCAAGACTTACGACCAACATGGGAAGAATAGGAGGTTTTGAAAGAGATTTCTCTCAAGCTGCAATGGAAAAGATTAAAGCTTTTTTAATCAGGTTTCCTAAAAAACTCAATGAATTTGAGAATCTACTCCTAAGAAACCGCATTTTTATGGACCGGACTATAGGAGTCGGAGGGATTACTGCCGAAAAAGCATTGAATTATGGATTTACGGGTCCGAATCTACGTGCTGCTGGTGTGGATTATGATGTGAGGGTAACTTCACCTTATTCATCTTACAATGATTTTGATTTTGTGATTCCTGTTGGTTCACAAGGCGATGTTTACGACCGTTTTTGTGTTAGAAATGAAGAAATGCGTCAAAGTTTGAAGTTGATACAATATGCCATGGACAATCTTCCAGCGGGGAATTTTCATGCCGATGTTCCCGAATTTTATCTGCCGTCTAAAGAAAAAGTATATAATAATATGGAAGCTTTGATATGGCATTTTAAAATTGTCATGGGAGAAATTGATGTTCCGAAAGGAGAAGTATACCATGCTGTAGAAGGAGCCAATGGAGAATTGGGATTTTATTTAATCAGTGATGGAGGCCGTACGCCTTATCGCTTACATTTTCGTCGACCCAGTTTTATTTATTACCAGGCTTACCCCGAAATGATTCGCAATGGATTGCTTTCAGATGCTATTCTCACCATGAGCAGTATGAATGTAATCGCAGGAGAACTAGACGCTTAAGTTTAAGAATTAATGATCAAAAGAAAATGATAGGGAATACTATTCAGCACAAGACATATGAAAGGCAAGGAAAAGCCTATAGTTTTTCTGAACCCAGCCTTCAACGGATACATGAAATAATTGAACTTTATCCGGAAGGGAAACAAAAATCAGCCTTGCTTCCTATACTTCATATTGCTCAGGAAGAGTTTGGTGGCAGTCTGAATGCCGATATAATGGATTATGTTGCTACTTTATTAAATATTCACCCCATAGAAGTTTATGAAGTTGCTACTTTTTATTCTCAGTTTTACATGGATAAAGTTAGGAAATATGTTATTGAAATTTGTCAGACCGGCCCTTGTATAGCTTGTGGGGCAGAAGATATGATTGACTATCTGAAAATTAAATTAGGGATATCCAACGGAGAAACTACTGCTGATGGATTGTTTACGTTGAAAGCTGTAGAATGCTTGGGCGGATGTGGAAATGCACCCGTAATGCAGATCAATACAAGGTTTCACGAAAACCTGACAAAAGAAAGCATCGATGAGATTATTGAATTATTAAGCATACAGGCAAATGAGCCTCAAAGCAAGGATGAAAAATGGGTAGAAAAATTTTGCTTGAGAAAATAAATATTCCGGATATTGAAAGAATAGATGTCTACCTGAAATCGGGTGGCTATTCGGCTGTTGAAAAAGCATTGAAAACCATGAATCCTTTAGAAGTTATAGAGGAGGTAATGAATTCAGGATTAAGAGGTCGGGGAGGTGCTGGTTTTCCGACAGGCATGAAGTGGGGTTTTATCGACAAAAAATCAGACAAACCTCATTATTTGATATGCAATGCCGATGAAAGCGAACCCGGAACATTCAAAGATCGTTATTTAATGGAACACCTGCCTCATTTATTGATTGAGGGAATGATTTGTTCTGCTTTTGCGTTGGATGCTCATACTGCCTATATTTATATCAGAGGCGAATTTAAATATCTGGTGGGTATTTTGAATAAAGCCTTGACAGAAGCATATTCCCAGGGGTTTTTAGGAAAAAACATATTGGGTACTAATTATTCGTTGGATATTTATGTTCATCCTGGAGCAGGAGCCTATATATGTGGCGAAGAAACGGCACTGATTGAATCTTTAGAAGGTAAAAGAGGAAATCCCCGCCTGAAGCCACCTTTTCCTGCCTTTGTCGGTTTATATGGCTGTCCGACTGTTGTCAATAATGTTGAAACTCTCGCAAGCGTAGCTCCAATTGTAAATATGGGAGGTAAATTATATGCCGAAATTGGAATTGGAAAAAGCAAAGGAACCAAATTAATTTCTGCCTGTGGAAATGTCAATAAACCAGGGGTGTATGAAATTGAACTAGGAATCACTGTTGAAGAATTTATTTATTCGGATAAATATTGTGGAGGCATCAAAGATGGTAAAAAATTAAAGGCTGTTGTTCCGGGAGGTTCATCGGTACCCATACTTCCTGCTGAACTGATATTGAAAACTGCTTACGGTGAACCCCGGCTTATGTCCTATGAATCTCTGGCAGAAGGTGGTTTCGAAACCGGAAGTATGTTGGGTTCAGGTGGATTTATTGTGTATGATGAGGACCAGTGTATGGTTCGTAACACTTTGAGTTTTGCCCGTTTTTACCATCACGAATCCTGTGGGCAATGTTCTCCCTGTAGAGAAGGAACAGGATGGCAGGAGAGAATACTCAACAGAATTGAAAAAGGAGAAGGTCGGATGAAGGATATTGATTTATTGGCCGATATTTCGAGTCACATTGAAGGCAATACCATTTGTCCCTTGGGTGATGCAGCTGCCTGGCCGATATCAAGTGCCATCCGACATTTTCGAAAAGAATTTGAGTTTCATGTCGAACATCCTGCAATTGTTAGCAACATCCGTCATGGGAATATTGAGAAATACTTAAAATAGAAAACAATGCATAGGGTTACAATAGATGATATTACTATAGAAGTAGAGGAAGGTACTACCATATTGAATGCTGCCCGTAAGATAGGAGGGGAGATTGTTCCACCTGCAATGTGCTACTATTCTAAATTGAAAGGCTCAGGAGGAAAATGTAGAACTTGTCTGGTAAAAGTGGTAAATACTTCAGAAATTGATCCACGTCCATTACCTAAGCTAGTTCCTTCATGCAGTACATTGGTTCAAAATGGGATGCGTGTAAAAAATACAACCTCTGAAGAAGTGTTGAAAGAACGCAAAGCAATTGTCGAGTTTTTATTGATAAATCATCCTTTGGACTGTCCGGTTTGTGATCAGGCCGGAGAATGCGACTTGCAGAATTTAAGCTATAAACATGGTCTGGAAGAAACCAGGTATGAAGAAGATCGTCGTGAGTTTGAACCCATTGATATCGGAGGGAAAATAAAACTCCATATGAATCGATGCATACTTTGCTATCGTTGTGTATTTGCTGCCGAACAAATTACCAATGAAAGAGTACACGGTGTTTTATACCGGGGTGATGTGGCTGAAATTAGTACTTTTGTTGAAGCATTTGTAGATAATGATTTCTCAGGTAACATTATTGACGTATGTCCTGTTGGTGCCCTCACTGACAGAACTTTTCGTTTTAAAAACCGGGTTTGGTTTACAAAAGCGATGGATGCCCATTGCGATTGTGATAAATGCTCAGCAAAAGTTGTGCTCTGGATGTTTGGAACAGAGATTTATCGTGTTACTGGAAGAAAAGATCAATTTGGTGAAGTTGAAGAATTTATTTGTAACGATTGCAGATTCGAAAAGAAAAATCTTTCGGATTGGGTTATTGAAGGTGCCAGAAAAATTAATCGCACTTCAGTGATAGCTCAGAATCATTACGAAAAACTAACAAAACAATCTATCATTCATCCCATTGAAGGTAACACAGAAAAACAGGAATAAAATACGACAGCATGGATTGGAACTTCATTACCTATAAAATAATATTAATCTCAGCTATCATGACCATTAGTCTGCTGGTTGCGATGTATTCCACTTATTTTGAGCGTAAGTTTGCCGCCTGGTTTCAGGACAG
>CAZCBG010000023.1:28707-38246 GCA_964496885.1 uncultured Bacteroides sp. | reverse complement strand
CCCTCTTTGCCTTCCTCAATGAATCGTTGTGGATTGTTCAGTAAATCAAAGTCAGCAGTTTCTTTTAAATATTCACAAACAGCCAGCATATACCATAAGGGGTCATCACAATGCTGTGTAAATTCGCCTTCTCCATCTCCGTGAAAATGATGGTATACCTTGCCATCAGTTCGCATCTGGCGCGAAAGTAATAGGATACGTTCTTTGGCTTTTTCAGGATTTGAAATGGTAACGGCAATAGTATCCTGAGCTGTATCTCTGAACCCAAACCCACGGCCAATGCCCCAGTAATAGAAGCTGGCGACGCGCCCAACATCAAAAGCTACTTTTGCCTGATAAGGAATCCAGTATTTCATGAAAATATTTACATCTTCATCGGGTGTTTCAACGGAAGTATGGGCAAAATAATCATCCCAGCTTTTGTTTAGTTTTGCAAAAGCTGCATCTACTGCTACCACCTCTTTATATTTATTGACACGTTCTTTTTTCAACTCATCAAAATGTATTTTTTCGATTACACCTAATGTAAAAATAAGGTCTTTGCATTCTCCAGGTTGTAACTCGATATCCAGTTTCAAAGCATTCACCACATTTCCAAAATCGGTATCCTGACAGCTAAGATTTTCTTTTTCTATACTTTCAGGATTGTTTTCGTTGCGATAGAGCCCAATAAAACGTTCTCGGACAGTTTCGTATCCTGCTGCAGCATGATTTGCTGTAAAGAAACACCACTGATCCCATTCTTTGTTTTCCTGTTGTTGTGTACCTTTGCTTTGAGTTACCCAATACGTTTTGGTTGAAAAAAGGGTGTTTAAATTACTGTCAAAATGAGAACGGTTAAAATGCTGATCGTCGCATTGATTAATCAAGTCTACCAAAGCGTGCCCCAAGGCCAGTTCAACATAGCTATATACCGATAATTTCCGAGGTCTGTCTGAAATGTTTTTTAAACTTGTTTTCCAGATTTCCTGATCCTCATCCTGAGGAACAAAAAAGAGGACTGAAGAATCAATACCATTGATGCTGGCTTCTGAACGGGTATAACCAAAACCATGCGCTAATTTATATGCTTCAAGATGTTTGCCAACGGGTTGCCAGCATAAACTCCAGACTTCTCCGCTTTCGTTGTCTTTTATATAGATGTATTTTCCAGGACGATCATAAGGAACTTCATTGATTCGATAGCGGGTTACACGCCCATGTAAAGGACTTTTAAAATAACTCATACCGCCACCATTGTTGGAGATAGATGTAAAATATTTTCCGTTGTATAGATAATTTATCCATGGGCTGGGCGTATTCATTTTGGTAATGATATACTCTTTGCCATCTTCCGAAAAATGACCGTATTGCATTTTTTAAATTATTGTAAGTTGAAATGAATAATTGAATTTTATCAGATGCAAATATATTGTTTTTTTTGAATATAATTCTCCAATTTTTTAGTGCTATTCTGCATAGCTATTTTAAGTAATAAATTGACAAACAGCGGATTAATAATTTATGAAATATTTTAACTAAATGCATTTAGTACATAGCCAATTATTTGCTTTATTTAGGAATGCATATCTGAAGAAAATGTATTGTTTGTAGGTGTTTAAAATACATATTCAAAAAATCTTCAATTAAAATGAAGAAAAAAGAAAGGATTTTCAGAAGATATAGACAAGGAAGATCAACTAAGAAATATGCGTGAGTATTTCTTGAATGGTTTTTACCCGATTTTCGTCGGTAATGCTATTTTCGTATTCAGAAATACTGTCGATTCCACCCATGCGAATATTGTGATTTCTGAAAATCATCTGGCTTGCTGTTTTTTTTCTGACCGATACATGAAAAGCATGGGCCTTCGTTTGAAGGGCAATTTCCCTGATATTGCTTTCATTAATCCCACTTCCCGGCATGATGCAAATTCTGTCCTTAGCTTGATCAATCAATTTTTTTATCAGATGAATGCCGTCAAAAGCCTTGGCTTGTAATCCAGATGTAAGTAGGTTGTCGAAGCCTATTGAAATAATATCTTCCAATGAAGTAAAAGGGTCGGATACCATATCAAAAGCCCTGTGGAAAGTGGTGCGCAATGGGTAAGCCTTTTCGAGTAACTGACGGCATGCAGTTTTGTCAATTTTCCCTTCTCTGGTAAGTATACCAAACACCAGACCATCGGCACCCATGTTTTTGGCTGCAATAATATCTTGTTTCATGATTTCAAGTTCGAGCGAAGAATACAAGAAATCACCTCCCCGAGGACGTATCATTACATGTAAATCGATAGAAAGCTGTTTTCTTGCCGTTAAGATGGCAGCAGAAGAAGGTGTGGTTCCTCCTTCGGGAATATTATCACATAATTCTACCCTGTGAGCTCCGCCTTTTTCAGCTGCAATAGCTGATTCTACTGAATGGACGCAAACTTCCAAAAGCATTGCCTTGTGATTTAATTATTTTTTTCCTTTGGCGTAAGCTTCGTTCAATCCTTTGATAACCACTTTCGTGATATTCAGACTATCATTGGCAAATAAGATGCCACTGGTTCTGGATTTTTCGAGTATATAAGAATATTTCGGACCTTGGTTAAAGCGTTTGATATAAGCAAAGATAGAATCCTGTAATTGAATATTTTTAGTTTGTTTTACTTCAAGCAGTTGATTGCCAAGACTCTTTTCGAGATCCATTAAACCACTTTGTTTTTGTTGTAAAGCCGCTTCTCTTTTCTTTTGTTCGTTCAAAGGTAAAGAAGCACCCGTTTTGAGGTAATTTTCATATTCAGCCTTAAAAGCCATTGCTTGTGCTTTGTAATTACTGTTGAGTTTTAATTCCAATTCTTCCAATTCTTTTTTTGTAGTTTTTACAAAATCGTAGTTTTCCCAAAGTGTATCACTGTCAACATAAGCGATACTTAATGCAGTTTTAATGCTGACAGGTTGAACAATTTCCTGTTTGTTGCGGGAAGTAAAAAACAGTATGTAAAGGACTATGATTGCTAAAACCATAAAAATATTGAATACCATACTGCAGTTTGATTTCTTGCAGGTGGCGATCGAATTATTTTCAACTGGATTGGTTTGTGCAATGGGGGTTGTTGTTTCTTCTGTGTTTTCCACGATATTATTCTCTTCGTTCATAAAATTGTGATAAAAATTATAAATTGTATTTATTTAATTTGAAATTGATTGCTTTCAGCTTTTTGACTTATTAATTGCCAATTTCTGACATAAATTTGATACGCATCAGGCGAATTTCTTCTTCAGTATATTCATTTTCACCTAATTCGAATAAAGCATCCTGAATAGAATCGGATTCAGCTTCACCAAAAAATTCATAAATCTCTTCTTGATGATAAATATCCACGCATTCGTCAATGTAATATTTAATGTCAATTTTAGTGCCAGAAGAAACGATGCTTTCAATTTCTGTAAGTAATTCTTCCATTGTAAGATTCTTAGCAGTGGCAATGTCTTCAAGCGATAGTTTTCTGTCGATATTTTGAATAATGTAAACTTTGAGACCCGATTTATTGATGACAGATTTTACAACTAAATCCTGCGGCCTTTCAATTTCATTTTCATCAACATAGGTTTTGATTAAATCGATAAATGGTTGACCGTATTTTGAAGCTTTTCCGCTTCCAACTCCCGTAATTTGTTTCATTTCATCCATGGTAATTGGATATTGTATGGTCATATCCTCTAACGATGGATCTTGAAAAATAACAAACGGAGGTAAGTTTTCTTTTCGTGAAATGTCCTTTCTTAAGTCTTTCAGTAAAGAGAATAATGTTTTGTCGGTTGCGTTAGAATGACCACCACCACCACCAATGGCATCCATCAAATCTTCATCATCGTTTATAAAATCATGATCTTTGGCTATCATAATTTTATAAGGTTTTTTAATGTATTTTAATCCTTCGGGACTTACTTTTAGTAAGCCATAGTTTTCAATATCTTTAATCAAAAGATTTTCGATAATAGCCTGACGAATAACTGCATTCCAATAACCTTCTACTTTGTCAGAACCAATGCCAAACTGAGGAAGTTTATCGTGTTTCATTTTCTTGAGTGTGGCCGAACCTTTTCCAATAATAATCTGAGCAATATGTTTGGCTTTAAATAATTGTTTTACAGCTATTACTGTTTCAAGAGCAGTAACTACATCATCAGTCCCATCTGTTTTTGCTTTTGGATGGTTACAGTTGTCACAAGTGCTGCAGTTATCCAGGTCATAATTTTCGCCAAAATAATGCAGCAATACTCTTCTGCGGCAGGCAGAAGATTCTGCATAAGAAACGGTTTCATTCATCAATTGCATGGCAATTTCCTGCTCAGCTACTGGTTTTCCTTTTAAAAATTTTTCGAGCTTAATAATATCTTCTTCGCTGTAAAAAGCAATACAATTTCCTTCCCCGTCATCGCGGCCTGCTCTTCCAGTTTCCTGATAGTAGCCTTCCAGGCTTTTGGGCATATCGTTGTGAATAACAAATCTTACATCAGGTTTGTCGATACCCATGCCGAATGCAATGGTAGCAACAATAACATCCACTTCTTCCATCAAGAATTTATCCTGATTTCCAGCACGGACTACAGGATCTAAACCTGCGTGATAAGGCAAAGCTTTGATGCCATTTACCAATAAAGTTTCTGCTAATTCTTCTACTTTTTTACGACTCAGGCAATAGATAATGCCTGATTTACCCATGTGTCCTTTGATGTATTTGATGATTTCTTTGTTAACCTCTTTGGTTTTCGTTCGAACTTCATAATACAGATTCGGACGATTAAATGATGAAATAAACAAATGTGCATTCATCATATTCAGATTTTTTTGAATATCCTGTTGCACTTTAGGTGTTGCCGTGGCCGTGAGGGCTATTATAGGTACTTTTTTACCGATTGCTTCAATAATTGGTCTTAATCTGCGGTATTCCGGCCTAAAATCGTGGCCCCATTCCGAAATACAATGGGCTTCGTCAATGGCATAAAAAGAAATGGTGATATCCTTAAAAAATTCAACATTCTCTTCTTTTGTAAGTGATTCAGGAGCAACATACAAGAGTTTAGTTTTTCCTGAAGTGATATCGGCTTTTACCGTCTTAATTTCAGCTTTAGAAAGAGAAGAATTTAAAAAATGTGCAATACCATTATCATTGCCAAAGTTGCGGATGGCATCAACCTGGTTTTTCATCAAAGCAATTAACGGAGAAATGATGATAGCGGTTCCTTTGCTAATAATAGCAGGTAATTGATAGCATAATGATTTTCCGCCACCAGTAGGCATTATTACAAAAGTATCTTTTCCATCTAACAAACTCTTAATAATTTCTTCTTGATTTCCTTTGAAATTATCAAATCCAAAGATTTTCTTCAAATTTTTGTGAAGAGTATCAACTTCCTTAGCCACCATTTATGAGATTAATTAAAATGAATATTTTATCTTTGTAAAATTAGTAATAATCCTAACGATTTTTTTTATTTTCTATTGCTGAATGAAAAATTTCATGTAGGTTTGTAATGTAAATGTACTACATTTTTTTCACACAACGACAATTTTTTTTTATTTTTAAAAAATTTAACATTGAAATCATACGAAGAAATAAAGGAAATCGCATTATCAACAATTAGCAACGAAGCTGAGTCTGTTGTTAATCTTAAGAATTACATTGATAACGAATTTGCAAAATGTGTCGATATTATCTTTCATTGCAAAGGTAGAGTAATTATTTCAGGAATAGGTAAAAGTGCGAATATTGGATCAAAAATAGTTTCAACGTTAAATTCTACCGGAACGCCTGCTATTTTTATGCATGCTGCAGATGCTATTCATGGAGATTTAGGGATTATTCAACCCGATGATATCATTATATGTATATCTAAAAGTGGAAATACACCTGAAATTAAAGTCCTTGTTCCATTAATTAAATCGATGGGTAATAATATTATTGCCATGCATGGTAATTCAAATTCTTATCTTGCATTGCAAGCAGACTATAATATCAATTGCAGTGTTCAAAAAGAAGCTTGCCCTAATAACCTGGCTCCTACTTCAAGTACTACTGCACAATTGGTGATGGGTGATGCCCTGGCGGTTGCCTTACTAGAATGCAGAGGGTTTACAACCAGTGATTTCGCAAAATATCATCCGGGAGGTGCACTAGGGAAACAATTGTATTTAAAAGTTGCTGATTTATCGATACAAAACGAAGTTCCAAAAGTAACTGCCGAAACCAGCTTAAAGCAAACTATTATTGAAATTACTTCGAAACGATTGGGAGCTGCAGCAGTTGTGGAAAATGATATAATTATTGGGATAGTTACCGATGGAGATTTAAGACGAATGCTTCAGAAAGACATTTCAATGGAGCATTTAATAGCTAAAGATATCATGTCGTTGCATCCAAAAACCATCCAGCATGGAGAACTCGCTGTAACTGCATTGAATGTTATGAAACAAAACAATATAACTCAATTATTGGTGGTTGACGAAAATGATAAATATATGGGTGTGATTCATTTGCATGATTTGTTGAGAGAAGGAATCATATAAAAGTTAAAAAAGATAAAGTGAAAAGTGAAAATTTTAAAGCTAAACTTCTAGCAGAATTAAACCTTTTTATATCCATACTCAAACATCAATAACAAATAAAATTCTTTTAATAAGGATACAATAAATAATAAATAGCTTAGTTTTTATTAAGCATCAGATTTATAAAGCAATGATATTAAGAACTGAAAATATTGTAAAAAAATACAAAAGCCGTACTGTTGTGAACGGAGTATCCCTACAGGTTGAACAAGGTGAAATTGTTGGCTTACTAGGGCCCAATGGTGCCGGTAAAACAACAACCTTTTATATGACAGTGGGTTTAATTAAACCACTTTCGGGCAAAGTATTCCTTGACGAGCTTGATATTACTGAAATGCCAATGTATAAGCGTGCTCAGCACGGTATTGGTTATCTTGCACAAGAGGCTTCTGTTTTCAGACAATTGAGTGTAGAAGATAATATTTCGGCTGTACTTGAATTTACAAAATTAAGTAAAGATGAGCAACACCAAAAATTAGAAACCTTGTTAACAGAATTTGGATTGCAGAATATACGGAAAAGTAAAGGAATTCAGCTTTCAGGAGGAGAAAGAAGGCGAACAGAAATAGCCCGTGCCCTGGCAGTTGACCCCAAATTTATTTTATTGGACGAACCTTTTGCTGGCGTTGATCCGATTGCCGTTGAAGACATCCAAACCATCGTAAAGAAATTAAAAGAAAAAAATATTGGCGTATTGATTACCGACCACAATGTACATGAAACACTAAATATAACCGACAGAGCTTATCTCTTGTTTGAAGGCTCGATTTTAAAATCAGGCACATCTCAGGAATTGGCCGAAGACGAACATGTCCGAAAAGTCTACTTAGGGAAAAACTTTGAGTTGAGAAAATAATCTTAAAATTGGCCCCAATTACGCTATTACTCAATAACCTAATAACCCAATAAACCAATAACTTATCCTAGTACTTGAATCCAATCGTCAACATGATATTACTACCCGTCATGTCATTTTTAACAGGACTCAACTTGATAACAGCTGGGTCATAGAAATAATAATCTTCGCTTTGTTTGGTGTAAGCATAGGCTACATCAATAAAAAACTGTTTTTCTCTAAATCCAAGTCCAAATGATAAAATGCTGCGTTTGGCATCGTTCACTCCTGTCCTAAAAGGGCTGTCGTACAAAGCATAACCGGCTCTGAAAGCCAATTGGTTTAATCGCCATTCTGTGCCAATTCTAATATTGGAAGTAGCCCTGTATTTCGCCTGAATAGCATCGTTTTGGTTGTAAAAAGCTGCATCATCCTTGGCTCTTAAACGGGCTACCGTAAAATCGATATATTCATAATCGGCACTGATTAAACCATGTTCACCTAATACAAAAGCCAGACTGCCTATCAAGCTGGGAGGAGTGGTTAGTTCGTAATCATAACTACCTTTGGGAGAATCAAATGTGTATTTTCCTTGTGTCAAATCAGATTCAATTCTACGACTGTATTCGTCTTGCATCGAGTAAAAATAGGTTGGTGAATGGAAGGCAAGACCAATTCTGATCATATCGATGGGACGGTAAATCAATCCAAATTTTAAATTAATACCAGCTCCGGTTGTTTTTAAATCATCAGTGACGGTAAAAGAATTAAAGTTATTGATGGTGTCTTTGCTGTCAATTTCCTTATAGGTTGATTGTTCTGAATAGTGGATAAAAGGGAATCCTAAGGTAGCACCAATGTATAATTTATCGTTATAATTTCCGCCCAGTGACATCACAACTTCATTTATTGAACCACTTGTAGATACTATTTTTCTTTGTGTTTCACCACCATTTACAATGGAAGTATAATGGGTAGAATCTGATGTTTTTGGATTGATAAGCCAGGCATCGTAAGCTAAACGTGTATCAAAGTTGTCTAAGTTATCTGAAGTCTTACCACTAGCTTTGCTCACAAATTGGTTCATCATGGAACTTGTAGCATTAAATCCTTCCATTATCATTCTGTTGTTGAAATTGTTCAAACGATTGATGCCAAAACCAAACTGAGCTGATTTAAAACCAGTAGCCTGAGCATAATTGCCTTTTTTGAAAAAAGTATATACAAATCCAATATTTCCTATGTTGATATTGTATTTATAATCGTCTCTTTGAGGATAATCTGTAAATTTTGACGCTGTTTTGCCAATATAAAAGGAAGGTGTAATTGTAAATTCAGAAATCTTGTACAAACCAATACCGGCAGGATTTTGGCTTAATGATGAAAAATCGGCGCCTAAGGCTCCGAAAGCGCCTCCCATGGCTGTTGATCTGGCAGTTCCTCCATAAAATACCTGTGAATATCTAAGTGCGTCAATTTCGTTTTGAGCAAAAGTAGTTGAAATACTTGCTATTGCAATAAACATTGTGATAACAATCTTTTTCATTTTGATAAAATTTAAAGTTTTTTATGTTTTTATTATTTCCCATGTATTATTTAGAGATAACACCATTTATCTCCTTTGTTGCTTTCCTGAACCAGAATTGTTTCCGCCAGATCTTGAGTTGTTGCCTCCTGAATTAGATGGAGTCGAATTGTTTGAACGACTAGCAGGCGCACTGTAGTTGGAATTATTGTTTGAAGGTTGACTCTTTCTCTCAATATTTGCAGGAGGTGTATAGTTCCTGTTTTCATTGTTTGTTGGAGGCGAATAATTCCTGTTTTGATTAGTTGCTGGTTGAGAATAGTTTCTATTTGTATTCGATCTAGGGGTTTCCTGAATATTTGAAGGCTGTGTTTGAGTTGGTTGTGTGCTGTAATTTCTTTCGCTTTTGTATTTCGGGCTTTCAAATTCCTGGCTAGAACGGGGTTGTGAATAACTAGGTGAATTATAAGATTTTGGGTCTCGGTAATTGTAAGTATTGGGAGTTGTTGTTGGAGCTTTGTCAATTTGTTTTTCCTGATTCGAGCGACTGTATCTTTGATAATTATTTATACGTGTATTGGGATTGTTTTGATTAGTTGGAGC
>CAZCBG010000023.1:26888-28607 GCA_964496885.1 uncultured Bacteroides sp. | reverse complement strand
CCAAAATAGCTGGCAGCAGAATTGCGATGGTTTGAAGCCCAGTTATCGTTATTGAAACCATGCCCATGACCATGTCCATAACCACCATATCCATAGTAACCACCACCCCAATAGGGTGTATTCCATCCGTAATAGCCCATGCCGTAATAACCCCAACCCAGGCCAAGTCCAAATCCAAAGTTCCAACCCCAATTATTATAATAGTAAGGATTGTAATAAGAATAGTCTGGACCAAACCAGTTGTAACCCATATAAATACTGGTTCCATAATAAAAAGGATCGTGATTGTACCAATACATATTGGTGTAATAATCATCGTAATAGCCTGAAAAATGACAAGGGTTATGAAATCTCCTTAAACGGGAAGAATAGCCATAATCATAATAATCATCAGCATCATAGTTGGAATAGTTCTGGTTTTCCTGTGTATTTAAAGCTTCGGTTTGGGTTGCAGTGTTATTTTCTACAACAGGCTTAGCGTTATCGACTTGACTTTGCTTGTATTTATCATAGCTCATTTGCGATTTATCGACGGCTTCCTCATTTGCATTGTATGATTTTGGAGTTACCTCATTATAAGTAACCGGTTTTTTTTCAGTAATTTGAGTTTTTTCTTTTTCAGCAACTGTTGGTGTTTGAGCAACTAATGGTTTTTCTTTTTTTGAAGTATAAATACCATCATCATCGTAAGCTGATGACAACTGATTTGAAGAACTACAAGCTGACAACAACAACATTGGAATTACTGCAAATTTTATTAGGGTTTTCATGATTAGGTCCTCCCTGTGTTTTATTATTTTAATTATTGTGAATCTTATGTTTATATTTTTTAATTTTGCCATCTATCAATCAATGATAAAATTTCTTAAAACAGAACAAATTTTATACCAAAGTAAAACAAATGGCAAAAGATTTCACAAAAAGAGCAGATAATTATTCGCAATGGTACAATGAATTGGTAATAAAAGCAGATTTGGCTGAAAATTCAGCAGTTAGGGGCTGTATGGTTATCAAACCTTATGGCTATGCAATTTGGGAAAAGATGCAAGCCGCTTTAGACAAAATGTTTAAAGATACCGGTCATCAGAATGCTTATTTCCCCTTGTTCATCCCAAAATCATTCTTCACCAAAGAAGCCAGTCACGTGGAAGGCTTTGCCAAAGAATGTGCCGTGGTTACACATTACCGTTTAAAAACAGACGAAAACGGAAAGATAGTGGTGGATGAAACCGCTAAACTGGACGAAGAACTCATCGTTCGTCCTACTTCAGAAACGATCATCTGGGATACCTATCGAAATTGGATACAATCTTATAGAGACTTACCTATATTGGTTAATCAATGGGCAAATGTTGTAAGATGGGAAATGCGTACCCGTTTGTTTTTAAGGACTACAGAATTTCTATGGCAGGAAGGTCATACTGCTCATGCAACACAAGAAGAAGCATTGGTAGAAACCCGACAGATGCTGGATGTGTATGCAAATTTTGCAGAAAATTTTATGGCTGTTCCTGTGCTCAAAGGGATTAAAACTGCCAATGAACGTTTTGCAGGAGCCATCGAAACTTTTTGTATTGAAGCGTTGATGCAGGACGGCAAAGCTTTGCAAGCAGGTACTTCTCATTTTTTGGGACAAAATTTTGCGAAAGCTTTTGATGTTAAATTTGTAAGCAAAGAAAATAAACAGGAATATGTGTGGGCAACTTCCTGGGGCGTTTC
>CAZCBG010000023.1:0-26788 GCA_964496885.1 uncultured Bacteroides sp. | reverse complement strand
AAAGTAGAACATTTACTGGAAGCCATTCAACATAATTTGTATCAAAAAGCATTGAATTTCAGAGATATGTCAACTTATAAAGTAGATAGCTGGGATGAATTTAAAGATGCCATTGAAAACAAAGGTGGATTCGTTTTGGCTCATTGGGATGGAACTACCGAAACCGAACTGAAAATTAAAGAAGAAACCAAAGCTACTATACGTACCATTCCGCTGAACAATCCTCAGGAAAACGGAAAATGTGTTTTTTCGGGCAAACCTTCAACACAAAGGGTGGTTTTTGCAAAATCATATTAATAGATAATTAATTGATATTAGCCTGATAGGCTTTAAAACCCTGTCAGGTTTCATTAAAATATTTCATCATAGTGAAAGTTGCAGGTTTTAGTTTTGTCAGAAATGCCATCAAATACGATTATCCTATCGTGGAGGCTATAACTTCTATCTTACCTATTTGCGATGAGTTTGTTGTTGCCGTGGGTAAGTCAGAAGATGCCACCCTGGAGTTAATCAAAAGTATAGCTTCCGATAAAATTAAAATTATCGAAACTGTTTGGGACGATAGTTTAAGGGAAGGCGGTCAGGTACTTGCCAAGGAAACGGATAAAGCCTTACGTGCTATTAGTCCCGATAGCGATTGGGCCTTTTATATTCAGGGTGATGAGGTAGTGCATGAGCAATACCTGGATGAAATTAAAAAGGTCCTGTTGCAATGGAAAGACAATCCAAACGTGGATGGGCTATTGTTTAACTATCGTCATTTTTACGGCAGCTACGATTATGTGGCTGATGCACCCAACTGGTACCGTAAAGAAATTAGGATAATCAGGCCATCTCAGCATATTTATTCCTATAAAGATGCCCAAGGCTTTCGGAAAAACAATAACAAAGTACTGAACGTAAAACAGATTAATGCTTTTATATTTCATTATGGCTGGGTGAAAAAGCCTGAAATTATGCAACAAAAGCAAGAGAACTTTCACAAACTCTGGCACGACGATAATTGGGTTGAAAAAAATATTCCAAAACTTGAAGCATTTGATTATTCATCAATTAATTCCCTGACTTTATTTACAGCAACCCATCCAGAAGTAATGAAGGAAAGACTTGATAAATCAAACTGGAAATTCGATTTTGATTTATCGTATAAAAATTACAACCTGAAAGATCGTTTCAAATTATTTGTTGAAAGGTTGAGCGGTTATAGAATAGGGGAGTATAAAAATTATAAAATTCTATAATTATCAATTTTTACTATTTTTATTCCTCAATATAATCCAGCTCTTTTCCATAGGTTTCTTCTATAAAGAAAACTGAAATGAGGGCAAGGCTTGTAAAAAGCAAGCCAATAATTACACCTGCATACCACAATCCATAAATTGGAGTCAAAACGCCTAAAAGGAAGGTGATTAATATAGTTGCACCTCTCACAAAATTAGGTGCAGAAGTAGTAACCGTGGCCCTGAGGTTGGTGCCGAACTGCTCGGATGCAGTTATCATAAATACATTCCAGAGGCCTCCCATTGGTATGCCTAACAATAACAATATACCATAGAACACTTCAGGACTTGCCCCTCTTAATGAAAAGTAAACTATTGCAAAGACAGCAATAAAAAGAATGCCAATAATAATAGGTTTTTTACGTGATTTAAGTTTCAGCGAAAGATAGCCGAATAAAAAACTTCCAATGGCCGCTCCGATATAATGCAACATGATAGATGTTGAACCTTTGACGGGGCCGGTAATATGAAGTGCATCCTGAGCTATAGAAGGAGCATTGATAGCAAGCACACTAACTGTATACCATGTTGGGACAGCTAATAAAATAAGAAAGATAAACTTTTTAAAACGCCTGATATTAGAAAATAAGCTTAAGAAATTACCTTTACTGACTTTAATACTTTTCGTTTTTTCGTACATACCCGATTCGTAAACGGCAATTCTCAGAAACAATAATATCAAACCCAATCCACCGCCTGTCCAGAAGGCTACACGCCAGTTAAATTTTTCGGCAACTAAAAAAGCCAACGCAGAACCAGCAATACCAATACCCGAAACAATGCTGGCTCCCAGTCCTCTCGATTCTTTCGTCATTACTTCTGATACCATTGTGATGCCAATACCCAGTTCGCCCGAAAGACCAAATCCGGCAATAAACCGCAATACAGCATACTGTGAGATATTCTGTGCAAAACCATTGGCAATATTTGCGATTGAATATAAGAAAATGGTAAGAAATAATATCGACATCCGCCCTTTTTTATCACTTAAAATGCCCCAAACTATACCCCCTATCAGCATGCCAGCCATTTGCATGCTCAGTAAAAAATTGCCCTGCGAAAATAAAGCATCTTTGTTGGTTATACCCAGATCGATCAAGCTTGGATTTTTAACAACCCCAAATAAAATTAAATCGTAAATATCTACAAAATAACCTAAGGCAGCAGCTATCACAATAATGTTGAGTATATTTTTTGAAGGTGCAGATTTCATAATTCAAATGCTTTATAAGTTTATTTAGTGTTTGCTAAGTAAAAAATCTATTTAAACGATTGCATATCATGAAGTTTCTTGTACAAGCCATCCTGAACAATTAAACTGTTATGGTTGCCTCTTTCCACTATTTTTCCCTTGTCGAGTACAATTATTTCGTCCATATTGTAAATGGTAGAAAGACGATGGGCGATGGCGATGGTAGTTCGTCCTTTCATGATTTTTTCAAGAGCATCCTGCACCAGCCTTTCCGATTCCATGTCCAGGGCAGAAGTAGCTTCGTCAAGGATTAAGATGGGAGGGTTTTTTAATACAGCCCTGGCAATATTGATTCGCTGGCGTTGACCTCCCGAAAGCAAACTCCCTCTGTCACCAATCACGGTATCATATCCGAATTCCATTTGCAAAATAAAGTCGTGGGCATTGGCAATTTTAGCAGCTTCTATTACCTTATCTTTGCCTATATTTTCATTTCCAAAAGCAATATTGTTATAAACGCTATCATTAAACAAAATGGTATCCTGAGAAACAATACCTGTTAGTTTTCTAACATCATCTATTGCAAGTTCTTTTATTGAAATTCCGTCTATCAGTAGTTCACCAGCCGTACAATCATAAAACCTTGGAATTAAATCTACCAGAGTCGTTTTCCCTGCACCCGAAGGCCCAACAATGGCAATTGATTTTCCTCTCTCAATTTCAAGATTGATAGCGTTGAGTACAATCTTATCAACATCATACGCAAAGCTAACCTCATTAAAACTAATACTTTTTGTAAAATTATGGATGCGTTGTGCGTTTACTTTTTCTTCTATCACTTCATCGGCATCCAGTATAAATTTAATTCTTTCGATACTTGCTTTTCCTTTTTGTATAAAGTAGAAGGCGGTCGTTAAATTTTTGGCAGGATTGATAATCATACCAAACAACAGCAGGTACAAAATAAATGATTCTGCATTTAAAGAAGAGTCTTTGCTGAGTATCATGGAACCACCATACAATAAGATAATCATTACAATTACCGTTCCTAAAAACTCGCTTAAAGGCGAAGCCAGATCTGTCCTGCGGTAAATAATGTTCTTGATACGGGTAAAACCATCGTTGCTTTTCCTGAATCTTTCGTTTGAGAAATCTATGGCATTAAAACCTTTAATAACCCTTAAACCTGAGATGGATTCTTCGATCAATGATAAGATAAATCCTTGTTTGATCTGCAGTTTGCTTGCTGTTTTTTTTAATTTTTTTGAAATTCTGCTAATTACAAATGCACCAATTGGCAATAAAACCAAGGCAAAGACTGTAAGTTTATAATTGATAATGAATAATGTAGCCAAATAAAATGCAATTGTAAGAGCCTGTACAAAAAGAGCCTGTAAAGGTTTCATAATGGACTCATCCAATTCCTGTACATCATTGGTAGCCCTCGAAATGATGTCTCCTTTTTTATTGAACCTGTAAAAACTCAATGGAAGAATCAGCAATTTAAGATAAATATCATTGCGTATTTTCTTCAAAACGCCGTTACGAACGGGTGCTAGGAAATAAGCTGCAGCGTATGTAAATAAGTTTTTAAAGAAATACAAGGCTACCGCACCAAGAGTTAGAAATAATAGAGCGTTTTGCTTGCCCTCAGTTCTTATGATTTCGGAGATAAGGAAATAAAAATTATTTTTAATAGCTTCAACTGTAAAAGAAAAGGGGAGAGCCGTACCCACAATTTGAATTTTGTTGAACAATAATCCTAAAAAAGGGATAATCATTGAAAATGTAAAAACCGTCAATACAACCGCTAGCAAACTCAACAAAATGCTAAAAGCAATTCCGAAAATATAGTTTGTCAGGTATTTGTATATGAAATTTAGTTTGAACATCCGTTAATAGTTATAGGTTATTGGTTAATTGGATAATTGGTTGCTTGCTTTTTGCATAGGCAGGGAAGTCCGGCTGTATTAACTATTGAAAAATAATCCAATAATTAAGCATTCACCATTCATAATTCATAATTCGTAATTCCTATATAGTTTTGAGGTGTAATTTTCTTGAGTTCAGTTTTTAATGCATCAGAAATATCAAGTTTGTTTATAAAGTTTACAATAGTTGATTGCGTGATTTTTTCATTCACCCTGGTTAATGATTTCAAGGCTTCGTAAGGATTTGGATAAGCTTCTCTTCTTAAAACTGTTTGTATAGCTTCAGCAACCACAGCCCAGTTATTTTCAAGGTCGTTATCAAGGCTCTTTTCGTTTAATATTAATTTATTCAGGCCTTTTTTGAGAGCGTTCAACGCAATTAAGGTATGAGCCATGGGTACTCCAATATTGCGGCTTACAGTAGAATCGGTTAAATCGCGTTGTAAACGCGAAATGGGAAGTTTAGCTGATAAATGTTCAAAAATGGCATTGGCAAATCCCAGGTTTCCTTCTGCATTTTCGAAGTCGATAGGGTTTACTTTATGTGGCATGGCCGACGAACCTACTTCTCCGGCTTTTAATTGCTGTTTGAAATAATCCATTGAAATATAGGTCCATACATCCCTGCAAAGGTCGATGCAAATGGTATTGATACGTTTCAGGTTATCGAAAAGTGCAGCCAGATTATCGTAATGTTCTATTTGCGTGGTAGTTTGTGAGCGATGTAATCCCAATCTTTCATTTACAAATTGATTCCCGAACTTCACCCAATCTATATCAGGATACGCAACATGATGTGCATTGAAGTTTCCGGTTGCACCTCCGAATTTAGCTGAATATGGGATGGTCTTTAATAAATTTACCTGAAATTCGAGCCTTTCTACAAACACATATATTTCTTTTCCAAGTATCGTTGGTGATGCAGGCTGCCCATGTGTACGAGCCAGCATGGGAACTGATTTCCATTCTGTGGATCTGATTTTTAATATGGAAATAATATCGCTGATAGCCGGGAACAAAACGTTTTCATTGGCTTCTTTGATTGAAAGAGGTAGAGCACAATTGTTGATGTCTTGTGAAGTAAGTCCGAAATGAATAAATTCCTTGTATTGTTGAAGTTGTAATGCATCAAATTTTTGTTTGATAAAATATTCAACGGCTTTCACATCGTGGTTGGTCGTTTTTTCAATTTCTTTTACGGCCAATGCATCCATTTCTGAAAAATCGATGTAAATTTTTCTCAGATCCATAAAGAGATTTTTATCAAACTTGCTTAACTGAGGCAGGGGTAATTCGCACAAAGCTATAAAATATTCAATTTCAACCAACACTCGATAGCGAATCAGGGATTTCTCGGAATAATAGGCAGCAAGTGCTTTGCATTGACTATGATACCTGCCGTCAACAGGTGAAATGGCATTCAAAGGAAATAAATCAATCATTGGAAATAAGATTATAATTTTTTAAATACTTTACAAAATTAATGATTTTGACAATATATTCAGATTAAGTTTTTTGTATTTCAATTGATTTGTACTTTTGCATCTGAAAATTAAAATGAATGAACGAAATATTACTATCCACTGCTTATCTTCCACCTATTGAATATTTTGCTACTTTAGTACAGTCTGATGCTATCAAAATAGAAATCCATGAGCATTATTGTAAGCAAAGTTATCGGAATCGTTGTAAAATTATAACAGCCAATGGCTTATTAAATTTAAGTATTCCTGTAAACAAAATAAATGGCAATCACACTTTTAGCAAAGATATCAGGATATCATATTTAAGTAATTGGCAATCGAATCATTGGCGGGCCATTGAGTCTGCCTATAATAAATCGCCCTTTTTCCTTTATTATCGTGATGAACTAGAGAAATTCTATACGCAATCTTACGATCGACTCATTGATTATAACTCAGCATTGCTGAGCCTTCTATTAAAAAAATTAGGTATTTCTAAAACTATTAATTTTTCAGAAGAATTTTTAAAGCTCAACAATTCAGGGAACGATAAAAGATGCAGCATACATCCAAAATCAGTTGAAGAGGATGTTATTTTTCCGCATTATTATCAAGTATTTGAACAAAAGTATGGATTCATACCCAATGTAAGCATTATCGATTTGCTTTTCAACGAAGGTCCTGAAAGTAAATTTTATCTGGAGAAAATAAAATTAAAAAAGGTTTAAAAATTGATCAACTCTTTATAAAGCATTTGAGTGGGTAAGCCCATTACATTAAAATAGGAACCCTCAATGTGTTCAATCCCCACATAACCAATCCATTCCTGTACACCATAAGCCCCTGCCTTGTCGAAAGGTTGATAATTGGTAATGTAATAGTTGATTTCTTCATCACTTAAATGTCTGAAATACACATTGCTTTCGGCAAAAAAAGATTTTTGTTTCAACATTGTCTTTAAACAAACTCCTGTAACCACTTTGTGCATCCTTCCAGAAATCTGCCGCAAAATACTGAAAGCATCTTCAGCATCTTTAGGCTTGCCAAGCACTTTGTTGTCAATAGCTACTATCGTATCGGCAGCTATTATCAACGTCTTTTCTTTTAATTCGTATGCTATGGCATTGGCCTTCATTTCGGCCAGAAAAACAGGGATTTCCAGCACCGAAAGATCTTGAGGATAGCTTTCATCAGCATCAGTAACAATTACACTGAAATTGAAACCCATGTCTTTCAATAATTGTTGACGACGAGGTGATTGAGAGGCTAGAATTATTTCGTAATGATCAAAACTTATCATGATTGTAAACTGAAATAAACGGCAAACATAGTCAATATGCCAAAAACCATGATAATTTTAGAAAGATTGCTTGCAAAATGAAAATCTGCTTTTTCTTTGGCATTCCATATTTTAACACACAAAAAAGCAAAAGGAAACTGAACAGCCATCATCAATATTCCCGCAAAATAACCCAAATTCCATGCCTTTAACTTCATTTGAAAGAAAGCAATCAACAAAATAGCAAAAACAGATAATCCTACAGCAATTTTTTTTGTTGTTTCAACACCCACAACCACTGGCAATGTTGTACAGCCCCATTTAGCATCACCTTCCAAATCTTCGATATCTTTCACAAATTCACGGATAAGTGTGATTATAAAGGCAAAAAAAGCGTAAGCCAATATAAAATAGGTAATGGTCCAATATACCTGCATTCCTTCGGTAAAAACGATTCCGTTCTTTCTGATGGCAAAAAACTCAAATAACCAGACAATAATTAATAAAAAAGCCGATAAAAAAGCAACGACAAAATTTCCCCATAAGAATAATCTTTTGTATTTTAGCGAATAAAAATAAAAAATTGCAATACCTACTATAAAAGAAAGACCAAGACTCAATGAGCCGACTTTAATGCCTAAATAAATACCAATCAATGCAGCAATTGAATTAAGGATGTAATAAATCAGATAGGCATTTTTTTCAGATATTGAGTTGTTGATTATACTTTTTTCAGGTTTGTTAATGGCATCTATCTGAGTATCAAAAATATCGTTGATAATATATCCCCCTGCTGCAAGCAATATTATGGAAAAAACCAGCAAGAAGAAATCCTGATCGTTCATTTGCAAGGATATTTTTTGCAAATTATAAAAAGGATTAATTATAAAATATCTGACAAAATATTGTGTAAGTACAATGATGACAAGGTTTTGCCAGCGAATCAATTTGAGAAAATTCATAATCAGTATTTATTGTGATTGGCAAAATTACAAATTTATCAATCATTTTTAATGATGAAATGTTAGATTACTATAAAAACACAGAAGCTGGGAGTTTAAATTTCCCACTTTCTTACGACCTACAGCTTCGCATTTCAAACTATATTTTTTATACATGAACTTTCTTGCACATGTTTATTTATCAGGAAATAATGAGCAACTGATACTTGGCAATCTGATAGCTGATGCTGTAAAAGGCAAACAAATTGATGATTTTAGCAATGATATACTAAAAGGGATTAAGCTTCACCGCATAATTGATAGCTATACAGATCGTCACATCGTATTTAAAACCAGCGTATCCAGACTTGAGCCTGTGTATAAAAAATATGCTTGTGTAATTGCGGATATTTTTTATGACCATTTTTTGGCAAAAAACTTTCACAAATATTCTGCAATTCCTTTATCGCAAACAGTACATACTGCTTATAAAATTCTAATCCGTAATTATGGCATTCTCCCTCCTAAAAGTAAAAGAATGCTGCCATTTATGGTGATACAAAACTGGTTGGAAGGTTATGCCAATTTAACTGATTTGCAGCGAGTTTTTAATGGGATGTCGCGCAGAGCAAGTTTTGTTTCGGGTATGGAAAATGCAATCTTTGACTTAAAAAAAGATTACACCGCTTACGAAACTGAATTCAGTTTGTTTTTCCCCGATATCATCAGTTATACGCAGCAAATCCTAGTATCAGGCATCGAATAAACTTTTTGTATTTTCCTCTTGGCAAAATAAAACGCTAAAAATTCAACACTCATTCATATTATTTTCATAATTTCGTTCAGGAAAAATCATGGCAATTATGGGTAAAATGAGTTGGAAAATCAGAAATCATTATGCGAATATTTACAAAATATTTCTATTTGTAGCAAGTATTTTCTTGTTGGTATCGCTATTTCCTCGCGAAGGGACTTTCAAATACGATTTTCGAAAAGGGAAATATTGGATGCACGACGATTTGATTGCACCATTCGACTTTGCCATCAATAAATCAGAAGAAGAAATAAACTCAGAGAAAGCAAGTTTGCTTGCCAATGTAAAGCTTTATTTTAAAAAAGATGGAGCCCTGAGTCTTCAGAAAAAAGATGAATTTAAAATCCAACTCAGTAATAAATGGGATGAAAAATATAAACTGGCAAATAATAATAAAAAAGAAAAAGTAACTTCCTTCTTAATAAATATTTACGATTCAATAATCAATGCTGGTATTATAGAACTCATCCCGGAAATTGAAAACAAACAAGCAGGATTCGGCATCATACTGCTTAAAAATAATATAGCTGAAGAAACTGAAATTTCAAAGTTTTATACCATTGGCTCAGCTGATAAATACATTAGAAATGAAGTAAATAAACTTAATTTAAAAGATGCTGTCTTTTTTACAGAAATAATTGAAAATGCATTGTTTCAGAATGTTAAATATGATCAGCATACAACCTTAAAAGAAAAACAAAATCTCATCTCCAACGTTTCCCCTTCAAAAGGCATGGTCGAAAACGGACAAAGAATTATTTCGAAAGGAGAATTGATAACCAACGACAAATACCAGGTGCTGGAATCGCTTAAGAATGAATATGAAATTCAATTAGGCTCCTCAACAAAATATTTTTCTATTATATTAGGTCAAATCCTCTTACTTTCCATTTCGATAGTCGTGTTGATTTTATATTTAAATGCATTTCAAAAGGAAATTCTGGCTGATAACAAGAAAAACTTATTTCTTTTATTGCTGATTTTTATAATGGTTTTAATTACAAGTATTACGATTAAAACTGATGCCGGATATATTTATTTGCTGCCTTTATGTTTGGGTCCTATCATTGTCAGGGTATTTTTTGATAGCCGTTTGGCATTATTTGTACATTTGGTAACTATCATCATCATTGGTTTTCTGGCACCCAATAGCTTTGATTTTGTTTTTATTCAAATGATAGCAGGAATTATTACGATAATCAGTGTGGTCAATCTCGAAAAAAGAGCTCAGTTTTTCAGGACTTCGTTTTTTATATTCATCACGTATTCTTTAATTTATATCGGGCTTATACTTATACAAGACGGAAATTTTACACAAGCATCTTTTAAGGTTTTTGTGATGTTTGCCGGAAGTGCTTTGCTTACGCTCTTTTCCTATCCTTTGATTTTTGTCTTTGAAAAACTTTTTGGTTATGTTACAGATGTTTCCCTCATGGAATTATCCAATACCAATTCAAAGCTATTGCGCGAAATGGCAAGCAAAACACCGGGTACATTCCAGCATTCAATGCAGGTTGCTAATTTAGTAGAAGAGGTGATTTTTGAAATAGGGGGAAATGCATTGTTGGCAAGAGCTGGCGCATTGTATCACGATTTAGGCAAGATGGAAATGCCTATGTTTTTTATTGAAAATCAGAATACGGCATTGAACCCGCATACCGAATTATCCTACGATGAAAGTGCCGAAATTATTATCAGCCATGTGAGCAAAGGAATACAAATAGCCAGAAGAAACAATATACCCGAACAACTGATAGACTTTATCAGAACCCATCATGGAACACGTAAAACGGCCTTCTTTTATCAAAAATTTAAACTTGATTACCCCGATGAAATCATAGATGAAGCTAAATACACCTACAAAGGACCCATTCCTTTTTCGAAAGAAACGGCTGTATTGATGATAGTAGATTCGGTAGAAGCTGCTTCAAGAAGTATAAAACTTCCTGATGAACAAAATATCAATGATCTGGTAGAAAAGATTATCAATGAACAAGTTAATTCAAATCAATTTGTTAACTCAGCCATTACTTTTCGTGATATCGACAAAATTAAAAACATACTTAAAAAGAAACTGTCAAGTATTTACCATGTCAGGGTCGAATATCCTTCCGTTTGAGTTATTTTCAATGAAGTAAAAATGATAGTGGTTGATATAAAAAGCCTGACAAGTTTTAGAAAACTGTCAGGCTTATTTCCGACAAATTAGACTTAAGCTAAATTCAAAAATTTACAGCCAAATCTCATGAAGTAATCAACATTTAGGCCTATTAACGAAGTATAATTTTCTTGAACATATTTGTATGGTTGAATTCCAGCTGAATAATATATTGACCTGCTGAATGATCTGAAATATCAATTCCAATACACTGCTTCCCTGAACATTCTTTTTCGTAAACAAGCCTTCCATTGATATCAAATACTTTTACATCTAACTTATCTTTAATATCGGGAAGTATTATATTAAATATACCTTTGGAAGGATTAGGAAACAAAATAATATTATTTACATTCAGCTGCTCGGCAATACCCAATGAGGCAGCACTATTCAAATCAATATTAACCGTCCAGTCATCTGGTTCAGGATCGTCCCAGATTCCTTCGAGAATATAGCCTATAAAAGCATAGGGCGACTGTTGAAGCATTGCAATTGTAGCCTGAGTCTGAGCTGAAGGTGTACCTTCGTTCCCGCCAAAGTGTGCTATAAAAGATTCTGTTATGGCAGGTTCTATGGCATAGGCTGTTGCTGAATCTACATTGTAGGGTGGCGACATTAACATATAAATCACCTGCATGGGTAAACCAGTCTGAAGATTGTTCAATGCATATTGCTGAAAGCTCATGCTGCCAGTATTGTAATTGATATGTTGAATACGTTTGCCAGTAATATGAAGGATAGTATCAGTGGTCAGATTCATGATACGGTAGGGACATGGATAGGTAATTGCAGATCCTGTTTCAACATCATAGATAGAATGACCCAAGGCTGTTGTTTTTTTTACGATATCCTGTGCATGATAATGACCTGTAAAAATTACCTTTAATCCAAGGTCAGCTAACTGTGTAGATATGGTATCATAATCGTCAATTACATATTCCGGAAAGATTGCATTCTGACCCATATAGTGTTCAAGCATATTATGGTGTTGCAGGGCTAATACAACTTTCCCGCTCAATTTGGCTTCAAGTAAGCGGTCCTTAGCCCATTGAAGAACGTGAGGCTTGAATCCACCGCTTGTTGTTGGCTGCATATTTACATAATTTGAATCGTACCGGCAAACGTCCATCGATAGAATTTGCAAACCGGCAATAGGTTCGGCCAAATAGGATAAAGAAGCTGTATCTGTCTTTATTGCCTGGTAGTAGCCATAGTTGTTATAAATGGTCTTAAACTGAAGTGGCGTAATGGTTGGAACAGCAAACACTGTATCATCGTCAAAAGAAAATGCAGCAGGATTATTGATATCATGGTTACCTGGAGCAATAAAAACCTTGATATTCGAATTTTTTAATTTCAGCAAAAAGGCTGCAATTTTTTGATGACAGAGGTTTTCACCATCTTTTGTTAAATCACCGGGCATCAGAACAATATCAGGATGTTCTGCAACAATAGAATCGAAGAGAGATAGCATGATGGCATTGCTCTCCTTTAATAACTTCCTGTCCTGAGCAAGGTACATTTGAAATGCTATCCCATCATTGATTAAGAGCGTAGTATCAAAATAATGCATGTCCGAAATTACACAAATTTTGATATTTTGCAAGCCTACTTGCGTAAACCCATTGAAGGTTCCCAATAACAGCGAAGCGATAAGCAGAAAAACAAAATAAAATTTTTTCATAAAGGCTTATTTAAAATGAAGGTCCTTTTATTACCTTAATTCAAAAAGCACCAAGAACCTAAAAATGTTTCCTGAAAATATTTGTAAAGTTATAACAACTGCAACGAAATATACTAGGTGTATTAAAGGAAACTACTAGGTGTAAATATGTATTTTTTATAAGTGTAAACTACTAGTTTTAATATATCTATCCTTGATTTGTGATTCGGGAAATGATACAATAGCTGGCTGCTATATACAAAAATGACATAGTCTAAATTATTAAGCTGCAAGAAAGGAATTAATATTAAAGATAGGTAAGAACAATTATCTGGCTATCCATTCAGAAGGATTCATTTTAGCATTTCCTTTTCTGATTTGAAACTGGAGGATTGTTTTATTCTCTTCACTATCAGTATAGATTGTACCTATACGTTGTTTGGTTGTAATTTTGTCGCCTCTTTTTACAAAAACGCTTTCAAGGTTGGCATAAACGGTAAGGTAATTACCATGTCGGAGAATAACTACTTGTTTTCCATTGGGGCCGGAAATTACGGCTGTAACTTCTCCGTTAAAAACAGACCTTGCATTTGCACCACGATTGCAGCTAATGTCAATACCATCATTATTGATAATAATACCCGGTAATTCAGGGTGGGAGTGTGTTCCAAAGGTACTTGAAACGATTCCTTTTTCGGTTGGCCAGGGTAATCGTCCTTTGTTATTCGTAAAACTAGCAGAAAGTTCGAATTCTTCGGGTGTTGCCGACATGATGTCTGCTGATTTTTTAAACTTTTCTTCTTCTATTTTTGCTTTGGCAATTTCTTTTACTTTTACATCTTTCTTAATTTCCGGTTTTGTAGCCTTCTTTTTCATTGCTTCTGCTCTTGCGATTGCAGCTTCTTGTGCTTTTCTGACTTCTTCGGCAATGATACGTTCAATATCTTTTTGTAGCTTTTTAGCTTCCGCTTCTTTTTTGCGGAGCGTTTTCAGCAATGTCTTTTCTGTTTTTTGCAAATTTTGAACAGCTTGATTTTTTACAACTTGTTCTTTGGTAAGTTTTGTCTTTTCATTTTCGTTACTGGAAAGCAATTGTTTTTGGGTTGAACGCTGAGTTTCCAACACCTGCTTTTTATGGGTAAGTTTGTCCTGAGTCTGTTGGATTAGTTTAATTTGCTTTTTGCGATAAACCGAATATTGCTGATAATATTTCAGCCGCTGGTAAGCCTGGTTAAAATCTTCGGAAGCAAAAATAAACATCAATACGTTGTAAGAGCTGCGGTTACGATTGGCTGCAATAATCATCCTGGTATATTCCGCCTTTAAGGAAGCCAATTCCTGATTTAATTGATCTACGCTTTTTTCAGTAGTAGATATCTCATCAACAATTACAGTAATTTCCTGATTAATATTACTAATCAATTCTTCTCTTTTCCCAATTTGGCTTTTTAATATAACCAATTGATTAAGTGAAGCTTGTTTGTTCTTTTTGGTTTCGTTTAAAAGATTATTGGTAAACTTAATTTCTTCTTCAATTTTTTTCTTGTTTTCCTGAAGCTTGTTTTTATCTATTTGAGCATAAGATAATTGCGTCGACAAAATAAGGAGCATACCTCCATAAATAAGATTTACAGCGAGAGTGAAGCATGTATTTTTAAAGCATTTGCTCATTGTTGTCGTTTTTCAAAGCGTTCAAAGATACAGTTTTTTTTTATTTTGGTATCAATCTTTCGTAATTTCGGGGTATTTTAAAAGGAAAATTTAATACCTCGTTGATGCTGATCCTTGAGAAATTAATATTTATTTTAATCTCTTTTTCAGCAGAAATCAACACATTTAAACTACACGGAAACAACTGTGCATTGATCTTTTTGTAGTCGGTGTAGCTTGCTTTCAACTTATTATTGGCTTTTACTTCCTTTACCGTAAGTTCGTTGATTTTGAAGGTAAGTGGATCTATTAAGATACTTTGAACCAATATTTTTAATTTATCGTTTTCGTTTTGGATGTATTTTTTTAATTTATGCCGGTTTACGGTAGATAAATGGTATTGCGTCCCATCAAAATTAGTTTTGAATTTATCGTTTTCATAATATTTAAAATCGTTGCCAACAAAAAAAGCCTGAAGCATATCAAAGTCGACAGCATTGTTGATAAAGCGATTGATGTAATTAAAATCACTTTTAAAGTAATTATTATCCATCCAGTTAACGAATTGTACGCTATCCTGAGTAATCAGTAATCGGGCGATTTCAATTGAAAATTTAGATATTGAAATCCAAATTAAGCTGTCTTTTCGTATTCTGATTTGTCCGCTAAAAGAAGTAGAGTTATCATCAATTTCGTAATCAGCAGAAAACCTGGCAGAAAGCCAATCGAACCGAAACTGACTTTTGCTCATATTTTCGAAAACGCTGTCGGTTGGGATATCTTTGGAAATAACAATGGGAGGCGTTGTTTCTTTTTGAATACTTAATTGTTTGACAGGTTTACATGCAACAATCAGTGATAATATTACAATTACCAGCCCATATTTGTAAAAATACTGCTTATTCATATAATTTTTTATCCGCTAACTTTTTTTGTAAAAATTCAGATCCATCGCCCATAAGTTTAGCTTTAAGCCAGTTTTGATAAGCATTTTCTTTATCGCCAAGTTTGTAAAGGATATCTCCGTAATGTTCTAAAATAATATCATTTTTTGAGCCGCCATTGTCAATTGCTTTCATTACCCACTTTTTGGCTTCTTCATACCTGCCTAATTTATAAAATACCCAGGCATAGGTATCCTGATAGGATGAATTATTGGGTGTTAAATCATTTAATTTCCGCCCCATTAATTCGGCTTTATCGAGTTCCTCGGCTTGTAAGGATAGATAATAAGTATAATTGTTCAAGACGTATACATTCTCAGCATCTAATTTCAGAATTTTGTCAAAGGTATTAAAGGCTTTCTGATAATCTTTATTTTTGTAATAAATATCACCCAAATAGGTATAAAACTGAATGCTGAGTTTGTCATTATCCACTACTAATTCTACCCCTGTTTTCAGCGCTTTGATAGCGGCTTCTGTTTTATTTGCCTGAATATTTGAAATCCCCAAAAAAAGATAAAGCAAAGGCTGTTCAGGGAAAAGTTCAATGGCTCTGGTGCTTTCATTCATAAGGGCGAGGGAGTCATTCAATTCAGATTCCACTATCAGCAGCGTTTCCCATATTGCATATTTGCTGCTATCAATGGTATTTACTTTACGAAAAGCATCTCTTGCTTCTAGATATTTTTTATCTCGATACAAAAAGTCAGCGTAGATAGAATAGGCTTTTGCATCGTTGGGATGGGTTTTAACAAGTATTTCCGATAATTCAAAAGCTTGAGGTTTAAGTTCGTTGTAAATTTGAGTAACGGAGTAGTAAGAAAGTAAAATCTGAATTTTGGTATCGATATCAAGATTTGGATTGCCTACGCCTAATTTTAATTCCTGATAGGACTTTTCTTTTTGCCCAATTTCGCGATAATAACTAGCCAACGAAATATGTATGAATTTATCGTTGGGTTCTTTTTGTAATATTTTATTATAATAGTAAATTGCTTTATCGTACATCTTCTTTTTCATGTGCATTTCAGCTAACATGGCATAATAGCGAATATCGTTGGGCGATTGTGCCGAAAGTTTTTCAATTTCGTCGACTGCTTTGCTAAATTTATCCATGTTAAGGTATAACTTTTGCTTCTGCATAGAAACATCTTCTGTAAGGCCGATTTTTTTCTCAATCTGATTGTAAATTTTAAGGGCTTGCTCTAATTTGTTTTCGTAAATACTTGCATTTGCCCAGTCGTAATAATAATCAATTTTATCGGGGTTTCGTTTCACAATGTTCGCCCAAACAGCAGTAGCTTCGGCAAATTGTTGGTTGCTGTTGTATAAATCGGTCAGTAACAATTGATACCAGATATTTTCACCATCAATGTCAGCTGCTCTTTTTGCATACATCAACGATTCGGTTGTTTTTTTCTGAACGCGGTAAATGCGGGCGATCTCGTACAAAGTAGCAGCGTTTTCGGGGTCTTTATTGATAACTGCCGAAAACAAGTCCAAGGCATTTTGGAGATTGCCCAATAAGCGTTCTTTGTTGGCATCAATAAAAATACCATCAATCATTAAACGTTCTGAATTGGAAAGCTCTTTTGTTTTTGTTTTGCGATGTGTTTTGCCATTGTCAGACGATTTGCAGGCCGTTGCTAAAAACAACATCGTTAGCAGGCTAAAAAAAAGTAGAGTACGTATTTTCATTTATAAATAGATGAAGGCTGTGTAATTTATTGGTTATCGTTAATTGCTTACGCGAATGATTTAGTTGTGTTTTTTATTGATTACAAGATTTAAATCATTATTTAACGATGGCTGAGCTTATTTGTTGTATGACTAAATGTTATAATTGATTGTTGTAAAATCGCCAATGCTTAGTTCGTTGATATCTCCTTTGTATTCAACATAATTACCAATCATCGAATTATCGATGTTTGCATTTTTAATTTTAGTATTGGTTTGAATAATGGTGTCGGTTATTATAGAATGGCTGACCTTGCAGTTTTCTCCAATGGAAACATAAGGTCCAATAATGGAACTGGTAATTTCAGCATTTTCGCCAATATAACAAGGGTGGTTGATAATAGAATTAATGATTTTTGCAGTATCGGAAACCAATTTGTCACCATTGCTATTTTCGAGCAGACGGCGATTAGTAATAACGGTTGCATCTTTGTTGCCACAATCTAACCATTCTTTTACTTTGCCAACAGAAAAGCGGCTTCCCTTTTTCATCATGTTTTGCAAAGCATCTGTCAGCTGGTATTCATTACCTTTGATCACGTTGTTATCAATCAGGTATTGTAATTCATTTTTTAAATAAGCCCCATCTTTGAAATAATAAATGCCAATAATGGCTTTATTTGAAATAAACGTGGCGGGTTTTTCGATAAAGTCGGTGATAAACTCATTTTCATCTGTTTTCACTACACCAAAAGAAGATGGATCGTCTACTTCGTGAACCCAGATGATGCCATCCTGATTTTCGTCGAGTGTAAAATCGGATTTGAACAAGGTATCGGCAAATGCTACAATAACTTTTCCATCGAGGGATGCTTCGGCACATAGGATAGCGTGAGCCGTACCCAAAGGTTCCAGTTGATAATAGATTTTAGCTTTGGCACCTAATTTTTCGGCTATGCCGATTAATCTTTCTTCTACTTCTGTCCCAAAATCGCCGATGATAAAGGCAATTTCATCCACTTTTTCCTTGCTTATCTTAACGATGTCCTCAACCAAGCGTTGTACAATAGGTTTGCCAGCTACTGGTATTAAAGGTTTTGGGATGGTGAGCGTGTGAGGGCGCATCCTTTTGCCCATACCTGCCATTGGAATTATTATTTTCATTTTTTAATATTTTATAGTGTATATTTTACCCTTTTTATTTTCCGGTATGTCCGAATCCGCCATCACCCCTGATGGTTTCGGTAAGTAAATCTACCTGAAGCCATTCAGCTTTGGCGTGCTGGGCAATAATCATCTGTGCAATACGTTCGCCATCGTTAATGGTATATACATCATTGGATAGGTTGACAATGATAACTTTAATTTCACCCCTGTAATCAGCATCGATGGTGCCGGGTGAATTTAATACGGTAATACCATGTTTAAAAGCCATGCCGCTGCGGGGACGTATTTGAGCCTCATACCCTACAGGAAGTTCGATAAACAATCCGGTGGGGACTATGCCTCTTTCCAGTGGCTTCAGGGTAAGGGCTTGTGCAAGCTCCGCTCTCAGGTCCATACCTGCCGAAGCCAGAGTTTCATAGGCCGGCAAAGGGTGTTTGGATGTATTGACGATTTTAATCTCCATCTCTTAAATTTTTGCAAAAATAATGAATTATCAGAAACTTAAGGAAGGTTTATGATTTTTATTGTTTAATAGTTGATTTTAAGCCAAATAGTAATTTAAATGATTTTTTAAGAACTTTGTTCCAAAAATCATGAAAAGGAAACAATAAACGCTATGATATACCCGTAAGGCTCACCAGTAATAAAAAAACGAAAATAATAAACATAACGATAAGCCCTTAGGGCTGTAACGTTAATAGAAACGAATTACATTAATATTAATTAAGCTGCATAGCAGCGTACTGTTAATCTAAACTAATTGACAATTGGTATAACAGGACGCATCTAAGGGTGCTTAAAAAAATAAATTTGTCTTTTTTCTATTAGCAGTAAGCTCTTACAGAGCTATAAATATTACTTATTTGCAACTAAAATATTTATTTCCATTCATAAAATTGGAATAATAAATTCATTAATAAACTCTTAAAATTTTGCAATTGCACAAAATAAAACAAAAATAATGAATCATTCTTTGCTGTTAAAAGAAGAGGCTGCCCTTTTTGAACAGCCTCTTCTAATTTACAAACAATATTAATGCTATTTACTGATTTTACCTAAAAGTCTATAGCCTAAATCCCTAAAGCCTAATTTTCACATTCTGGGTAGCCAAAGAAGTTTTTACCCTCACTAGATATATAGCCGGTGCAAGTTTCAAGTCAGTGCTAAACACATTGGTTTTACCAACTTCAGCATTGAAAACCCTGGCGCCACTAAATGTAAACATTTCTATCTGCTGCAATTCTTCGCCGGTTTGGGCCATCACATTAAGCTGATGCTCGTTTACAAACACTTTCACATCAGAAGTCATCGGTGATGGATTGATAGCTCCGAAACGGATAAAGAATCTACCTATAAGCTGATCCATTGGGAATTCAAAATCATACGTTGTGTTTTCTGACAAGCTGATAAATTTGCCTTTCAACCTATCTTCCAAATAAACCTGTTCAGCAGTTTCCAATCCAAAGGCGGTAATCCTGCCTTTGGCGCCGGCACTTCCATTGATCCCAAGCGGAATAGTGGTAAGGGTTGTATTGATACTGTTGATGACCAGTTTTTCGCCTGTAGCTGATTGTGAGTAAAATTCAACAGGCATGCCTGCAAAAAGTTTTTCGGAGTCAAATTGCTCAAAACCAATTGTTGCATCCTGATTTTTACAAATCACCAATTCATCTTCTCCCTTATCCGTTACTGTTTTCAATCGGACTAAGATTTCTGTATTGGAAGATTCTTTGTAAAAAACAGTTGAACTATGCAAACGGGCTGTTGGTAAAAAACTGATTTTAGGATTGCTATAGACTGCCCGTACAAAGAAGCCTTGTAATGGGGCAATATAGGGCGTTGTTCCTGCAGGAACACCCACATTGTTGCAGGAGTTATAAGTCCTAAAATATGCAGTATTGCATACCGGCGTGTACAAGGGGTATAATGCATTGTCCCATAAGTACAAACTTGTATTCAGATTGGTTTTTCCCAATAAATTCCAGTTGATGTAAGAAGTATAAGGATTGGCCACCAGGTTCCAGCTTTGGGCTGCTGCCGTTCCATTGTAAATCAATGGAATGGTATAATCTAGAGGACTGTAATACAAATTTCCAGTTAAAGTGGCAGTAACAGCAGCACTTGGCTTAACAGCATAGCCCACCGTAGGCAAGAAATAATAATAAGGCGAGCTAACCGTACTTCCCCAATTGATGCCATTGGTATAAGGCATTAGTTGAACATTTCCACCAATAGGTATCAGACCGGCCAAAGAGGCTCCCGTATTTTGCTTAAACGGTGAACCAAACAAATGCCAGCCCGGATTGAGCACCCTTTGTACAGTAGCCTGTAAATCAACGGTATTGTGGATGAGAGATGCGCCAGAACCCAGTATTAAACCACTCACACCTCCAGCGTTATTCGGGCTACCTGTAAGGCTCACTTTACTGCCACTGACAATTGTAAGTGAGGCCGAAGGTTTAATGGTGAGGTTGTTTAAAATGGCAAAATCAGTAGCGGCGGCACCAGCAAAAGCAAAACTGCAACTACCACCATCTACCACCCAATAAGTGCCACTTTCGCTGATGACTCTTTCGTTGGTCTGAGCATGTAAGCCAAGAACACAAAATATGATTATAAGGATGAAAAGTATTTTCTTCATTTGTTTAGATTTTAATAAATCACTGAAATAGTTATTGTTAGATTAATAGTGGATGATAATCAATCCATTTCCTGCTCTTTTGTTTGATAAAGTGACAGATTCGGTAAATGAAACGCCAATAAATGCAGATCCGCCGCCTCCACCACCGGCCCAGCCGGTATTGCTTAAATACATATCACTAACACTTGACCCACCGCCACCACCGTAGTATCCACCGCCGCCGCCGCCGCCGCCCATAGCTTTATAATATCCTCCCGATCCGTTTCCACCGATTCCGAGTGATCCGGCTGTTGCATTTCTTAGCGTGGATCCTGCAGCTCCTCCGGCCAACTGTGTACCGCCTTTACCTCCTTTGTTATCCATAGAACTACCCCCACTCCCATCAGCTGCATCTCCGCCGGTGATTCCTCCTCCGCTTCCAATGCTCAACCAGTCTACCAAATTATTTCTTCCACCACCACCACCTGCAACAAGGATGCGGGAAGCCAATGCATTGGAGCCAACCCGAACGTCAGAAGCTCCTCCTCCTCCCATGCCAGGGTAGCGAGTACCTGAACTATAATCTCCGCCCAAGCCGCCTGTTCCTCCTCCGTTCCATCCACCTGTCTGGGCTGTGGGATTTTCTCCAACATAAATGTAATATTGTGTTCCTGCCGTCACTGTAAGCCTCCCTTTTGTATATCCACCGTTACCACCATAAGCAGAACCACCTCCTCCTGCAGCTCCCCAGACCTCTACGATCATCGTAGTCACACCTGCAGGTACTGCCCAGGTTTGTTGTGCTCCGGTATAATCGAAAGTCACACCATTCATCGTTTTAACTGTCAGATCTGAACCGTATCCGATTCCTGCACTGTTGGTGGCATAGGCCCTAACATGATAGGTAGTATTTGGGGATAATCCGGTGATGGTACTGGTATAGGCACCTAAGCCTGATCCATCAGCCGTGTTAGGGGAGTAAGTCCTTGTTGGATTAGCAGCTGTACTCCAACATACTCCTCTTGCAGTAACTGTGGCTCCTCCATCATCTGTAACTTCACCGCCGCTCAGGCAGGAATTGGAATAAACCTGGGAAAAAGAGGTAGTCGTTAATGTAGGAGGATTAACACAACTACTCGTTGTTTTTGTGATTGTAACAGCATCAGAAATACAGTCTTCAGAAACATTGTATGACCATATATACCTGGTATAGGCTGTATTGCAGCTTAAGCCGGTTTCATTGTAGGTAGTTGCAGTTGCCATGTCAGTGGCATCTGCATAGACGCTTGTTGTCCCCCATTTGTAGCCTGCTGCACCTGAAACGGTATTCCAGTTCCAGCTAATCTGGATTTGTGTTGCTGTATGCATTCCTTCTCCCGGAGCCGATGGAAGATCAAGTGTAGTAAAACTCTCCTGCGTTCCATAAGAAGTACCCACACTGCTTGTTGCATAAGCCCTGATATAAAATGTGGTATTTGGAGAAAGTGAGCTTATACTACTGCTAAAAGAACCGATTGTTCCTCCATCAGATGTTTTGCTGTCGGAAGTAGTAGGTGTTGCGGTGGTACTCCAGCAAACACCACGAGCTGTAATGCCGGCTCCTCCATCACTACTTACATTGCCTCCTGATATTGCAGAAGTGCAACTAATAGAAGTAGCCGCAGTGGTAGTCAAGCTGGCAATTACAAGCAATTTCCCATTTAAAGTCAACTGCGAACCATTTCCCAGTTTCCCATTTTTATCTACATAATTTGAACTAGAGGATGTATGCTGACCATGTTTCGTGATCCCTTGCGCAATGATTTGATTTGTAAAAAATATACAAAGCAACATAAAAAGAATTTTTCTTATCATAACAAGGGTTTTAGTAATAATAATCCATTTGAATTCTGTCACCGGCTGATAAGGCATAAGCCCCATTATTGGCAGGGATATATGTAAAACTTGTCCCTGTATTGCTATAGGCTGTATTACTAATTCTGATACCATTGATATACATTTTCACCTTGCTGTTTGCCGATGGCGTTTGGGTCAACGTAAAGCTCGTTTGAGCATCTGTTGCAGTATATTCATTCGCTACTTCTCTTACTAAACTATAATCTGTACCTGAAACGGCAATAGTAGGAACACCTGTAGAAGTTGTATTTTTAAGTATTCCAGTTCCTAACCCTGACAAAGAAGTACCGTTTATTTTAACAACTGTTGCTGCATTCCCAACAGAAGTGACATCTCCGGTGAGATTGGCATTGGTTGTAACATGGCCTGCAGTTAAATTTGCTGCTAAACCACTAATATTAGTTCCAACCAAAGCAGATGGTGTTCCCAGGTCAGGGGTAGTCAATATTGGTGAATTACTCAATACAACATTGCCTGTTCCTGTTATAGGATTAGATACCACATTTTTGGATGCATTTGTAAACAAAGCCTGTGAAGCGGAGGTACTGCTCAGCACGGGTGCTGCAGTTAAAGTAGTGACGCCTGTAACTACTAATGTACCGCCAACAGCTGTATTGCCCGAAAAAGTTTTATTACCGGCAACTGTTTGTGCCGTTGTTAAATCCACAAAATTTTGAGTCGAAGAACCTGTTCCGCCATTTAAAATAGGCAAAATTCCAGTTACACCTGTTGTTAATGGTAAACCAGTCAGATTGGTAGCAAGGCCGGATGCAGGGGTGCCTAATATCGGCGTAACCAAGGTGGGTGAAGTACTCATTACAACATTGCCTGTACCTGTTATTGGGTTGGATACTACATTCTTGGATGCATCGGTAAACAATGCCTGAGAAGCAGTTGTACTGCTCAGCACGGGTGCTGCAGTTAAAGTAGTGACGCCTGTAACTGCTAATGTACCGCCAACAGCTGTATTGCCCGAAAAAGTTTTATTACCGGCAACTGTTTGTGCCGTTGTTAAATCCACAAAATTTTGAGTCGAAGAACCTGTTCCGCCATTTAAAATAGGCAAAATTCCAGTTACACCTGTTGTTAATGGTAAACCAGTCAGATTGGTAGCAAGGCCGGATGCAGGGGTGCCTAATATCGGCGTAACCAAGGTGGGTGAAGTACTCATTACAACATTGCCTGTACCTGTAATTGGGTTGGATACTACATTTTTGGATGCATCGGTAAACAATGCCTGTGAAGCGGTTGTACTATTCAGCACGGGTGCTGCACTTAAAGTAGTTACTCCTGTAACTGTTAATGTACCGCCAACAGTTGTGTTGCCCGAAAACGTTTTATTGCCTGCAACGATTTGTACTGTTGTTAAATCCACAAAATTCTGGGTTGAGGAACCTGTTCCGCCATTAACGATAGCTAAAATACCACCGGTGTTTGAAAAATAAATCCAGGAGGTTCCATTAAAATAGTAATATCCGGCTGTTGCATCGGTTTGATAAACCATTAAGCCAGCTGCAGGAACTGGGATAGCCATGCGGTTTGCAGCAGTCATTCTTGGTGGAAGCAAGCCTTTGGTGGTTGATTTTATATCGAGCATGGCACTGCTATTAGGCGATGAACCATCCGTATTAATACCCACACTTTGGGCAAAAATAGTTGCTACAAAAAGCAAACAGAAAATAAATACAAAAGTGTTTTTCATGGTTTATGGATTTAATTTTTATGAATACAAAGGAACAATATTATAAAGCAATTCAATTTATTAAGTGTAAATACTTAGGTGAAAACACTACTCAAAAAATACCTATGGATGTAAATAGTTGATTTATAAGATATTTCTATTTTGTGTTTTTCTTAAAATCTTATAAATAAAGCCTTCAATGAGATTGCTTGTATTTCAATTCATTTTAATCAAATAACTTTCAAGGTTGGATTCAGCCAATAGATTCATTTTTTTGCGGATGCTGTTGCGTTGATTTTCTATGGTACGTTGACTGCGATGTGTGAGGATGGCAATATCTTTAGTAGTCAGATTCAAACGAAGAAAACTGCAAATTTTAATTTCAGCAGGAGAAAGATCTGGGTAACGTTTAAGTAATATCTCAATAAAAACCTCATGGACTTGCTCAAATCGGATTTCAAAATTTTTCCAGGCTCCCTGAGGAACTACATTGTTTATCTGATATAATATTTCAGTAAGTGAGTTTTTAGTAGCAATAGTTTCTGTTTGCATGATAATATCTTGAATATTAATAGCAAGCTTATTGCTAAATTCAGTAAGACTTGACAAGTGCAGGGCATTTGTAACAAGTTCTTTATTCTTTAATTCAAGATTGAGTCTGACTTTTTCATGTTCTACTTTAACTTGTCTGTTTATGTACAAAATATCTTTTTGTCGTAAAATCAATTTAAAACTTATTATTAATAATACAATACTTAAACTTAATGCAAAAATTATCAACAAACGTATTTTGCCTTTTTCGAGAAGAACAGCGGCATTTAACTGAGCTATTTCTGCTTCTTGTTCAACCTTATTGTATTTCTTTTGGAGTTCGTTAATCTGTTTATTTATTTCTTTACCAGAAGCGCTGTTTTTCAAAAGGTTATGATTTTCGAGATGTGTAAGAGCCAAATGTGTATTTCCCAATGCTTTATAAGATTTCACTAAAAGGAGTTCTATTTCTATTTCAATATCGAGTAGATTGAGTTTTTTCACTTTCTCTAATCCTGAATTTAAAAGATGAACAGCTTGCTGATGATTACCCATTTTCCCATACAATTCACCCCTGTTTATCTCATTAAGAATCAATCCGAAACCTAGATTATATTTTTTACAGATTACGAATGAACTATCATAGTACTTTTCTGCATTTTTAAACTCATTTTTTTTACTGAGTATGTTTGCCATATTTAAATAGCTTTTAGCCATATCAGCTTGTCTACCCATTTTTTTATATAGCATCTGTGATGATTTATACGATTCAAATCCTTTATCCAAAGAATCAATATCGTTGTATATAACACCCAGATTGTTATAGCATTCTGCAAGTCCTACTGTAAAGTTGTTTTTTTTATTCAGCACTGTCGCTAATTTCAGAAACCGAAGTGCTTCTGTAGAATTCTTAATGCTTCTATAAAGCAAACTCAGATTATTGTAAACGATTGCCAGCGATTTTTCATTTTTATCAGCTTTAAACAAATCTGCAGTTTTCAAATAAAGTTCAATAGCTTTTATCTTTTGTCCGGCATTATCAGAAATCTTAGCTTTATTATTGTAAATTGCAGCTAAACATGTATTGTAATTGTTTTTTTTTGCAAAATCCTCAGCTTCATTTAATATAGAATCAGCTATTTTGTAATTTAATTGATGAAATTGTATTTCAGCGAGTTCTATTAAGTTTAATGTCCTATACCAATTATTTCGATGATCCACTGACAGTTGTAAAGAAGAAGTAATACTTGTAAAAGCCTCATTTTTCTGTTCGAGCATACGGTAGCACTTTCCCTGGATGAACAAAGCGTAAATTTCTGCATCAATAAGCTTATTTTTCCGACTTAAAGATAAGGAAGTATCAATAATTTTAAGTGCTAATTTGGGATTAGATTCAAAATATGAAAAAGCTTGCTTATTTTGTCGCTCAACAGCTGAAATAATCTTTTGATGCTGACTGTTAGTATTTTTATCTGAAGTGTTTTTACAGGAAGTAAGGGCTAATGTAATGGAAGCTAAAAATAAAAAAGCTAATCCAAAAACCTTTAGTAGATTTTTAACTGGGAGCACTTTAATATTTTGTATTTCTTTCATGTTGACAAAAATAAGATATTTTTTTTATTTTATCAACGTTAGAATAATTTTATCATTAGGTATGAATCTGGAAATCTCATGCTGGAATAGTATACGAAAGACAATAGAGACTATGCTTACCGAAGTCAAAGATGGTATTTAAAATACATAATTGAAAAAACCTGTATCGGGTGGTACAGGTTCTTTCAATTACATAATTAATGCTTGTTTGCTGATTTTTAGCCTAAAAGCCAATAGCCTAAATCCCTACAACCTAATTTTCACATTCTGTGTTGTCAGAGAAGTTTTCACCCTCACCAGATACATAG
>CAZCBG010000022.1:0-40340 GCA_964496885.1 uncultured Bacteroides sp. | reverse complement strand
CCAGGACTGTAATTTGTAGTATTCACATTTATAAACTTAATCAAAGTTAAAAAAAATGAAAAAAGTATTAGTAACCGGAATTTCGGGTTTTGTGGGACAACATTGTGCTGCCGAATTATTAAAAAAAGGCTATGCCGTTAGAGGCTCGGTAAGATCTTTGACTAAGACCGATGAAGTAATAATTGGCATTAAAAAAGAAATTGACCCAAAAGGCAATTTAGAGTTTTGCGAACTTGACCTGATGAAAGATGCAGGTTGGGACACGGCAATGGAGGGGTGCGATTATGTATTGCATATTGCGTCACCTTTTGTTGTTAAAGTTCCAAAAGATGAAAACGAATTAATAAAACCTGCTGTTGAGGGTACATTAAGAGCATTGAAAGCTGCAAAAAAAGCAGGAGTTAAACGAGTAGTGCTTACATCCTCCACAGTTGCTATGCATGGAGGGCAAGCAGGTTTGATTAAAATAAACCAAGACAGTTGGACTAATCTAAATGCTAAAAATGTAACTGCTTATTTTAAAAGTAAAACACTTGCTGAAAAAGGTGCTTGGGAATTTATAAGAAATCAAACAGGTGGTACGAAATTAGAATTGGTAGTTGTTAATCCAGGACCTATTTATGGGCCAACTCTGACAGGAAATTTGGCTACAGAAGCGATGGATTTTTTTAAAAAATTAATCACCGGAAAAGTACCAATGTTACCAAGAGCCTATACTGTTATGTCTGATGTAAGAGATGTTGCAGTCATTCATGTTCAAGCCTTGGAAAATGAAAAAGCAAACGGAAAACGATTCATTGTAACCACTGAAAAACCTCATGCTATCCAGGAAATTGCCCAGATTTTGAAATCAAATGGATATGATAAAGTAAGCACTAAATTAGCACCTACTTTTTTATTGAAATTAATTGCCAATTTCAATAGCGAAATGAGGGGTATGTTACCTTTTGTAGGTAATACAATAGAAGCTGATGTAACTAGTACCATGAATACATTTAATTGGAAACCTATACCCTTTGAAAAAACTGTTCTTGACACAGCTAGGTCTGTGGAGCAAGTGTTTAAGAAATAAATTAAAGAACACCCATATAGTTTCTTTCATCTGACTTTTGGAAAAAAAAACAAAATGCCAGTCGCAAAACGTTACCAACTTATTGACAATATTAAAAGAATTCATTAATTGAAGGGCTAAAGCCCTTGCTGTCATTGAATTTATAGACCCCGACTTAAAAGCCGGGGCTATTCAATATCCACGTCCTTTAAGTCGGGGTGAATAGAAAGAAAATGATAAGGGCTTAAGCCAATATTTTTTGAATTTGATTTATTGTATAGGCTGCTGATTATAAATTTAAGGGATGTTAAAATATGTATATTTGTAAAAAATAATAGAAATATAATTGCAGCAAGTCTACTAATTTTGATGGGCTATATTTAATTTTATTACAGCATATTAACGATTTAGGGCCAAGCATATGAAGACATTTTGGACAATAGTTTTATCCCTTATCTTGACGACAACAACATTTGCGTCAGGGACTGACACTACGAAAAATGTTTGTATTGGTATCGTGGCATTAGGTAAAATTTCAAAAAAGGAAATAACCTCAGTAAGACAGAGTATTGCTGAATATTATAAAATTAATGTTGTGTTTCTTGAAAGAACAAATTTTCCAAAGAATGACATCCGCTTCTTTTCAGACACAATAAATTCAAGTGACGCAACAAATATTCTAAAACCGTTTTTGACAAAGTATTCTAATTGCGACTTCATACTTGGTTTGACATCGCGTCCGATTTCAATCATTCTTGACGATACACTCACTGTTCATAGGGGGCTTGGTGGATCTGGAACCGCTATTGTTTCTTCATACCTTATAAAAAAAGACGCCACAAGTAAAGAAGAATATTTTCGGTTTCTTACTAAAGTTGCACTTCATGAGTGTGGTCACTTATTTGGATTAGGGCATTGTTTTAGAAGTGGCAAATGTTTTATGATTGGGTTTAATTACAACAATAAATATTATAATGAAAGTGTAAGATATGGAAGAAATGATATTGCAAAATTATACAAGACAGAAAATAAACTATGTAGTTATTGCCAAAATAAAGTTGACGAACAGATAAAATATTTAATTTCAATTAAGAAAAATAATAATGCCAATCGCTAACACGGCGCTGCTGCCCAGCGGGGGTGACAGCCAATTTGAAAGTGAAGAACAATAAAAAAATTAATAAAGAGTGAAACTGACGTACTTATTAAAACCCCTCCGCTAGCAGCACCGAGAACGTTAGCGGTAATTTGAGAAAAGAGAGAGACGATGGACTGGAAGACAATTTTACGTTACCCGCATTTATAGAAAAATAAAACTTGATAAAATTGAATTGGTTGAAAAAATAAAAGATAAAAAAATGAAAATTGGTATTCAAACTTGGGGTAGTGAAGGTGATGTACGTCCATTTATTGCTTTAGCAGATGGTTTAGTGCGATCTGGTCATAAAGTTACTTTGGCAATTTCAACAGATAAGCCAAGAAACTATCATGAATTAGCGAAGAAATATGGTTTTGATATTAACTTACTTATTGCGCCAGATACATATACTCATGATGAGCTTGCTGAAATTTGGCAATCTATTATTCTTGCCGTTAATCCAATCAAACAAGCAGAATTGGTTCTGAAATATGGTTTTGATCCTATCATGGAGGATATGTACAATGCTTCTAAAGAATTATGCAAAATTAATGAACTGGTAATAGGACATTTTTTTGTTTTTCCTCTCCAGATAGCAGCTGAAAAAGCTGGTATACCAATGGTAACAATAAATATCGTTCATAACTGTCTTCCTTCTGCCTATATTTGGCCTCCTGGCATTCCGAATTTAGGTAAATGGAGTTATTCTTTAGGGTGGAAACTAGTTAGATTTATGATAAATAGAATATTCTTACCAAGAGTTAATTCTCTCAGAAAAAGGGAAGGTCTTTCCATTCATAAAGATGTAATGTCACAAACATGGGCATCAAAAAGATTAAACTTAATAGCTGTAAGTCCTATTATTTGCCAACGTCCTCCTGATTGGGCCTCGAATAATCAGGTATGTGGATTTCTGAACCCTGAGTCAACTTCTATCGTTGATGAATTACCTAAAGGATTGGAAGCGTTTATAGACTCGGGCTCTGCCCCAATTTATGCTACATTTGGAAGTATGATGACCCCGCTCACAAATCAACAAATAAAAGAAACTGTAGATATATGGATAGGTGCGATAAAAAAACTTAATCTCAGAGGTATTTTACAAGTCCCATTTGATAATTATTCTGAATTTGGTAATACCTCAGATATATTCATTGTAAAACGTTCACCATACGTTAATGTATTTCCCAAATGCCTTGCAATTATTCATCATGGTGGAGCAGGTACAACTCAATCAGCTCTTTTATCCGGAAAGCCTTCTGTTATTGTCGCACATATGTCTGATCAGTTTTTTTGGGGAGCTGAGTTGGAAAGGCTCGGGGTTGCAAGTCAAACTCTAAAACGGGCATCCCTTTCCATAAACAATCTTGCTGAGAGTATATCACAATTATTATCTTCGAATAAGTATCAGGAAAATGCAAAAGAATTAGGTGATAAACTTAAAGCTGAGTATGGTGTAAGAAATGCAATTAAAATTATAAATGAAGCTTTTAATATTTAGAATTTGTAGATAGAATTTAAAACGGCCTGCCGGTAATGAATGACATGACAGAGAGGACAGTAGCTTTTTAAGGACGATGAACAATAATAAACTAATGTTTCTGGTTGGGACATCATTTGACTGACACGTCTAAACTGTAAACAGACTTTTGAGATTTATAAGACTTCTAAAGTGAAGTGAAAGATTGTTAAAGTGATTAGTCAGACAACAAAAGTGAATTGTCCGCGTACTCAAGGAAGTTTTAATACAATATTAGACAGACGAAAAAATCAAAAAACCGCTAACAGCACCATGCTTCAAGTAGGGTTTAGCAGCAAAGTGAAATAAACAACATTATTTAACAAAGCAGTAAACTGAAAGGAACTATACAAACCCAACCTGAAAGCAAGTAGCCGAACCTTACCAACTTATTGACAATATTTTTTGAATTTGATTTTTTATGCCGTTATGCTGAACAGTAAGATTTAATATATAAGCTTAATCGACTATCATTCCCTTCAGTTTGCATCAATATTAAACCACAGCTTTTTCTTTAAATAGATTTTTGTAATTTTTAAAAAATAATTAAAAAATAATTTTGAAAAGGATAGGTTTGTATGTATATTTGTGTCGTATATAAATAGTTTTACTAAAATATTTCTCTTGAACTAAGATTTCCTATTTTAAAGAAAGAGAAAAAATAGCTAGGATGAACGCTTACTAAAGGGCGTAATCTTATGCACGGTTCTTCTCATTCCTTGATAAAGGCTTAACTCATTTCAGAATTAAACTCTAAAACAGAAGTTCATTTTTTTTATTTTAGGACTTTACCTAATTATTAAAAAACTTGAAAGAAATTTGTGACCAAAATTAAGGCTTATTTTATGAACTATATTACTTATTCAGAAAGATTGGAATATCTGATTGACTTAATAAGAAAAGAAAGAATCGGTTCTCCTAAAATTGTTGCTGAGCGATTCGGCTGTTCAGAAAAGACAATCAGAAACATGATCAATTGCCTTAGAAACAAAGGCTTCGAAATAACCTACTGCAAATATAATAAAAAATATTTGCTAAAAAATTAAATTACGGAAATACTTTTGCCGTCAGTTATATTTGTTTTGTAACTGATAATTACTTCATTTATTTATTTTAATAATTTAAAAAAATGAAAGTTTCAAAAGTAGTTTCAGTGCTGGTTTTCCTTCCTTTTTTGAATGCACAATCACAACAATCTCCCACTTCTTTTTTATTACCAAACTTTTCAGAACAAAGAAATTTGGATAATATTCGTGATGATGATCCAATTTTAGATTTTAAGAAAACCGTAGGGACTATAAATGGAGAATTTGGAGTAAATGATAATGGTGCAGCTTTTTACTCAATCCCATTAATAATCCCACCAGGATCTGGTGGGATGGTTCCAGATGTAAAAATTGAATACAATAGCCAATCCGGTGATGGATGGCTTGGAAAAGGTTGGACCATTTCAGGTTTTTCGTCAATCTCCCGGATGTCGAAAACTTTCTATCACGATAACAAAACCGAAGGATTACAATTTAATAATTCGGATCATTTTATTTTAGATGGGAATGTTTTGATACCTATTATTGGCAGCAATGGTATGAATGGAACCGAATACAGAACTGAAGTTGAAAGCTTTTCAAAAATATTTTCTTATAATTACAATGGTTCAACAGAACCTGATTATTTCATTGTTCAAACTAAAGATGGTAGAATTATTGAATATGGAAATACAAACGATTCAAAGCATAAGTTGCCTTTTTTAAATAAGACGATAACTTGGTATGTTAATAAGATTTCAGATCCTAATAAAAATTATATTAGTTATACATACAACAATGATAATAATATGGGAGGAGTTCTTCCAAACACGATTAATTATACAGGAAATGATAATTCCCCATCATTACTTCCATACAATATTATTAAATTTATTTATACAGCATCAACATTTCAAAAAAAATCATATTTGTATGGAACATTGTTGTTAAATAATATGATAATGAAAGAAATTCAAATAACAAATGAAAATGCATTGGTAAAACGATATGAATTTAACTATCTTTCTGAATTTAAACCACTATTAAATAACATAACGGAATATAATAGCATTGGAGAATCCTATAACCCGACTACTTTTAATTATACTTCAAGAGGGTTTAACGAATTTGAGTATTGGTATCCAAATATTAGTTTATATACGGTTGCAGGAACAGAATTTTCATGGAACGAAGATCATCCTCGCGAATTGGCTGATGTAAATGGTGATGGAATGGCTGATATTATTGGGTTTGGTTATTCTAATGTTTATGTTTCCTTATCAAACGGACATGGATATAATCCACAACAAATCTGGTATAATTACGATTTTGGTATTGCTAGTGGTTGGCTATCTCATACAGTATCCAACCCAAACACAGATGAAACTCACCCTAGGCATTTAGCTGATATAAACGGTGATGGGATGGCTGATATTGTCGGTTTTGCTCCGGATGGTGTATATGTTGCATTATCAGATGGTTCGAGCTTTAATCAAAAACAAAAATGGGTTTCCTGCTTTGGTGCAGCTGCTTCTGCTGGTGCTTTTAAAAATGAAACAATACATCCACGATTTATAGTGGATGTTAATGGAGATAAATTGCCAGATATAGTTGGATTTGGTAATGATGGAGTGAGAGTTGGAATAAATACAGGATATAGTTTTGTCATCGATCCTAATTGGAGTTTAAGTTTTTGGGGGAATACTGCAGGTAACTGGATTTTCCCTCCTATTGTACCGCCCATTCCAAATCCAAACCAACTTTTAAGAACGATGGCTGATGTAAATGGAGATGGGATGGTTGACATTGTTGGTTTTCATATGAATGATGTGTATGTTTCATTGTCAACCGGAACGGGATTTACTGCTCCACAATCATGGATTTCAAATAACTATTGTTATAATCAAAGCGCAGGAACATGGGATGCTAATTCTACGCCAAGATATGTGCAAGATGTAAATGGAGATGGCTTAGCTGATATTGTCGGATTTTATCATAATAATGTACAAGTTGCCTTATCCAATGGGATTGACAGATTTGTACAAGAACTACTACCTTGGCATGAATGGTTTGATACAGATGCTGGATATTCAAATAATAGAAATGATCAGTTCCCAAGGTATTTAGCAGATGTTAACGGTGATGGGCTAGTCGATATAGTTGGGTTTCCGCATGTAGGAACTGTTTATTCTATAAATACTGGAACATCATTTCAGGCAGCAGTTCTTTTTGCTTCCGGAAGTTTTGGATTTGATGATTGGGGAGGCACTACAACACATATTAGGACAATTGCAGATGTTAATGGAGATGGACGTGCTGATATTATTGGGTTTGGACACGATGCTGTAGTTACTGTTGTCTCTAGATTAGATGATGAAAGAAAAATTGAGAAAATTACTAATGGATTGGGGTTTCGTGTTCTGTTTTCTTATAAACCTATTATAAACAATACTCCTGTTTACAAATATAATGGTCACGAAATTTATCCTTTTTTAAAATTTGCAGGCTCATTGAAAGTGGTTGATCACAACGATATAGAAAACGGAATTGGAAGTTTCAATAGTATCTACTACGAGTATCAAGATGCATTAGCACATTTATGGGGTAAAGGGTTTTTGGGATTTCAGAAAATTATTGAAAAAAGCTTTGTTGATAATGTAAATACACGAAAACAAAAGGACTTTTCTTTAGATTATGTACATTGTTTTAAACAACTTGCTAATTTACAATCAACAGTAGACGGAAATTTAGCGAAATCTACTTCATTTATATACAATAACTTAAGCTATCCCAATAGTTTGCGATTTTCTCCAAGATTATGCGCAACAACCTCAATAGATTCTATATTAAAAAATACAGTAACCAAAGAATTTTGTCTAAAAGATTCCTCTTATGATGCATATGGGAATCCATTAAGAATCATAACTAATACATATAATGCTAGTATCCTTGAACTCAAATTAACCGAAGATTTTCAATATACTTCTGCAGCTAGTTGGTGTCCAAATAAAATCAAAAATATCAAAACTACGAAAGAAAAACCTGGTGAAACTGCCTATATCAGGATTAAAGATTATGAATATAACACAACGAATGGAAATTTATTAAAAGAGTCCTCAGATCCTACTGATACGAAAGGCACTGTTATTATTTACACTAACTTTGACAATTATGGGAATCCCTGGAAAAAAACTTTATCAGCTTTGAATTCAAATTTACAACTTCCTGATATTAATGAATATTTTAAATACGATGTAAAAGGAAGGTTTATTATTGAAAAGAAAAATCCATTAGGACATATTGTTACAAGAAAATATGAACCTAAATTTGGCAATCTTATAAATGAAAAAGATGAAAATAACATTTTAACTGATTATTCTTACGATGATTTCGGTCGCTTAAAAACAATCATGAATGTTACAGAAAACACTTCTTCTCAATTTTTATGTGAATGGGTAACTACTAACGGGCAAAATATTCCTTCTTTTGCACTTTATAAAAACGTATCAATTACTTCATGTTATCCAAAAAAACCTTCTATAACCCTTTATGATAAATTATGCAGAGAATTACAAACAGAAGAAATAATTCTTAACGGAGAAAAAGTATATTTACAAAAGGAGTATAACTTGAGAGGTCTACTCACCAATATATCCTTACCATACAAAGATATAGCAAGTATTTTATGGACTACTATTCAATATGATGCTTATTGCAGAAAGATTTCTCAAGACAATACGGATGGTTCAAACATTACAATCAACTACAACGAAAAAACAACCCAAACGACTACAACAAATAACAATGAATCCCAAAAACAACTGATTACCGTTAATTCTCTTGATCAAATTATAAATGCTGAAGACAATAATAATGTTAAAGTCAATAATACCTATTTTAGCTCGGGTTTATTAAAAGAGTCATATGTTGATGGAATGAATGCAACTCAATATACTTCTTTCTCCTATGATTTACAAGGAAGAAGACTCAGCATTCATGAGCCCAATAGCGGCACAACTAAGACTGAATATAATGCTTATGGACAAGTTACCAAACAAACAGATGCTAAAAACAATGTCATTGATATGCAATACGATTTATTGGGTAGGGTAACTAAAAAGACACAACAAGAAGGCACTACAATTTATGATTATGACAACCAATTACAAGGTATTAGTAGCATTGGTAAAATTTCTTCAATTACAGCAAATTGGAACAATGGGACAGTAAGAGATAAATATTATTATGATTTTTTGGGTAGAGATTCTGTAAGCATTGAAATAATTGATGGAAGATCGTTTATTGAGAAAAGAGAATACGATCAATGTGGAAGACTAGATAAATTAACATATCCAGACAATTTCGTGATTCAACATTTGTATAAAAACGGAGAGTTGTTTCAACTTAGAAATCTTGAAACAGAACAATTAATATGGCAAGCCATCAATGAAGATAATTTTGGGAATATTACTGATTTTAAATTTGGAAACGATGTAGTTAGCACTAAATCATACGAAAGCACCACTGCAAGGCTTTCAACTATTAAAACCTTTAAAAATGGGAATCCAGTTCAAGATTGGATATATACTTATAATAACTTTGGGAATATTAGTACAAGAAAGGATCAAGTAGCCAATTCAAATTTTGCAACCCAATCAGAAAAGTTTTATTATGATGATTTAAATCGTTTAAACAGTATTATAAATATAAATGAAGGAAGTACTGATTCAATACTTTTTGACAATTTCGGAAATATTACGCGAAAAGATGGAGTCGGTAATTATGCTTACCATCCCATTCAATTAAATGCCGTTACTCAAATAAATAACAGCACTAATAATAGTAGTACACCGCAAGAGATTAGCTATACATCATTTAATAAAGTTTTACAAATTAATGAGAATGCTGGAACCGATAATATTGAATTTACTTATGGTCCCGATTATTCTCGTCGGAAAACAAGCTATTCAAATAATCAAAATCTTTCTTTAAATAAGTATTTTATAGCAGGTAATTACGAAGAAGAAGAAAATCAAAACTATGGTTTAATCAAAAATCATTATATTTATGGGAGCGAAGGTTTGGTCGCAATTTATCGCTTTACTGAATCAGACAATACAGGAAATATGTATTATATTCACACCGATCAATTGGGCTCTTTCGACAGGATTACGGATGATAATGGAACTATTGTAGACAATTATAGTTTTAATGCATGGGGCATGCATCGTGATGCCAACAACTGGGGCTTGCCGGATGTTGTTACGCATCTTTTTACCCGTGGGTTTACAGGGCACGAACATTTAGATAAGTTTGGCTTAATAAATATGAATGGTAGGATGTATGATCCCAATTTAGGTCGATTTTTAAGCCCCGACAATTACTTACAGGTTCCCGATAATACACAAAATTTTAACAGGTATAGTTATTGTTTGAATAATCCACTGAAATATACTGATCCAAAGGGAGAATTATTTTGGATGGTTTTACCAGCAATATCTGGATTATTAAACCTTGCAGCTAATAGCAATCAAATTCATGATTTTTGGCAAGGAATCGGATATTTTGGAATTGGAGCTTTGGCTGGAGGGAGTGGTGTTATAGCTGGACAATCTGTTGCAGGTATATTGAATTTTGGTGGATTCGCAGGAGGTGCTATAATTGGAGCAAGTGGCGGTTTTGCTGGCGGTTTTGTTGGCGGTGCAAGCAACTCTTGGGCAAGTGGTGCAAGTTTTAGTCAAGGTTTGCTAACAGGGCTAGCAAATGGCGGATATGGCGCATTAGCAGGTGGACTTATTGGCGGACTTATTAGTGGCTTAGATGCTATTAAAAGTAATGCTAATTTCTGGAATGGTAAAGTTATTGAAGTAGGTGGAGCGAAAATCTCAAATGGGGAATTTTTAGATGAAGAAATACCAGCTGGCCAAAAACCAACCGCAACAGGAGAAATTGCCACAAGACCTGGAAACGCTAATTATGGTAAGTATGGTTGGACAAGAAATGGAGGGAAAAAACAACACTTTGGTATCGATTATAAAGGAGAAGTTGGAGATGATGTTTATGCTATGTATGATGGGAAAGTATCACAAATCGGAGGCTCAAAAGATTATGGTAAAAATTTTGTCAGGACTACATCCATATTAAATGGTAAAAGTTATTATGTTGACTATGGACATATGTCTCAATATTCAGTTTCATTAAAAGATCAAGTAAGCGGAGGGCAATTAATAGGGAAAATTGGCACATTAGGTATTCCTAAAAATATGCCAGTTCACGTTCATATATCAGTTTGGCGTCCAGTTAATTGGCATCAAGGTTTTGTAATGCCCTGGTGGAATTAATTGATTAGATATTAATAAAAACTTAAAAATTAGATTTAGTATTGATATTATTGAAGAAATTAAAATCAAAAAAATATATTATGAAATAGCCATAAATATAATATTCATACAAACCAAGAATGATATTATAAGGCGTATTCCATGTAATTAATAAATAATTAAAATTAATAAGACATGAAAAATTTATATAATCATATTTGCACAACTTCCATTGCAATTTTGTTTTTTATTGGATGTGTTGCTGCTACAAAAAGTCAACCAATGCATTTTACAGAAATGACATTAAGTAAGTGCAAATTTAAGATGGATAATATTAACATTCAATTTATTACTTTTCTTGATAATGAAAAAATATTAGTTGTTGGAAATAGTTTATATAAATCAGAAATTGATATTTCTCAAAAATTATTTATTATTGATACAGCATCTAGAAAAATATTATTTGAATCTGAATCAGAAGAAATGCCTTATGGTGGAAGCTTATATTCCGTTACAATTAATAATAATAAGTTTGTATTATGGGAGAAAAAAAATGAATATGCCTCAGTTTTACAACTGTTTGCATATAAAAATAAATTTATTTATGTTGGAAATTTTGAAGTTACTTTAGATGTAGAAAATAAATTATCAGATGATTTTTCATATCCTGTAAAAGGAATTGATATTACTGAATCAGATAATGTTATACAATTTAAGTTTGTTAAAAAAGCGATATTAAATACAGATAAAGAATTAAATATAAAAAAAGAATCTCAATTAATTTACGAACTTGATATAAATAATAATAAGCTGAAAATTAAATAATTATATTTTAAATAATTAATTAACCTTCTATAAATGCTAAAAATGAAAACACCAACTATCCTATTGATGCTGATACTATTTCAAATAGCGGCATCTTCACAGAATACCATACATTATGATTATGATGCTACCGGAAACAGAATAAAAAGATGGATGTTGCCTCCACAACCTCTTATGTCTCCACCAAACAATTCAAATAATAAAAATACTACAGTAGCTGAAGACATCAATGCATTGATATCCGCTAATAGTTTCTCGCAAACCAAAATTGAAACAGATATTTCTAGCGATATTACAAATATTGCTGAAAGAGAAATAAAGGTATTTCCCAATCCTTTGCTGGAAAAGCTAAACATAGCTTTGAATGGTTTAGCTGACGCAACTACTTATAATTTACAGCTTTTTGATAGTGGAGCAAAACTTTATTACCAGGAAAATGCAATACAAAATCTGACGGAAATAAATATGCATAAAGCTCATCAAGGGGTTTATTATTTGGTAATTCAAGCGAAAGACGGAAAAAGAATGTTTTGGAAGCTTGTGAAAGAATAATAAAGGCATTCCTTATGAAATGCTTATTGGCAATATTAAAAGAATTCAATTAATTGGGGGCTAAAGCCCCTGCTGAATGTAAACTTATCGTCCCCCGATATAAAAGTCGGGGGACGATAAGGAATAAAAATAGGCCTATAGCCTAGATTTATTTAATTTTTTAATAGTAGTGGACTATTATTTTTTTCTCCGTAGGAGAATAATGTCAATAGAATTAATTCGATCAAGTTAATATTTTCCCGTAGGGAATCAACCAATCCATTGTTGATGTCCTACGGACAATAAAATTATAACATTTATATTTTTTATTGATATTCATGCCCTTACGGGCAAATTAAATAGTTGGGAATACATATACGCTAAAAAATCATGTCTTGATTCGCCAATATAAGCTAAATCGACTATCATTCACCTCAATAAAATATTGCATCATTTCTAAATCAGACTTCGGAAAATAAATAAAAGACAAAAACTACTTAGGCTTGAAAGCAATTCAAAAAATAGCAGTCCTCTTCTTCTTGTGTTTTTTGTCGATAGCCTTGTTTGCAATTAATACAACTACAACTCTCGGCAAAGAAGCACAAGCAAAGCATTGGTTTAAAAACCAGCCCCTTGCCTTTGTTGAGAACAAAGGACAATTTATTACTACTGAAGGGAAGCCTGCTGATAATGTGCTATTTAAAACAAAATATGGCAATTGTGACATTTATATCACTACGGAGGGATTGACGTATGTTTTTGCTAAGTATGAAGAAGAGAAAGAATTAAAAATTAAAAATGAAAGATTAAAAACTTCTACTGAGCATAGTAAAAGCATTGAAAAGGGTTTAAAGTTAGGTGATAGCGAAAAAGAAGAAAATAATAAAGTTTCCTATTATCGCCTCGATATGAAACTTATAGGAGCCAACATCGACAGAGCGAATATTATAAAAGAACATTCAGGCCAACAAGGACATTGTAATTATTTCTACCCCCATTGCCCGGATGGCATTTACGGAGTTGAAGAATACAGTAAGCTATGTATTAAAAATATTTACAAGGGAATAGATTGGGTAATTTATTCCAATAGCAACAATAAGGAACAGCCTTTAAAATATGATTTTATAGTCCATCCGCAAGCATCGTATAAAGCTATAAAAATATGCTTCCTCAATGCTCAAGCTATCAGTTTATCAGCAAGTAAAACTAAACTTCAAATTCAAACCATAGCAGGAAAAATAGAAGAAGGCGATTTATTTTCATATCAATTCAATAAAGATAAAAAAGAAGAAGTTAAAAGCAATTATGTAATCAATAATGATAGCATCATCGAATTTGAGCTTTCAAATTATGATACTACTAAAACCCTTGTAATTGACCCATTGGTTTGGGCTACTTATTATGGGGGAAGCTTAGATGATGAATTAAATTCAATTTGTGTAGATGGGCAAGATAATATTTTTATAACAGGACATACGCAATCACTTGATTTCCCAACTCAACAATTTGCTGGCGCTTTTTGGCAAGCTACAAATTTAAGTGGGAATCAGGATATTATTTTAGTAAAATTTAATAGGTATGGCCAAAGATTATGGTCTACTTATTATGGCGGTACTTACTGGGATTGGGCCAATTCAATTTGTGCAGATAGCCAAGATAATATTTATATTACCGGAAAAACAAATTCAAATAATTTCCCAACCCAATATCTAGCAACAGCATACTGGCAAGGAGCATATTCAGAAGTTGATGCTTATATCTTAAAGTTTAACAGTCAGGGACAAAGGTTATGGGCTACCTATTATGGAGGAAATGATTGGGATGAGGCTCTTTCAATATGTTTGGACAGCCAGGATAATTTATATATTACAGGAATAACTGTAAATTCATATTTACCGACTCAACAATTAGCCGGAGCCTTTTGGCAAGCAGCAAATGCTGATGGGGATGAGGATATTTTTATATTAAAATTCAATAGTCAGGGACAAAGGCTATGGGCCACCTATTATGGAGGAAGTGATTGGGATTATGGCTGTTCGATTTGTACAGATTATCAAGATAATATTTATATCACAGGATATACACATTCTTCAAATTTCCCAACTAAGGAATTAAGTGGAGCCTATTGGCAAGCAACGAATTCAGGAGATCATGATATTTTTATTTTAAAATTTAATAGTCAGGGTGTTAGGCAATGGGCTACTTATTATGGTGGAGCCAATATTGATTGTGCATATTCAATTTGTTCAGATAGCTATAATAATATTTACGTTACAGGAAGAACTAATTCGACAGATTTTCCAATTCAACAATTAAGCGGAGCTTATAATCAATGCTCTTTAGCAGGTAATGGGTTTCCATATTTTAATGATTTATTTATTTTAAAATTCAATATGCAAGGGCAACGCTTATGGGCATCTTATTATGGTGGAAACTATGACGAGATGGCCAGGTCAATTGTTGCTGACAATCATGATAATGTTTATATTACTGGTTCCACTGAATCTTTTAATTTTCCAACCCAATATTTAACAGGTGCTTACAATCAATTAAGCAATATAGGATTGTATGAAGCATTTATGTTAAAATTTAATAGTCAGGGTGTCAGGCAATGGGCTACTTATTACACTTCATATTATGGAGCTGACATTGTTGCTGATCATCAAAATGCTGTTTATTTTATTGGCAGAGCTTCTGATTATCCAGATATTTTTACTAAAGATTATGGAAATGCTGCTTATTATGATAATAGTTCAAATGGAAGCGACGATGCCTTTATTTTAAAATTTATTTTTTGCAATGTTCAAATGCCAGTCACTGCTATTTGCAACAGAAATCATTTTTGTCAAAATGATAATGGGAATATTACGCTAACTGCTTCAGGAGGTGAGGGGGATATATTAAAATGGTATACTGGCAGTTGTGGACAAACATTGATAGGAAATGGTCTTAGTTTAACGATACCCTCACCCATACAAACGACTACATATTATGCCCGTTGGGAAAGCTGTGATACTTCATTTTCGGATTGTGTAAGTATAACCGTAAATGTGGATACTGCTACCACCGTAAAGCCAGAAGTGGCTTTTTGCAATAGAAATAATTTTTGTGCCAACGATACAGGTAGTATTATGTTGACGGCCAAAGGAGGTAGAGGTAATGCCTTAAAATGGTTTACTGGTAAATGTGGTGAAACATATATCGGGAGTGATACATTAACAATACTTTCGCCAGTCATCAACACAACTTATTATGTACGTTGGGAGAATTCATGTGATACATCTGCATGTACAAGTGTAAAAGTAGATGTGAAATCTTTACCCTTAGTCAGTCTAGGGAGTGATGGTTTTATTTGTGAAGGTGATAGCATTGCAATCAATGAAAATTCTGGTTTTTCAAGCTATTTGTGGCAGGATGGCAGCACGAATCCTAACTTTGTTGTATCTCATGCCGGTTTGTATTGGCTGAGGGTCAATGAAGATGGATGTTATAATTCCGATACCATATTGTATTCGTTGTGCGAGCCGCCTTTGAATATATGGGTTCCTACCGCTTTCACGCCCAATGGGGATGGGCGCAATGATGTATTTAAAATTGAAACAATCAATACAATTAAAGATTTTCATATGTATATTTTCAACCGCTGGGGGCAGCAGGTTTTTGAAACCAAGGACATTGTAGAGGGATGGGACGGAAACTCAATGGGGAAAGAGGCAACCTCCGGCATCTACGTCTGGAAAATCACCTATACCTGGGAAGGGAATTACAAGGAATACCGCAATGGAGAGCAGCAGGGGAAATTGCTGTTGCTGAGGTAGGGAATAAAATTAAATTTTAAAATTAAGCTGATAGAAAATGTATATTTGTATAAAAATAGGCAATGAAATTTACTTCTTAATACATAAGAAATATCAGTTATTTTTAAACCACAGTGAACACTGTGTGGAAAAGTAAATTTTCTCAGTGCATCTCAATGATCTCTGTGTCTCAGTGGTTTTTATATTTTCTGCATTAATTTAAAACAGAACCATAAAATATAAATCAATGAAAAAAAACGTTTGCATTATATTCCTCCATTTCCTGGTATTTTCAATTTGTATTGGACAAAATATCTCAAAGGAAAATGATCCGGTCAGTCATCCTAATTCTATCAATAAAAAAGAGATAGATAAAATTAACAATCAAATTATTTCTTTTTACCTAAACAATAAATCTATTGATGGCAATGCTAAACTTTTCTATAAAGGCAAGTTTGCTATTTCGGACGATGATAAAACCTTTGCCATTTGTGATTCAATTACTACAAATAACGCATTGACCAGACCCTTCTATCTATATGTGTTTTGTAGAATTCTTGAATTATCAGACGGAGCGGTTTCGGAGGTGATAGGTGGCAATTGTTTGGATTATATGAAGAAATTTCCCTGTGAATTTATGAAGAACCTTGACTCAAAGGAATATAATATTCCTCAAAAAACATGGTTTTCATTTGTTGCTTTTGAGCTAAGTTGCATGGATGAATATTATAAATTTGAAAAAAGGATGAATAAAAAAATAAAAGAAAGTTGCAATTTATCAAATCCATCTTGGCAGAAAGTAAAAGAAGAAATTAAATCGATGCTAAAAGAATAAACCTGCGACTACAAATGGCTCGTTAATGAAGTATATTTGTTGCATGGTCTTCTGTATAATAATTTCTGGATTAATCAGGGTAGACTTTATTGCTTGCCAATAAGTGTTATACATTTCTTCAATTGTATTGCTATCGGCCTTTATGCTGAGGTAGGTATTGGGAAATAAAATTAAATCTATACCATGAAGAAAGATAAACATAAGCAGATAAGGATTTTAATAATCTCGATTATCTTTTTACTCTTTGTTCACTCGATCGCTTATTCGCAGTTTAAAAATTTTTCCGGAATACATCAACCCATTGATAATTTATTGGTTGATTTTCTGAATAAAAATGGATTTGGGAAAATTACCTTCTATTATGATGATTTGAATAAAAAGGGGGGTAATTGGGAAATATATCCTTATGTAAAAGCTCCAAATAACTTGATTTTATTGAATGTTTCTACAATTAACGGTATTGAACCTCCAGCTTACAATTTCATCATCGTATTGAATGAAACATTTAAAGAGATTGTTGATACATTAGGACCTTTTTATGATTCTTCTGTTGATGCAATTAAATAGAGTATGAAAAATAATAGAATTGATGTATTAAGTGTTCGATTGCTTAATCCTCCGGAGGCTGAAGAACCTAAAAATACATTCGTTGTATATAAAAGAAAAGAAGATAGGCTGGTAAAAATGAAGTCCTACGACAAAGATTGATAAATTTAGTTAAACTAAATTTTTGCGATGATTAAATTTAACACCACTCCTGAATTGTTTGGACTGCCTTATTCTGCAATTCACAAAAAGGTAGAGGTCGCCACAGCTAACTACATCTGGAAAATCAACTTTAACTAGGAAGGAAATTACAAGGAATACCTTAAGGGAGAGCAGCAGGGGGGGGTGCTGCTGAGATAGGGAATAAAATTAAATTTTATTTAGCACTGTTAGAAAATGTATATTTGTAAAAAATTACAGCCTCTTATAGGTGGAGCAAACCCTATAAATTTGAAGGCTTATTTATAATTTTATTTCAATTTATAAGCATGTTCCTATCATTATAAAAAACAGTATCATGAAAAAGATCATAAAAATTGTACTCATTGGAGTTGGATCACTCATCGCATTGTTATTGCTTATTGGGGGCGTTGTATTTTACAAACTTAAATCAGAAACCAAAAAAATGTATCCGGTAGAAACAGGAAAAATTGTGGACAATATTTACGCCATCAAAGATGAGTTTGTAAATATGTATGTTGTAGAGGACAGTAATCAATATCTGGTCATTGATGCAGGAAAAAATATTGATGTTATAGCAGCTGAATTTAAGAAACTGAACATCGATCCTGATAAGGTAGTTGCTGTGTTGCTTACACATACCGACATGGATCACGTGTCAGGAATTCCATTGTTCAAAAACGCTAAGGTTTATTTATCAAAACAGGAAGTGATGATGCTCACCGGTGAAAAACAAAAAATTCCCGGAATGAGCAACAGCATTAGTCGGAAAGACTTTATTTTGCTTGAAGACAAGCAAAACTTGAAAATCGGAAACGAAAATTCATTTTGTATTTTGACAGAAGGCCATACTTCCGGTTCAATGTGTTACCAGGTAAACGACAAATACTTATTTACGGGGGATATACTAAGTTTAGTAGATGGTAAATTAGGGCCTTCGGTGAAATTTTTTGATATGGATCACGAAATGGCAACTAAATCTATTTCAAAAATCACAAAATTACCGAACGTAGCATACATTTTTACAGCTCATTTCGGCTATACCAACAATTACAAAAATGCAGTTAAAGACTGGAAAGAATAATTTTTAAGTAGGATGTAATGCCCGAGAATATATTCTCATACAAGAGGATGATTATAATGGCAATTACCTGGCTGAAGCCCGCTGTTGGAAGCTACCGTGTTGATACATATTTTTTTCAATTGCTACAATGGCTATGATAAATGGCTTTTTTTAGCGTAAATTTGAAACTTGGTATTCAGCACAAAAATTTCCTGATAAATTGGGGCAGGTTGCCCTGGTTGACAGTAAAATGATAGTCAATATCAATTACACTGAAAATAATAAAAACTAAAATACAATATGAAAGTAGTCGCAATTAATGGAAGTCCTCATAAGGCAGGGAATACTTTTCAGGCACTCAAGCTTATTGAGTTCGGGCTTAAAGCCCAGGGTATTGATATGGAAATCATTCACATTGGCAATAAAGCCATAAGGGGCTGTATGGCATGCGGGAAATGCAGGGAAAATAAAGATGAAAAATGTTCCATTACAACGGACTCTGTGAACAAATGGATACAAAATATAAAACTTGCTGACGGCCTCATACTGGCATGTCCTGTCCACTATTCAGGTATACCCGGTACCATGAAAAGTTTTCTGGACAGGGCTTTTTATGTAGCCGGTTCCAACGGGGGATTATTCCGCAATAAAATTGCAACTGCTTTAGTGGCTGTGAGGCGTACCGGGGGTTCATCAACCTTGGATAGTTTGTATCATTTTCTTTCCTATTCCGAAATGATATTGGCCACCTCCAATTACTGGAATGTAATTCACGGCAGATTGCCGGGAGAAATCATTCAAGACGAGGAAGGTGTACAGATTATGATGGTACTAGCCAATAATATGGCCTGGCTGCTAAAAATGCGGGAGCAGACCAAAGCTTCATTGCCGGCCCCGGCTTTAGCAACCAAAGTGATGACCAATTTTGTAAGATAAAATTACCGATGCCAATAATCTCAATAATGGATTTTTAGTGAACTGCGTAGAAGGAATTTGATATACATTGACTGTCAGCATGCTGAACTACCATATGGTGGATAAAACAAGTGAAAATGAAACGCGTAATAATTACAGCAGCTGAAGTAAACAAAGGAATTGAAGTAATCCGTTTTCTTTATAAAACAGCTACAACAAATCAAATAATTACTGGTGTTAAAAATATTGACAACGTAAAAATAGGTTCTTCCTAGCAGGTACTTATCAACAATAGTGTGGTTTATACTGTTATTTCACTTTCAATCTTACGCCTCGCTTTGGAGTATAAAAAAACAATGCTCAAAAAGAAAAGCATTTGAAAATAGTATTAAAAAATTAAGGCTCACTCAATATGGATGCAAGCATCGAAAATCTATCCGAAAAAAAACTCTTAGGAAAACGATTGACAATGTCATTCGCCAACAATAAAACCGCTCAACTTTGGCAAACATTTATGCCCAGACGAAGAGAAATTAAGAATAGTGTTTCAAATGATATGATTTCAATGCGGGTTTACAAAGAAGCTTTAAAATTAAGTGATGTAAATCAGGAATTTGAAAAGTGGGCAGCTGTTGAGGTTTTTGATTTTGAGAATCTACCTGAAAAAATGGATACTTACACATTGAAAGGAGGCCTTTATGCAGTCTTCCATTATAAAGGACTCAGTACAGACAACAGTGTATTTATTTACATTTTCGGGACTTGGTTACCTAATTCAGACTATTTATTAGATGATAGACCACACTTTGAAATATTAGGAGAGAAATACAAAAATGGAGACCCTGATTCAGAGGAAGAAATATGGATTCCAATCAAAAAAAAATAGTAGCTGCAACTAATCGAGTGGACTGCCCTGTTGTAATTAACTAAATGAATTGGCCATAACCATCATTTACGTCCGAAAAATTACCTGAATCTGGGAAGGGAATTATAAGGCCTAGCGCAATGTATTGCAATAGGGGAGTCTTTTGCTGCTGAGGTAGAGCGTTTGAAATTAAAATTTAAATTTAAGCTCATAGAAGATGTATATTTGTAAAAAATAACAGCCACTTATAGGTGTGCTTATCCACTTAATTTGGCTAGTTTTGTGAAATTTTATTACAATATAAAGGCTTAGCGGTAATTTTTATAACCTTAATAATCAATCATTATGAACTATATTCCAAGAACTGAATTTCATCAGGAACATAAATTTATACTTGCCACCATCAAAAGAAGATTTTTTGCTTTTTTTATCGATAGTATCATTCTTATCATGATGTATTTTCTTATCATCATCCTACTTCATTTATTCAATTTTGATATTTCTAAGATAAATATCAAAGGTATTTTCGATGTTGAAATTGAAATGAACGATGTGCATTCATATTTATTTATTTTTTTAAAATTTCTATTGGGCATTTTGCCTGTCATTTATTTCACAATATCGTTTTATCTTTTTAAAGGTCAAACCATTGGAAAATATTTTCTTAGGATAAAGGTAGTTTCTTTGTACCATGAACACCTCGGATTGTGGCATTGTATCGAACGAAGTTTGGGCTATTTTGCTTCTGCACTTGAGTTTGGGTTTGGGTATGTACAAGCTTTTTGGAATCCTAACAGGATGACACTTCACGATAAAATTGGTGAGACAATTGTAATAGAACATCGTGTTAAAAAACACAATAAATAAAACTTGCAATAATTGAGTGGACTGCTCAATGCAGTAATTAAAAAAAAGGAAGCGTTCGTATCCGGCATCTAAGACTGAAAAATCATCTGCTCATCTGAAGAAAATAACAAGGAATAACCCAAGGTTGAGCTGGAATGGAAAGCAATGTTGCTGAGATATATATTGGGATAAATTAAATTAAAATTTTTAAAATTTAGCTGTTAGAATATGTATTTTTGTATAAAAATAAATGTTTAATAAGCTGCAGCATTCGCCTGCATAAAGATAGTTTGCTGCGGAATTCTTATTCCATTCGTTTTTATAGGCAATTTTTAATCGCGTATATTTATTGCGTAGAAATAGTTTATTTTTGATAATAAAAAGAGTCTTTCACGAATTCTAAAAAAAATGGGAAAACCAACATCCATCAGTATCATCCGCTGGGCAGCTCGCATTATTGGAACTTTAATGCTTGTATTTACTTTACTCATAGGCATTGGCGAAATGCTTGAGGGTTACAATAAGCATGCTGGAGCTTCTTCTGACACATTTGACACTTTAATGATCATAACATTTACATTTTGGGGCCTTGGCCTTGCAGGACTCCTACTTGCTTTATGGAAAGAAGGTCTAGGTGGAATTGTTTCATTGCTAAGTTTTATTATTTTTATTATTTTGGTAGGTATTAATCCAAAACCTGATACAAGCTTCAGCTTTGTGCTTTTTATTTTCCTGATTCCTTCCATCTTATATTTATGCTATTGGTGGTTAACAACTAAACCCCCAAATAAAATTTCTTGATAAATAGCCATAAGAATAATATTCAAACAAACCGAGAATGATATTATAGGACGAAACGAAGCTTACGAACACATTTAAAAATAATAAGTCATGTGAGTAATTCACCCGATAAATCGGGGCAGTTAATGTAACAGAAAATAATTAAAATTAATAACAAATGAAATATTTATTCATAGCATTCATGTGGACAGTATACTGCGCACTTCATAGCTATTTGATAAGTATAGGATTCACAAATCTGATGAATCGATGGTTGAAGCAATATTATGCCTTTTACCGATTGTTTTATATTTTGATTTCAATCTTCTTACTTATTCCTTTAATAAATTATACGGTTGAATTAGATCATAAAGTAATCTTCGTATATGGACACTACCTGAATTTAATAAGGTATTCCCTTGTATATGGTTCGTTATTTATGTTCTTTTGGGCTTTTTTCTTTGATTATGATGCGTTGTCATTTTTTGGAATCCGGCAAATTTTAAACTTTGGAAAGCCGAATGAGATAAAAGCATCGAATGAAATTAAAAAAAATGGCTTACTAGGAATGATGCGGCATCCAATGTATCTTGCTTTAATTATTTATATATGGTGCCAAACCTCTAAGATGGCGGATATAGTTGTTAATATAGTGCTGACAGTTTATGTTATCATAGGAACTATACTTGAGGAGAAGAAATTAGTGCTCGAATATGGAGAAACCTACATTCAATATCAAAAGGAAGTACCCATGATTATTCCGTTTACAAAAATAAAGGCAAAGTAATTGACGCATTAAATAATGGAAGAAATTATAGGTGAATTAATTTCAATTTCCTGCATCGAAAACTAAATCAACGCATCGGTTTTGTCTTTTTGCCTTATTTGTTGGGCACTTGGCTAAAACAGTAATCATTTAAAATGAGTATTATGAGAGAAAAAATATTTCTGATTGCGGTTGTTGTTTGCATCAGCTGCAATGGTATAAGATTTCTGTATGAGCTCTTAAAACATAAAAGCTTGATAAAAGCAAATCAGTTCACGCTCGTAATCATTTTTACAAATATGGCATTGTTATGGGTGTCATGGTTTGTTTTATGTTTGAACGATATCCACCGTTTTGAGCTTGCCGATAGTGTAAGGATAGTTGGTATTTCATTAGTTGGTATAGGATTGCTCGTATTTTTAATGGCTTTATTCACCATTAAAACTTTTGAAAGCTATGATGGTGATTTGATTACTAAAGGGATTTATTCAAAAATCAGGCATCCGATGTATGTTGGTTTCATTTTTTGGTTAATAGGTCTTCCGATATATGCTGGAGCACTATCTGCTTTTATACTTGCCTTTGTATTTATTGCCAATGTTTTATTCTGGAGGTATTTAGAAGAAAAAGAATTGCTGGAAAGATTTTCTTCTTACAAGGAATACAAAAAAACGACACTATTTTAGTAAGATTAACTATACGAATACAAAGTGCAAAAGGATTAAATCAAAATTCCTTGTTAGAAGATGTATATTTGTAAAAAATAACTTACAAAAGAATTATCAATAGCTTGCTTCTTATAGCTTTATATACAGTTATATTAACTTATAAATGCAAATCAAGGTTTGAGTTTCTGCTTATTTTAAAAAAAATGATAATTATGCTCAACTTAAAGATTTAAACAATTTCTATTTTAAAAATTGCTAAGCTAATTTCATGAAAATCAATGAATGTATTCTTTCTCCGTAGGAGAACAATGTCAATAGAAAATAATTCAGGATTATGAATTATTTCCCATAGGGACTATATTAAGCATTTAAAATCTAACATTCAGAATTTCCTACGGACAAATAAACATATAATACCATATTTCTATTGACATTTATGCCCTAACGGGCAAAAAAAAGATATTAGATGATTCAAATCTTGCTTCGCATAATAAACTAATAGGTAAGAATGTAAAAAAATATTTATGAAGAATTTCTACTTTTATCTGATGATATTACTTGCCATTTGGGGATGTAAAAAAGACAGATCAGAGATTAAGCCGATTGATAATTACTTTACTGATTTGCACGATACTTTAATAGATGCTCAATGGGCTTCAGGCGAAAATAATTTTATGCTTGATTTAGATAAAGACAACATAAATGATATAATTATTACAAATTATAGTCATTATTCTAGTTTCGCTGGATCAGAATCTTATATTAAAATAACGCCAGTAAATGGTTATGAAATTGTTTTTTTAGATTACATAGCTAAAACTTGGGAATTGACTTCAACTTTAAATGACACATTATTTCATAATGATACTTTAATGATTCCAAAAGTATTAAATTTTGGTGGTACTATCATTTTAGATGATAATTATACTCAAAATCCACTAATGATTACCTACAACTTTTTTCCAACAGGACCCGGAATTGGATTTTCAAGCGGATTAAATTACGGTATAACAGGCTATAATGATTACTATTATATGGCTTTCCGCAAAGTTAATGGGAATATACACAAACTAGCCTGGCTTAAGGCGAAATTTAATGGTAATAACAATGGAATTATTTTAAATAGCTGTAAGTACGCTGATTATTCAAATATATTAATTGTTAATTAGAAATTTTATTAAACGGCCTGTTACTATCAGTATGCCTGGCCTAAAGCTGGATATAGAAATTAAGTTAAAACTATTGGGATTTAATAAATATTTGTAGCTGATTGACTTGAAAATGTTTACTAATACCGCCCTGGGCCAAGCACTGATGCGATTAACTTCCTTTTCTAAAAGCTCATTAAATGATATTCAATATCAATTACACTAAAATAAATAAGAATTAAAAAAACAATTTGAAAGTAGTCGCAATTAGCGGAAGCCCTCATAAGGCCGGGAATACTTTTCAGGCACTCAAGCTAATTGAGTGCGGGCTTAAAGCCCAGGGTATTGATATGGAAATCATTCATATTGGCAATAAGCCATAAGGGGCTGTATGGCATGCAGAAAATACAGGCGAAGACCAAAGATTCATCGCTGACCTCTGCTAAGGCAACTAAAGTAATGACCAATTTTGTAAGATAATATTGCAGATGCTAATAATCTCAATTAGGTTATTTAGTTAGTTGGAGTAAAACTTTATTGTAACTCCTAGTTTTTTTATTTTTTATAAAATCAGCAGTGAAAGGTTTGCCAATTGGAGATTAACAATGCTTTACGAAAGGTGTTGCATTTATGAACTCCGATTATTTTCAGTATTCAAAATGCAGTATCATAACGGTGCAAAAATGAACTTGTCGGAGATGCTTAACTTTTTTAATGGCATTAATCTAGAGGCTCCAGCAACACCATCGACGAGCGAATTAAATGCTTATAAGTTAGAAGTAATAAAGTGAAGGCATCTTTCATGAATAACAATATAACAGTTACTACAAGGCTGTTTTTTAATGATAAAGCTGAATTCATAAACTTTATTTCTAAAGACCGCGATGCCGTTGATAATGGAAAACAATACCATTGGGCTAATTCATTTTAATTATTCTATATATTTTACATATTTTAACAAAATATTCTTCAGGGTTAGCTAAAAAGCATTATTTTTGATAAAAATTAATACATACTGAGGTTTAAAGATTAACTGACGGTAAAGCGAATGCGGATATAAAAAAGATAATCGTTTAAAAAATATTCTGCTATGAATAAAACAAAAAACACATATAATAATTTTCCTGATTGGGTAATGAGAAAATGGCAGGACATCGCCGATTTATTGGCCGAAACGATTGACATTCCGGCGGCTTTAATCATGAAAACTGAGAATGAAATGATGGAAGTTTTCATATCAAGCCAATCGGAAAACAATCCCTATCAGGTGGGCACGAAGGAAAAATGGCAAGGTTTGTATTGCGAAACCGTCATAAAAACTCAACATAAATTATCGATTCAAAATGCGACAAAAGACAAGGTTTGGGACAAAAATCCGGATATAAAACTAGGCATGATTGCTTATCTGGGATTTCCGCTCAATTTTCCGGATAATCAGCCTTTTGGAACGCTCTGTATTCTTGACAACAAGGAAAGACCTTTTACTTTGCTGAATGAAAAGCTGATACTGCAATTTAAAAATGTCATCGAATTGGATTTGGCATTAATGCAATCATTTGAATTAAAAACAAACCAATTAGCAGAAAATGTTGTACATGAATCCGCTGAACGCATAAAGGCTGAAGAAAAGATAAAAAAATTAAACAGGGTCTATACTATATTAAGCAACATCAACCAAACAATTTTGCGTACCAATGATAAAGAGGAGATATTTGACAAGGTATGCCGCATTGCTGTTGACGATGGCGAATATGTGATGGCATGGGTAGGAATGATAAATTCCAAAACAAATAAAGTTGATGTGGTGGCCTCAGCAGGAATAACCGGCGAATATTTAAAGGATATTAATATTGATTTAAACGATGAAATTCAAAGCTCTGGCCCCACTGGAAGAGCAATTAAAAGTGGCAAAAGCATTTTTTCGAACAATATCGAAAGCGACGATAAAATGATCCCCTGGCGCCAAAAAGCATTAAAGCAGGGCTATCGGTCTTCAATAACGCTACCCATTTTTATATCCGGTAAAATCATAGGCACTTACACGATGTACTCAAAAGAGAGCGGGTTTTTTAATGAAGAGGAGGTAAAACTGCTTGATGAAATGGCATCTAACATTTCTTTTGCACTTGAATTTATTGAAAGTGAAAAGAAGCGCGAACTGGCAGAAAATGAATTGATGGAAAACAATCAACGATTACTTGATGCACAGGCTATTGCAAAGGTTGGCAGTTGGGAAACGGATCTGTCAAACATGGAAATGAAATGGTCTGAGGAAACATATCGGATTTTTGAATTAGACCCAAATAACTTTCATACAAATCATTCAAACTTTTTGGAATATGTTCATCCCGAGGATCGTTCGAAAGTTGATGAAGCAATTACATTGTCATTTAACACGCATTCATTAAACAGCATTCAGCACCGGATAGTAACACCTAGCGGTATCATAAAATTTGTAGAAGAGAATTGGCAGATTTTATACAACAATCAAGGACTGCCAATTCGTGCTTTCGGAACTTGTTCTGACGTCACCAAACGCAAACAAGCAGAGGAAGCCATTATTGAAAGTGAAGAGAGATTTAGAAACATTTTCGAAAATTCAATGGTCGGGAAAACTTTAACTTATTTAGATGGCAGTATAAAAACCAATCTTGCTTTTTCTGAAATTGTTGGCTATTCCAAAGAAGACTTATCAAAACTGAAATGGCAAACCATTACCCACGCTGATGATATAGCCAGAGATGAAGCTATCCTTCAATCTATCATAACAGGCAAGAAGCATTATTGCAGATGGGAAAAAAGGTATATCAAGAAAAACGGAGATTTGGTTTGGGTTGAAATTTGTACTTATTTGCAACGAGATATGCATGGTAAACCCATGTATTTTATAACATCAATCATTGATATTACCGACCGCAAAAAAGCAGACAACAAACTGAAAGAAAGTGAACTGCGGTATCGCAATCTATTCGACAAGGCGAACGAAGGACTCTTACTGCTAACTATGGATGGAAAAATAGCTGAACTCAACCAGTCCTTTGCACAAATGCATGGTTACACTGTAGATGAAATGAAGAACATGGATATTAAAGATCTGGATGTTCTAGGAGAAACTACGTTTGAAGAACGTACTGAAATTATGCATCGCATTTTAGCCGGTGAAGTTGTTCGTTTCGAGGTGGAACATTATCATAAAAAAGGACACAGCTTTTTTATGAGCGATACTGTAAGTTTAATAAGCATTGCCGGCCATCAGTATTTTCTTGCTTACCATCAGGATATTACAGAGCGTAAGCTATCCGAATCAATATTAAAGGATATTATTGAAAAAAATCCGATGTCAATTCAAATCCTGAATATGGAAGGTTATACTATTCAAACAAATTCGGCACATACTAAACTCTTTGGTGTCCATACCCCTGATGACTATTCACTTTTTAAAGATGCTCAGTTATTGGAACAAGGATTAGGGGAATTGTTTGATCAGATTAAAAAAGGTGAAGTTGTTTACTTTCCTGATTCTTATTTCAATGTCCATGATGTTGACCCTTCATTTCCAGATTCTCCGGTTTGGATAAAAGCTATTGGATTCACATTAAATACAAACGATGGAATACCCGATAGAATAGTTTTAATGCATGAAAATATCACGGAACGCAAAAATGCTGAAGCCTTGCTAAATGATATTATTGATAAAAACCCGATGTCTATTCAAATTGTTGATAATGAAGGAATAACGTTTCAAGTAAATCCTGCATTTTTAAAATTATTTGGTTCACTTCCACCTCCTAACTTTTCAATTTTTACTGACATCGAGCGTAAAAGTCCTGAACTTAAGGAATTAATTTCACAAGCCAAAAATGGAGAAATTGTTCATATGCCTGATCTATATTACAACGCACATGATATTGTATCTGAAGCTCCTGATATTCCAGTTTGGATTCGTGCACTTATATTTCCACTAAAAGATAGTGGAGGAAAGTCTGAACGATTTGTTTTTATGCATGAGAATATAACTGATCGCAAAAATGCTGAAGAAAAAATTCGGGCAAAAGACATCCAGTTCAGAAAGCTGTCAGCAAATTTGCCAGACCTGATTTTTCAATTTACGAGGAGACCCGACGGTACTTATTTCGTTCCCATTGCTTCAGAAGGGATTAAAAATATTTTCGGATGTTCGCCTGAAGATGTAATGGACGACTTTACGCCGATTGGCAGGGTAATATACCCTGAAGATGCAGACAGGGTAATCAGCGATATAGAGAACTCAGCCAAACATTTGACCTTTTTCACCTGTGAGTTTAGAGTGCAGATACCCGGCAAGGAAATCCAATGGATTTTTTCCAGATCAACACCAGAAAAATTGCCTGATGGTAGTATTACCTGGTATGGCTTTAATGCAGATATCACTGAACGTAAGCGGGCGGAAGAAGAGATTCGAAATAGCGAAAATAATTACAAAACACTTTTTAATGAAAATACGGATGGCATAACGATATTTGGCATCAGAGGGGATGATTCGCCCTCAGTAATTTTAGACATGAATGAATATGCCGCTTCTATGCTGGGCTATTCGTGGGAGGAAATGATAAAAATGGATCCGAAAAAACTTGAGATCAATATCACAAGAGAAAAGATAGAAAAGCGTGTTGAAGTATTAAAAACCAAGGGGTTTTTAAATTATGAAACGATTCTTCAGCATAAAAACGGGAATAAAGTCATTGTTGAAATAAAAACGGTGGTAATAAATTATGCGAATCAACCAGCAGTAATGAATATTGCCAGAGACATCACCAACCGCAAACAGATTGAAGAGGAACTCATCATCGCCAAAGAAAAAGCCGAAGAAAGCGAAAAGAAATACAGACAAATATTTGATAATACATTCGACATCATGGCTATTTACGAAGTTACGGAAGATGGTCGTTTCAAAGTTATCACTTTCAATCCAGCGGAAGAAAAACTGATAGGCAATCTTCAAAATTATCAAAACAGATACATTGATGAATGCATTCCACCTGAATTATACAGTATATTTAAACAAAACTATGATAGATGTATTAAAGCAGAAAAATTGATAGAATATGAGGAAGATGTATCTTTTATGGGGATTAATAAAACTTTTGATACACAACTGATACCGCTTAAAAACAGTGAAGGACGAGTTTATAGGATTATTGTTATTTCGCGAGATATAACAGATATTAAACTCCTGAATAATCAATTGAAAAATCAAAATGAAAAGCTACAATTACTCAACATCGATTTAACCGTTTCCAAAGAGAAAGCCGAAGAAAGCGACAAGTTAAAATCTGCATTTCTTTCTAATATGGCCCATGAAATAAGAACTCCAATGAACGGTATTTTAGGTTTTTCTGAATTATTGCAAGAACCTGGTCTTTCGGATGAACGGCAGCAAGAGTATATCAAAATCATTAGGAAAAGTGGTAAACGTATGCTTAATATCATTAATGAGATTGTTGAAATTTCGAAAATAGAAGCCGGCTTAATACAAATTGATGTTAAGGATACTGATATAAACGAGCAAATTGAATTTATTTATACCTTTTTCAAGCCTGAAGCTGAAGCCAGAGGGTTGAAGTTGCTCGTCAATAACGACTTGTCAACAAAGCAATTCACTATTAAAACAGATGGCCTTAAAATCAATTCCATTATTACCAACCTCATAAAAAATGCCATTAAATACACCGACAAAGGCTTAATAGAATTTGGCGTTTCGACCCTTCGACGGGCTCAGGACAACAGTGGATTGGCGGGTACGCTTGACGAAACATTAGAACTGAGGTTTTACGTGAAAGATACCGGTATTGGAATTCCAAAAGAAAGACAGCAAGCCATTTTTGAGCGATTTATTCAAGCTGACATTGCCGATATACAAGCACGTCAGGGTGCAGGCCTGGGTTTAAGTATTGCAAAAGCTTATGCGGAAATGCTTGGCGGTAATATCCGGGTAGAATCTGAAGAAGGCATTGGCTCATGCTTTTATTTCACTTTACCCATTAATGTTGAGCAGGAAGGAAAATATGCCAATGAAAATAATTTGGTATCAGAAATAGCAGTTAATAAGGTGGAAAACCTGAAAATATTAATTGTTGAAGACGATGAAACATCTGAGATGCTTTTAAACATTAACCTTGAAATGTTTAGTAAAGAAATTTTAAAAGCTAATAACGGAGCAGTTGCCATTGACATTTGCCGTAATAATCCAGACATTGATTTAATAATAATGGATATTCAAATGCCTGTTTTGAATGGGTATGAAGCATCCCGGCAAATACGCGAATTTAATAAAGATGTAATTATTATTGGGCAAACTGCTTTTGGATTAACCGGTGACCGCGAAAAGTCAATTAAAGCAGGTTGCAACGATTATATTGCAAAACCTATTATTAAAAGTGAATTGTTGAAATTATTACAAAAGTATTTTGGGTAATAATTACAAAATTAAGAAATGCTGTGATTAATAGACGAACTGACGTAAGTACTCAAATAGGACTTTTAAATAACGGGCATTTATGGGTATTTTGTATTTTAATGATAAGCGTGGCAAATATTGTTAAGCTTGCAGCTGAGCTATGAGGGGTATCGAAGTTCGAAGGCAGGACGGGGGCTGCTAAAAATGTTAGAGAAATTCAATATAAAGTCTGCTAATACCTGAAAAAGAGGATATAGAACCAATACAAAAAACGTGAGGACATTCACTTTAAGCATTTTTTTAATTGCTTTTCATTTTATAACATTTGGGCAAAATATTGATTATGTTGGGATCTTAAAACAGTACCCTACTTATGATACAATCAAATATTCAGTACCTGATTTTACCTACCAATCTAACAAGTCCATTGAAATTCAAAAATTCAGAAATAGATATCGGATTGACTCCATTGCCGGACCAGGTGATGAGTTTGATCAACAAATTAGATTACTAAAATGGGTAAATAATTCTTTTAAACATAATGGGAATAAACCTCTTCCAGGCATGGTATATGCTGATACATTAGCTTTAATTGGACAAAAAGAAGGTTTAAATTGTGGTGGTTTAGCTATAATACTGAACACCGTTTATTTATCAATGGGTTTTAAATCAAGGTTTATTACTTGTTTAAATAACGATTCCACTTTCAATGACCCACACTCATTGACAATTGTGTTTTCAAATAAGTATAACAAATGGATTTTAGTTGATCCAACATATTGTGCATTTTTTTTGGATGATTTTGGCAGGCCTCTAAGTATAGAAGAAATCAGATATAAATTGCTTAATTCATTAGAAATTCGATTAAATGATGCTTTCCATTTAAACTCTATTTCTACTACTGCAATTAAATCGAATGAATATTATCAATATTTAACACGAAATATGTTTAGATTTATTTCACCAATTCATAATAGTTCGCAATATAATTTGGATTGTTTTGAATATATTCAGTTGATTCCGAAAGGATTTAAATTTAGTGCAACTCCATTAGGTCAAGTAATGATAGATGGTTGTTCAAAGGTTTATTGCATTGACAATCAAAAACAATTTTGGAAATAGTCCACTCGTGCTGAAAAAATCAAATTATAACCGCTTATAAGTTATTTTTATCGAAAAAATTTAATTATTCACTTTAAAAAGACTAAACTTGCCAATTATTAATGCGAGTATGAATCTTTAAATTTAAACGAATGAAAAGAATTTTTTTATTAATAGCTGTTTTGTTTTCAATGGTATACAGCTCTGTTGGTCAGAATACAGAAAGTAGATTGATGCGGTTTCCGACAATTTCAGGAGATCTGATAGTGTTTTCTTATGCAGGTGATTTATATACGGTTACAAAAGCCGGAGGTATCGCCAGAAAACTAAGCAATGACGATGGTTATGAAATGTTTGCGAAATTTTCTCCCGATGGGAAAAACATTGCTTTTACTGCCCAATACGATGGCAATACCGAAGTTTATGTAATGCCAGCCGAAGGTGGAGTGCCTAAAAGATTGACCATAACAGCCACTTTAACAAGAGATGATATTTCCGACCGTATGGGGCCCAATAATATAGTGATGGGATGGAAAGACAATCAAAATATTATTTATCGTTCGCGCAAGCAAACCTTTAATGATTTTAAAGGACAGTTGTTCCTGGCCAATATCAAAGGTGGCTTGTCGGAAGAATTGCCATTTCCTGCCGGTGGATTCTGCAGTTTTTCTCCCGATAAATCAAAATTAGCCTATAACCGCGTTTTCCGTGAATTCAGAACCTGGAAATATTACAGAGGAGGCATGGCCGATGATATCTGGATTTATGATTTCAAGACTAAAAAAATTGAAAATGTGAGTAATAATCCGGCCCAGGATATAGAACCGATGTGGATAGGGGATAATATATATTTTCTTTCGGATCGTGACCGTATTATGAATCTTTTTGTGTACAATACTACTACTAAACAAACCAGGAAATTGACACAGTTTACAGATTATGACATTAAATTTCCTTCAGCAAGTGAAAATGCCATTGTATTTGAACAAGGAGGATACATTTTCCAGTTTGATTTAAAAACCGAAAAAGCTGAAAAAGTTTCGATCAGGATAGCTGATGATTTTGTAAGTGGAAGAAATCAATTAAAAGATGCTTCCAGGAATATTGCATCTACTTCTGTTTCGCCCGATGGTAAACGTATTGTGGTGGGAGCCAGAGGTGATGTATGGACAATACCCGCTAAAACAGGAATTACCAAAAATATCACCCAAACTTCGGGTGTGCACGAACGCAACGTTGCCTGGTCTCCCGATGGGAAAAATATTGCGTATATCAGCGATGCCAGCGGTGAAGACGAAATCTATATCCAAAATCAGGATGGAAGCGAAAAAGCAGTACAGCTGACCAAAAATGCGGATACCTATAAATACCAAATCGTATGGTCGCCCGATTCCAAAAAGATTTTATGGTCTGATAAAAAATTAAGACTTCAGTTTGTGGATGTAGATTCTAAAGAAATCCAATTGATTGATCAGTCAAAAGATGGTGAATTCAACGACTATACATGGTCTTCAGATAACAAATGGATAGCCTATTCAAAACCCGATAAAGCTTCGGCTACCAAAATTTATTTGTATGAATTGTCCTCTAAAACCAAAAATCCGGTAACAGATGGTTGGTACGATTGTGGAAACCCAAGTTTTAGCAACGATGGCAAATATTTATTCTTTACTTCCAACCGCGATTTTAATCCGGTTTACAGCTGGACCGAATGGAATCATGTGTATACCGACATGACCAAGGTGTATTTCCTGACCCTGGCAAAGGAAACAAAATCGCCTTTCGAACCCGTAAATGACGATGTAGTGCTGAAAAAAGAAGAAAAAAAAGCTGAGAAATCCGATAAAAAAGACAAAAAAGAAGATGCTCCAAAAGTGGAACCCATGAAAGTTGATTTTGATGGAATAATGGGGAGAATTATTGTTTTGCCGGGTGAAGCTGCTTCCTATGGAAATATTAAAGTAATAGACGATAATGTGTATTATCAGAAAAATTCAAAAGCGGACAGGAAAAATTATCTGATGCTGTATAATTTAAAAGATCAGAAAGAAAGCAATTTAGGGGAAGTAAATGGCTATGAAATTACGGCTGACAATAAAAAAATGTTCCTTAATATGGGCGGCAAAATGGGTATCGTCGATTTACCAAAAGCAAAATCTGAAATAAAAGATGCCATTGATTTTAGCAACATGAAAGTCTGGGTTGATTTAAAAGCTGAATGGGCCCAGATTTTTAATGAATCATGGCGTCAGATGGAGTACTTCTTTTACGACGAAAACATGCATGGCGTTGACTGGAAATCCATCAATAAAAAATATACACCTTTATTGCCTTTTATCAACAACCGCAACGATTTGAACTACATCATAGGTGAAATGATAGGTGAATTAAATGTTGGACATGCTTATGTAGGTGGCGGTGATAAAAAAGATGCCAACCGTATCAGTTTAGGCTTATTGGGTGGAAAATTGAGCAAAGATGCCTCTGGTTATTACAAAATTGATAAAATATTAAAAGGAGAAAACTGGAATGGAAGCAATCGCTCTCCTTTAACTGAAATTGGCGTTACTATCAAAGAAGGAGATTTTATTATAGCCATCAACGGTAAATCGGTGAAAGAAGTAGCCGATATTTATGAATTGTTGATCAATACAGCCAACAAACAGGTGGAATTAACGGTCAACACCACAGCTTCGCCTGAAGGAGGGCATAAAGTAATCGTCATTCCTACGCAAACAGAAGCCGGATTGTATTATTACAATTGGGTTCAAAACAATATTGACAAGGTAAACAAAGCTTCCAATGGACAGATTGGTTATATTCACATTCCTGATATGGGTGTAGAAGGATTAAATGAGTTTGTCAAGCATTTTTATCCACAACTGAGTAAGAAAGCATTAATTATTGACGACCGCGGCAATGGCGGGGGCAATGTTTCTCCCATGATTATTGAAAGATTGAACCGTGAGTTGGTATTGATGCGGGTAAGCAGAAACAACGATGCTCAGGGAGGCAGACTGGCCATGCAATACGGCCCCAAAGTAATTTTAATTGATCAGTATTCTGCTTCAGATGGTGATTTGTTTCCCTATCAGTTTAAAACCATGAAGATAGGTAAGGCAATCGGTGTCAGAACCTGGGGTGGTGTAGTCGGGATAAGAGGGAGTTTGCCATTTATTGATGGTGGCACCTTGTCGAAACCTGAGTTTGCGCATTATGATGCACAGGGAAAAGAGTTTATCATCGAAGGCAGAGGAGTTGAACCTGATATCAGGGTGGAAAATGATCCTGCAAAAGAATATGCCGGTGAGGACGAACAGTTGAATAAAGCCATTGAAGTAGTGCTGGATGAATTAAAAAATAATCCAATGGAATTACCTCCGGTTCCTCCTTATCCTGATAAAAGCAAATAGGAATTGATTGTATTGTAAGAGGCTGTGAAAACGGCCTCTTTTTTTTAATCATAAATTTTTAGCTGTAGCAAGCCATTCTCACTCATAAAATTACTACTTTTGCCAGCTGAATATTAAAATTCAATCGGAAGGCTGTCATTTTGTCATGCTTTTATGTATGGCAGTGTTTTTGATAAGGATGTATCAATCATCATAAAATATGCCAAAACGAAGAAAAACTGCAACGAATGCAAAAACTTCAGTAAAGGTCAGCTGAACAATGAATTAAAATAATAATACTAGAAATTTAATGTTTAATATATTTAAAGATATGTCCGATAAAGAGAAGAAACCAAAAGAAGCAGAAGTTTCGGAAGAAATGGCAGCAGAGGCTGTTATTGAAAAAGAGAAGAAAAAAGAAAAACAAAAAGCGGAACCCAAGAAAACTGAAAAAGAGAAATTTGAAGATTTGATCTATGATTTGGGTAATAAACTGACTGAAACCAATGATAAATACCTTCGATTGTACTCCGATTTCGACAATTACCGTAAACGCACAGCCAAAGAAAGGATTGATCTCAGCAAAACAGCATCCGAAGAAATAATCGTAAGCTTATTACCTGTGCTCGACGATTTTGAAAGAGCGATCAAATCAATTGAATCCAATGAACATACGAATGTATTAAATGAAGGTGTTGAACTGATTTATAATAAATTACAGAATATATTAGTCCAGAAAGGATTAAAGGCCATGGAAAGCATTGGTAATATTTTTGATGATCATTTGCACGATGCCATTGCTCAAATGCCCGCAATGGACGATAAAAGTAAAGGGAAAGTATTGGATGAAGTGGTAAAAGGATACTATTTATACGACAAAGTAATACGACATGCTAAAGTAGTCGTCGCAATTTAAAAGCAATATATTGAATAGATAAGAATGACAAAAAGAGATTACTACGAAATATTGGGCGTTTCAAAAAACGCTTCAGAAGCTGAATTAAAAAAGGCTTATCGCCAGAAAGCAATACAATTTCATCCTGATAAGAATCCGGGTGACAAAAAGTCTGAAGAAAATTTCAAAGAAGCGGCTGAAGCCTATGAAGTATTGAGCCATAAAGAAAAACGTTCCCGTTACGATCAGTATGGCCATGCAGGCTTGGGTAATAACGCTGGATTTGGCGGTGGTGGCGGTGGTATGAATATGGATGACATCTTCAGCCATTTTGGTGATATTTTTGAAGGCGCGTTTGGCGGCGGTGGATTTGGCGGTGGTCGTTCCAGGGGCGGTAGAAGAATCAACAGAGGTTCTAACCTGAGAGTAAAAGTAAAACTAAGCCTTGAAGAAATTGCCAAAGGAGCCGAAAAGAAAATTAAAGTAACGAAATACATTGATTGCAAACCCTGCAAAGGGAGTGGCGCAAAAGATGGTTCTGGTTTTACAACTTGCTCTACCTGTCATGGCAGTGGTCAGGTTACCCGTATTACCAATACAATTTTAGGCCAGATGCAAACTTCTTCGACTTGCCCGAGTTGTGGTGGCGAAGGTCAGACTATCACCCATAAATGCCCCGAATGTGCCGGAAACGGAATTGTACAAGGCGAAGAGGTAATCACTTTGAACATCCCTGCTGGTGTTCAGGATGGTATGCAGTTATCGGTAAGTGGCAGAGGCAATGCTGCTGCCCGTGGTGGTGTAAATGGTGATTTAATAGTGTTGGTCGAAGAAATAGAACATCCTCAGCTTAAACGCGATGGAAGAAACTTATTGTATGATCATTATATGAGCATTCCCGAAGTTGCCCTGGGTACCAGTGTTGAGATACCTACCATCGAAGGAAAAGTAAAAATTAAAATTGATGCAGGCACACAAGCCGGTAAAGTACTTCGCTTGAAAGGAAAAGGATTGCCCGATATCAATGCTTATGGCAGAGGTGATTTGCTGATCAATATCAACGTTTGGACACCCAGGCACTTGAGCAAAGAAGAAAAAGCCATTATGGAAAAACTCTCAGCGTCTGCTAATTTTAAACCTGACCCTGATAGTAAAGACAAGGGTTTCTTTGAAAGAATGCGGGAATATTTTCAATAAAATGAGTTTAGTTTAATTAAACTTATAAATTATGAACTTTACAAACTCTAGGTATGTATTTATTTTCAGCTCATAATATTACCAAAAACTATGCTGCCCATACTGCATTGAAAAATGTCAGTATCGACGTTCCTGAACAATGTATATTTGGACTTTTAGGACCCAATGGCGCAGGTAAAACTTCACTGATCCGTATCATCAATCAGATAACTGCACCCGATGAAGGCGAGCTTTATTTTGGTGGAGAAAAATTGAGACCCGAACACATCGCTCTCATAGGTTACCTACCCGAAGAACGTGGTTTATACAAGAAAATGAAAGTAGGAGAACAGGCATTGTACCTTGCTCAATTAAAAGGAGTTTCTAAATCAGAGGCCTTAAAGAAGCTGAAATACTGGTTCGAAAAATTTGATATCCTCGATTGGTGGAACAAAAAAGTGGAAGAACTCTCCAAAGGTATGCAGCAAAAGGTGCAATTTATCGTAACCATACTGCACGATCCTAAACTGCTCATTTTTGATGAACCATTCAGTGGCTTTGATCCCATTAACGTGAACCTACTGAAAGAAGAAATCCTTAAGCTGAGAAACGAGGGTGCAACCATCATTTTCTCCACTCACAATATGTCGTCGGTTGAAGAACTCTGCGATCATATCACCCTCCTGAATAAATCGGAAAAGATTTTGGACGGCAAAGTCCACGAGATTAAAAATACCTATAAAGCCAATATTTTCGAAATCGCTTACCACGGACATCTCCTTCAATTAAAAGATATGTTACTGCCAAGCTTTGAATTGCTGAATGATAAGCAACAAAACGGCATTTCGAAAGCTCAGATCAAAATACCCGCTACTGCCACGCCCAATGATTTGATTCAAAATTTACTTCCTCAAATAGAGCTGGTATCATTCTTCGAAATTCTGCCAACGATGAACGACATCTTTATTCAAAAAGTGAACGAACAAAAAGCGATAAGCCTCTAAATTTCTACATATGAAGAAAATACGCCTTATTATCCAACGCGAATATCTAAGCAGGGTTAAAAAGAAATCTTTTATCATCATGACCATCTTAGGCCCTGTTTTAATGGCTACTATCTGGATTGTCCCTTTCTTTCTGGCGACGATGAGCGACGAGAAAAAAGTTGTGGCTGTAGTGGATGAAACCGGCATTTTTGTTGAGAAATTTACATCTACGGATAAGGTGTTTTTTGCTTACGAAACCGATCTCGAAAAAGCGAAACAAGATCTTATAAAAGAACATTTCTCGGCAGTGTTGTATATTCACAAACCTGCCTATTCTATTCCTGATCAGGCAATGTTGTTGTATTCCGATAAATCACCGGGCATTGTTACCCAGAGTTATATTTCCAATGCCATGCAAACCATCCTTAAGAACAATCTTTTAATAAGTGCCCACAATATTTCAAAGGAGGATTATGATTTAATAAACCGAACGAATATAAAACTGAATACAGAGGACATCCGTACAGGAGAAAAAAGCTATACAGAAATTAAAACAGGCTTGGGTATTTTCTCTGGTATCCTTATTTATTTCTTTATCTTTATGTTTGGAGCCCAGGTAATGCGGGGTGTAATTGAAGAAAAAACCAGTAGAATTGTTGAGGTAATTGTTTCATCCGTTAAACCTTTTCAGCTGATGATGGGAAAAATAGTAGGTGTTGCTTTGGTTGGTTTAACCCAGTTTGCTTTATGGATCTTGCTTACATTGTCTATTATTACAGCCCTGCAATTCAGTATGCCCGATGTTTTTAAATCGCCTAAAACGGAACAAGCTTTTGAATCGGGACAAAAAATTCCTACATCCGATCAAATGCAATTGCAAAAGCTACAAAATCAGGAAGTAAAAGAAATGATCAACGGTTTGTTTTCTGTTAACTATGGAGTGATGATCAGCCTGTTTGTGTTTTATTTTCTGGCAGGTTATTTATTGTATGCTAGTTTGTTTGCATCAATTGGTGCAGCCGTTGACAGTGAGGCAGATACCCAGCAGTTCATGATGCCGATAACGATACCCTTATTATTTGCCATTATCATGTCAAATTTTGTTATCAACAATCCCGATGGTCCGGTTGCTTTCTGGTTGTCTATCATTCCTTTTACATCTCCCATAATTATGATGGTCCGCATTCCTTTTGGAGTACCTACGGCGCAATTGGCCTTATCCATGGGTTTATTGATACTGGGATTTATTGCTACTACCTGGTTTGCTGGCAAAATATACCGTACAGGAATTTTGATGTATGGCAAAAAAGCAAGCTATCATGAACTATGGAAATGGCTTCGTTATTAATCATTCGTAATTTTTAATTCGCAATTAAATTTAAGATGAGAAAAATACTTCAGCTGTATGAGTATTTATATCTGTTAATAATCATTCCATTATTTGTTATTCCTTTTTTGCAAAGCAGTGCATTGCTTGATATAAGCTTGCATATTCGGTTTTTGGCACTGAATATCTGGTTGTTCATCCTCAGTATT
>CAZCBG010000021.1:0-40721 GCA_964496885.1 uncultured Bacteroides sp. | reverse complement strand
TGTTATTTTTTTAATACTTTTTAATTTATATAAAATTTAGACAGTTTCTAAGAATTTTTAAAAATGCAAAAATCATTCTTCTCCTGTCAACAATGCTTTATCCTTCTTTCTTGCAAGTATATCCTTAAAGAAACGAAAGACATCGAAAAAATAAGTTTTTTTAATCACGACATCACTAAAAATCTTACTTTTGTGTTTTCTTGTCTCAGCACATTCAATTTAAAAATCAAAACAATTCACAATATGAAGAAACTTTTCTTATTTACATTCATCAGCTTATTCATCCTAAGCAATCCAGGATTTTCGCAAGAAACCAATAAAAAAATCAGCCTCGAAGATATATGGTCAAAAGGAAGTTTCCGTCCGGCCTACATCAACGAAATCCGCTCGATGAAAGACGGTGAACATTATTGCATACTCGAAGCCAACAACATTAAAAAATTCAGTTATAAAGACGGTAAAATGATTGAAGTTATTCTTGATGCTACTACTATTAAATTACCCGATGGAAAGAAAACCCTGAATATTGATGAGTATCAGTTGAACAACGACGAATCAAAAATATTGATTTCTACCAATACCGAAGCCATTTACCGTCACTCTTCTGTAGCTGATTTTTATATTTGGGATACAAAAACCAAACAACTTTCGAGCCTTTCAACAGGAGGTAAAATCCGGCTTGCTGAATTCTCACCCGATGGAAGTAAAATTGCTTTCACAAGAAACAATAACCTCTTTGTTAAAAATTTAACCGACAACAAAGAAACCCAGATTACCAATGATGGGCTGATTAATAACATCATTTATGGAAGTACAGATTGGGTGTATGAAGAAGAATTCAGTTTCAGCAAAGCATTTTTCTGGTCGTCCGATGGCAGCAAATTAGCTTATTACCGTTTCGACGAAACCAACGTAAAGCAATACACCATGACCACCTGGGGCGATTTGTATCCAGAACAATATGAATACAAATACCCAAAAGCAGGAGAAGCAAATTCTTTGGTGAGTGTCTTTACCTATAACGTCCAAACTACTAAAATTTCCAAGATGGACGTGGGTTCCGAAAACGATCAGTACCTCCCCCGTATCCAATGGACAGCCGACAACAATACACTGGCCATCTTAAGAATGAACCGCCTCCAGAATAAACTCGAAATAATGTTGAACAATGCCACTGATGGTAGTAACAAAATTATTTATACCGAAACAAATAAATATTACATCGATATCACCGACGATATTCAGTTTTTGAGCAATAATCAGTTTGTCATCACCAGCGAAAAAGATGGCTTTAACCATATCTATCTTTATGATTTTACGGGGAAACTTGTAAAACAAATTACTTCCGGTAAATGGGATGTTGTGAGTATTAAAGGTGTTGACGAAAAAAACAAATGTATTTATTACATCTCAGCAGAATCGGCTCCTTATAACAAAGATCTTTGTTCAATTAAATTCGACGGCAGCAAGAAAACCAGGATATCATCAAAGTTGGGAAGCAACGATGCCAATTTTAGTGCCAATTACAACTATTATATTGGAACTTTTTCTGATGCCAACACGCCTTCGATATACACCATCAATACAGCCAATGGAAAAGAAATCAATCTACTGGAAAAGAATGAGAAATTGGCCAAAGCCATTCAATCTTTTGGTTTTACAAAAAAAGAATTCAGCAGTCTGAAAACAGAAGAAGGTATAACACTTAATTACTGGATTATCAAACCTGCCGACTTTGATCCCAATAAAAAATATCCTCTTTTTATGTATGTATATGGTGGACCCGGGCACAATACGGTGACCAATAGTTATGGATTCAGCGATTTAAGCTGGTTTGAAATGCTGGCTCAAAAAGGTTACATCGTAGTTTCTGTCGACAACAGAGGCACGGCATTCAGAGGCGAAGAATTTAAAAAATGCACCTACAAAGAACTGGGGAAACTTGAAACCGAAGACCAGATCAGTGCTGCAATCTATTTTGGTAATCAAAGCTATATCGACAAAACAAGAATCGGTATCTTTGGCTGGAGTTATGGAGGTTTTATGTCAACCTTGTGTATGACCAAAGGTGCTGATTATTTTAAAGCCGGTATTGCAGTAGCGCCAGTTACCAACTGGAGGTATTACGACAATATTTATACCGAACGTTTTATGCGTACACCACAGGAAAACCCTTCAGGATATGACGATAACTCACCTATCCATCATGTAAAGAAACTTAAAGGTAAATATTTACTGATACACGGAACTGGCGACGACAACGTACATCTTCAAAACTCAATGGATTTGATTGCTGCCCTCGAAAATGCCAACAAACAATTTGAAATGCAGCTTTATCCAAACAAAAACCACAGCATTTATGGAGGTGTAACCCGTTATCATCTGTATACCAGAATGACAGAATTTATTTTAAAAAACTTGTAAGTAAATTTTACATTATTATAGCCTCTTTTATTTTTGAAGAAATCGTTTCATTAAAAAACTACTTCTATGAAAAAAATAATTTTAGTTTTTACATTGCTTGCATTCTTTAATATGAAAAATGAAGCACAAACTGTATCAGATTACGAAGGCAATGTTTACAATATCATCACGATCGGTACACAAAAATGGACGAAAGAAAATCTGATATCAACTAAATACAATGATGGGACTTCTATCCCTTTGGTAAAAGATAGTGCCAGTTGGGGAAACCTTTCCTCTGCCGGCTATTGTTGGTATATGAACAATGATACACTCTTTAAAACCCCTTATGGTGCATTTTACAATTGGTTTACGGTAACTACTAACAAACTTTGCCCTTCAGGATGGCATGCCCCTTCTGATGCAGAATGGACACAACTCTCCAATTACCTGGGTGGATTAAATATAGCAGGGGGAAAACTAAAAGAAACAGGCATTTCCCATTGGCTGGCTCCCAATACCGGGGCGACCAACGAAACCGGATTTACAGCGGTGGCCAATGGCTACCGTCATGGGTTCGGCTATTACGACAACCTTGGACATAATGCTTATTTCTGGACAAATACTACTCATATTTCGGGAAATAGCTGGGAAAGATCAATCCCGCATGACAGTACAAATCTTTTACCAGAATATTTTGGCAGAAATACAGGAATGGCTGTTCGTTGCATTAAAGATACTGCTTCAACTATCAATGATATTAACCAACTCAATGGGATCAATATATATCCCAATCCTGCATCTGACAAAATTTACATAGAAAATCACAGCCAACAAAAAGTAAAACTACAGATATTTAGCATTGCTGGAGAATGTATGCTCACCAAAGAACTGAGCAATTCAATGCAGAATGTTGACATTCGTAGGCTGGCAAAAGGAAATTATATTATCAGATGTATTGGAAATAATCAGCGTTATGAACAGAAAATACTGAAGGAATAAATTATTTTTTTCTGAGTGTAAAAAAAGCGAACTTCCAATTTTCAAGTTTTGCAAACTTCGGTCATCCCTGCATTACGGTAGGCAGGCGTCTTCGGTCTTCGGTCTTCAGTCTTCAAAATAAATACTTTCAACCAATGAAAACCCATCCATCTTCTACACCCAAACAAAAAAAAGTAGTTTACCAGGTTTTTACCAGACTATTCGGCAACACCAATATTACCAACGAAGCCTGGGGAAGTATTGCTGAAAATGGAGTTGGTAAGTTTAATGATTTTACCAACAAAGCATTGACGGAAATTAAAAATTTAGGTGTTACACATATTTGGTTTACGGGAGTATTGCATCATGCAATGGTAAATGACTATACAACATACGGCATTAGCAACGATCACCCGGATGTGGTAAAAGGCCGAGCAGGTTCGCCCTATGCCATTAAGGATTATTACAATGTGAACCCCGATCTTGCAGAAAACCCAAACGAAAGGTTAGATGAATTTCTGGCATTAATTCAACGCACACATCAGCAAGGCTTGAAAGTAATCATCGATATTGTCCCCAATCATGTTGCACGTCGTTACCAAGGAAAATGCAATCCATCGGGTGTTGATGACTTTGGTGAACATGATAATACAAATCATTGCTATCAAAGAGACAACAATTTTTATTACAATCCTGGTGAACATTTCGTCCATCCAGAATGGCTTGACAATTACCTGCCCCTTGGTGGTGAAAAAAATGCTCTTTTAGAAATACCGTTTGATGAATTTCCAGCCAAATGGACTGGTAATGGATCTCGATTATCGCAACCTCATTTTCATGATTGGTATGAAACAGTGAAATTAAACTTTGGCGTAAGTCCCGAAGGTATTAAAGAATTCGATACTTTGCCGGAAGATTATCGACAAAAAGATTACAAAGAACATTTTGCTTTTTGGCAGGACAAAAGTCTTCCCGACACCTGGAATAAATTCAAAGACATTGTTCTTTACTGGATTGACAAGGGTTTAGATGGGTTTCGTTATGATATGGCAGAGATGGTGGCTATAGAATTCTGGAGTTTTTTGAATTCAGCTATTAAAATGAAAATGCGAGATACTTTTCTTCTGGCAGAAGTATACAACACTGCATTGTACAGAGATTATATTCAGCTGGGGAAAATGGATTACCTTTATGATAAAGTTGAACTTTACGATACCTTGAAAAGAATTATTCAGGGCAAAGGGAATACTGATGAAATAGCTGGTATACTAAATGGTCAGAATGATATTGAACATCATCTTTTACACTTTTTGGAAAACCATGATGAGCATCGAATAGCAAGTCCTGAATTTGCTGGCAGTGCAATTAAAGGAAAACCTGCTCTGCTGCTATCAACTTGTATAAGTACTTCGCCAACGATGATTTACTTCGGTCAGGAAGTAGGTGAATGCGCTGCTGAAAACGCTGGTTTTGGAAGCAGCAGCCGTACATCTATTTTTGATTACATTGGTGTTCCTCATCATCAACGATGGCTGAACGATAAAAAATTTGATGGAGGGCAACTCTCTGCCGAAGAAAAAGATTTGAGGGATTTTTATCAAAGGGTTTTACAATTTAGCATCCAAAGCATTGCTTTAAAGTGCGATTATCAGGAGATACATCATCACAATCGTTCCTACACGCCCTATTACAATCATCATGTTTTTTCATTTGTCCGTTATGCAGCTGAAGAAAAATTAATCATCGTTGTAAATTTTGATGCCAACGATAGTTTTGGTTTCGATTTGGAAATTCCATCAGCATTGCTTACAAAATGGCATATTAATGACGGTGAATATCTTTTAAAAGATCAACTCTACAAGCAAGAAACGACACTATTGAAAGTGAAGAATGGATTGGGAAAAACGAGAGTTACACTAAGACCACTGGAATCGTTTATCTTTAAATTGGAGATAGGTTCATAAGTTGACAGACAGAAGACAGAAGTAAGCAAGAATCTTGCGAAGACCATGTATCAATAAATGTATAAGAGACTGTAAAATTGAGCTTGTTTTATGAGAATTACTACATAAAAATCAATAAATCCATTGAGTTCATTGAAAGAATAAGTCAGAACGCAATCGTTGCAATCCCTGACTTGTCAATATTTATCAGAATAAAGCAAACTGAATTCCTGAAATAAATATGATCAATTATAAGTATCAATTAATCATTAACTTTTTCAAAGACAATTCGATAATGTTCAAATATTTCTTTTCTGAAAAGACTTAAGTTCGTATCCGTTTTCCATCTTTGTATAAATTCGCGAAAAGACTTACTAGATAAATATTTAGGAATCAGAGAAACATAATACAAATCCTTTTTTAAATTAAATTTAGTAAATGCTGCAGTCCATTTATTAATGGTTTCAATGTAATCCAACCTACCACTATCGATTGATATTACCTTAAAGTATTTTGAAGCAGGTTCAATCAACCCTTCTTTACCATAAGGAAGCCATGAGCCGGGAAATACCTGACAGATTATGTCGATCAATTCTTCATTTGTAAATTCTTTTTTCCAGATATTGGTTTTATTAAATTTGATGTCCTCAAATTTAACCATGTTTGGGCCAAATACCATCGTTTGGCAATAAAACCGGCCACCTATAGGCAATAAGTCAGCTACTTGTTTCATATAGGCTTTATAGATTTCTTCTTGTTGTCCGGCTTTATACTGCTCAACAGAACATAAATGCTCAGGACTTCCCATAGCAGTTACCACATCAAACTTTCCAAAAGTTTCAGGTGTAATATCTTTTGAATCCATATGTTTAACGTTCAGCCCATTTTTAATACACGCATCTGATTGACCTTTGGCTAATACTACACCATAGGTATCAGCTCCCAATTTGTTTAAATAATCAATAAATGCACCCCATCCACAACCCATATCCAGAACTTTTGTTCCTTTTTTAATATTACACCAATCAACAATAAACTGGTGTTTTTTTATTTGTGCTTCTTCGATGGTCAATGAATAATCGCCATCAAATCTCGCGCAACTATAAGCACCTTTGTCACCTAAGCTAAATCGAAAAATTTTATCCATTACGGTATAAAGTTCATCTAAGTCTTTTTGTACTGCCATGTCAATTATTTTTAATTTATGATGGATTCTGGGAATTATACATTAAAATTTTCTCACACACAAATTAGAACCCATATAAATCTGTGCAGGAAATTAAGGACAAATATACTTTATATTTTTTCAGTTTCTTTAAAAAACACAAACTATTTTCAGTAAATTTTACAACTTATATGTCGCATATTAAACCATTTAGTCACAATATCGTTAATTACAGATAATCATATTGAATTAATAATTTAGAAAATTAATATTATATTTTTTTATAAATATCAGATTAATTGTTTTTTTAATAATTTTACAGATTATAATAAAAACACTATAATGACTGAAAGTTTAATTACCATATCAATAGTTGCATTTATTGCAGGATTTTTATTATCCATGCCAATTGCAGGACCAATTAGCATATTAATTACATCCAATGCCTTGAAAGGAAGAATGCGATATTGCACCTTGGCTACTATTGGAGCTTCATTCGGTGATTTTGTATATGTTTTTATTGCTGTTTTCGGACTTACAAAATTGTATTCGCTTTACAAACCTATAATACCTTATACATTAATAGTTGGGGCTATTTTTCTGATTTATCTGGGAATTAAAATAGTCAGGACAAAAATCAACATTGAAAGCCTTGACGATAAAAATGCATTGATAAATAAAAAAGTTAATGAAGAAAGAGGCGGTTTTCTATCAGGATTCTTATTGAATTTCTTAAACCCTACTCTATTTATGGGATGGCTAACTTCTTCTTTTATTATTATTTCATTTGTATCTTCCATGGGATTTAATACGGGTGGATTAGATAGCATGATTAAAAAGAATGTTCAGCAAATCAATCATCTTGACGGAAAAAATACAAAAGCTCCGGCTACCATCAATTATTTTAAAAATGATTCTCTGAAGTTAAAACAACAAGAAATTAACAAAGAAAGCAACACCAGATTACCCAATTATTTCCCCCTTATGATAAGTATATTCTATGCTACTTTTCTTTCATTGGGAGGTATCGTCTGGTTTTATTGTCTCTCGTATTTTTTAGTAAAATATCGCAATAAAATCAATATAGTTGTCATTAACAGGATTATTCAGGGTTTAGGTATAATCTTATGCTGCTTTGGTTTATTTCTCGCCTATACTTCTATAAAAATGTTTATTTGATTTTCATTGTATGTGATGTTTTGAAGATTACATGTAAATTAGGGCTTCAGCTTTTTCCTTTCAGCCAATATTTTCAAACCCCTACTGCACCTATGTTTTAGACTCGGATATTCTTCTGTTGGTAATATTTCAAATGCCAAACTTATTTCGTTTGCCAATCCGGGTTCTTCTATTGCAAATTTAATTAATACATCGATACTATAAGCTCTAACTGCGATGGCTTCTTTGTCTGAAAAAAGCCATTCGAGGCATTTATCCAAAATTAAAGCAGAATTTTCAAGGCTTGTTATAAGTGGAAATAAACTTAAAATTTTTAAAAAACTTCTTTTTACACCATCCACATTGCATATAAGTAATTCATTGCTAAGCAAAGTAATAAAAGTAGAAATAGTATTGGGATGCTTTTCGAAATAAACTTGCAATACACGGGCAGCCCGCATCGAAATGGGATAAGGTTTTGAACAGAGTGCGATCATACCCTGCAGCTGTTCGGCATGCTCCTCCATAACTTTAACAGCTAAATCAACCATCAGCCGACTGCTATCAAAAAGCATAGATTCTTCAGCTATCGTTTTATGCATATTGTCTGTTATTTAAAATAGAAACAGTATTGTCTGTTAAAATCAGTAGAATTGAGCTTTTACCCAAAATAATTATGGATGATATATCCTATAAATATTGTCAAAAAAACCGAAAAAACTTCGATTCAGATTCATTTCTGTTTGCATCACAAGAATAACATCTTGGTTTTCAATAATCTCTTTATCTTTTTTATGATCAACAAAAACAGCTTTATCGCCCCATATTCTGGGATATATCGTTCGATTATAATACCAAAATTCATGTTTACTAAAAACCTTTTCAGGAATCTTACTATTGTATATACTCCAGTAATAACTATCTGCAATTGTAAGTACCTTGGGTTTAAATTTTCCTGAGTCGTTTTCAAAGACTATCTTAGGATAAGCCATTATTTCATGTGGCAGTGGGAAAAGCAAGTTGAGCGTAAGTTCAAGGTCGAAATCAACATCTTTCAGTTCATCTGTTATTTTCATATACTTCCAGAATGGATTGGATAAATCGACACCTCTGGTCTTTTCAATAAATTTAATCAAAGTATCGGCAGCCAGACACATTCCATAGGTACTCCAGTGAACTCCATATTTGGGATACAAAGGATATTTTGAAGTGGTTTTCATCGACATAAACCATGCATTTAAATCGAGAAATTTAATTTTTAAGGTTTTACATTGTTGGGTATAATACAAATAATTTGAAATCGTTTTTTTATCTGTAGAATAGCGTGAAGGAATGTATTCAGGGAAAAAGCTTGCTTTGCCGGGTTCAAAGACAATGATTACATCTATATTTTTTTTACTTTTTAGATAATCCTGAACCCATTTAACATGTTGCAATTCATTCTGAATTGAATCTTTACCTACAAAATTTTGTCCGGTATAATCCAGAATATAACCTTCTTCATATAAACAATCAGATTTACCTATAATCGCTTTTTTTGCAGTTGTCCGTCGAAAGCAAGAATAATCGATCTGATTGTTTAGTCTAAGCAATACGTTTCTAAAACCTACATTATCTTCGATACTTTTGTTATAATCGTGTTGAAATTTTTCGTTTAACCACGATTTCCATGTAAACCATTTCAATTGAGGCTGCTCTGCCAATTCATAAGCACCATCCATCGGCCTGAAAACAAAATAATTGAATTTCGATTGCGCCAAAGGCATCAACATGATTGCTAATAATACAATAAACAAAAGACGTTTTTGAAATACATCCATAGCTTTAAAACCTAAAATAAATAAATGGATTAAAACCAGAAGATGTAATGTAAGCAATACTTAAAATAAATAGCGCAACACTCAGTAAAGTCATAGAATAATAAGCTTTTATTGAAAAAGTGTTGGCGAAAAAAATCTTTTCGAGTACTACACCTATTTTAAAAGCGTTGACAAAAGAAAAGAAAAAAGCCAACATCATTACAAACCTGAACTTTGCATCAAAATATAAATTGATACCACTAAAATTAAAAGCAAACATTTTTCCTATAAAAGTAAATGCCATCGAAATATCAGCTATTCTAAAAAAAACCCATCCAACAAGGCATATTACAAAAGTAAGCATTATAGCAGGTATCTTACCGATACGGTTTAAAAACTTTAACAAAAAAAATCTGTCGGCAATTAAAAACAACCCATGATAAGTTCCCCAGGCTACAAAATTCCAGGCAGCACCATGCCATAGACCAGATAATAAAAAAACAACCCAAAGATTGAAATAAAGTTTTGCTGATGTATTTACACGGCTTCCACCCATAGGAATGTATAAATAATCACGCATCCACCGACTGAGTGTTATATGCCATCTACGCCAGAACTCAGTAATACTTTGAGAAGTATATGGATTATTAAAGTTTTCAGGAAAAACAAAACCCAACATCCTGGCTATCCCTATAGCCATATCTGAATAACCGGAAAAATCAAAATAAATCTGAAATGCATAAGCGGTTATGCCTATCCAAGCTGTTGCTGTATTTATATCATGCATATTCATTGCAAATATCCGATCGGCTTCAGCACCTATTACATTGGCTATCAGTACTTTTTTTGACAACCCAATGATAAAACGATAAAAACCTACCAGCTTATTGTCAATGGTTTCCTGTGATTTCCGGTTCGTAATTTGATCAGCTATTTCGTTAAAACGAATTATAGGACCTGCAATCAATTGAGGAAAAAACAATATATACAATGAATAATCAATGATATTTTTCATAGGAGGTTTATCATCTCTGTATACATCAATGATGTAACTCATCTCGTGAAAAGTAAAAAATGAAATACCAATCGGAAGAGCAACTCGGATAAAATTTAAACTTCCTAAACTAAAATAAGCTAGGCTGTTGTTCAGATTATCAAGAAAGAAATTTGCATATTTAAAATATGCTAAAAACCCTAGATTGATAGAAATGGCTATGATTAATAAAATCTTTCGTTTTTTACCTTTTGCTTTGTGTATAAATTTGGCAAAAAAGAAATCGAGAAGTATACTAAAGAAAATAATAAATATATACTTGGGGCCACCCCAAGAATAAAACAAGACACTCGCAAGAACGATAATAAAATTCCTTGATCCATAAGGACTTATAAAATAAACAATCAGAAATAAAGGAAAAAAATACAATAAAAATAAGCTACTGCTAAAAACCATATTATTTTACAACTATCAATTTTTGAGTAAATATTTCATTGTCGGCTGATAATTTACAAAGATAGAATCCATCTTCAACTTTAGCATTGTTGCTGTCAGTAAGATCCCAATTTACTGAATAATCGCCTGTGTTCAAAACAGTTTGAGTAAGCAGTTTTTTAATCATTTTTCCTGTGTAATCATAAATTGCGATTTCAAGCTTTGCTTTTTCGTTGAGAGTATAATTAATACTGCAAGAATTGGAAACAGGATTTGGGAAACAACTTAAATTACTCATTGAATGTTGCAATTCTGTGACCGAAATGTTGTTTAAAACATGAAGATTAACAGGAATGAACGTCTGGCTGACAAAATTGCTCATCATTTTCAATTCACAGTTATAATTTCCAGGTAAAAGCCCTTGTGTATTAAAATTCAGTGTTAAGTTCTGAGTTTCATTTTTCCCAACACCACCTGCACCTGTAACACAACTTAGCCATGGTGAAGGAACTACGTTTAAAAATCTAAAATCAGTAGTGTAAATTACCAGATCCAGCCCGGAATTGGTAATGTTCAGCATAACGGTATCCATGGTATTCAATCCAAGTGTTTTGTTGATGATCATAGGCGAAAAAATCAAATTTGGGTTTGGATCTCCATGTAATGGGAAAATAATGTTGTCGACCCAGCCACAATCAGCGCCTGTATTAACGCTTCCGTCTTTTACATAAGCCCATTTGAAAGTATGATTACCCATAGTAACATTATAAATCTCCTGGCTCCAGTCGATTTCACCATCCCATCGTGCTTTTTCAACGCCATCAATATAAAAAGCGAGATAATCGTAATTATGATTGGTATTGTCTCTTTCGCAGGAAACTTTTTTATAAAATCTGATGTATGAGTCTGCCAGCACATATTGAGTTACCGAAATAAAAGAAGTTTGGCTATGGGTGATTTTTCCTGATTTGGCAGAATAACTTCCCTGGTATTTTAAACTATCTGAAGTAAACCAATGCAGATTTCCTCCATGATTCCAGCTATATTTTGTAAAATCATTGGTCTCAAAATCTTCCATACCACCCCCTATTTCAATGTAAAAAAAAGTATTAAATGAGAAATTTGCATTTCCGGTAATATGAGCATTTAAAACTACCAGATGATGAGCAGGAGTATTAGTGGCTGTGGTAATAATAAAAAAAGCATTTTTAGAAGAGAAAGGTTGTATAGAATCTATATTTGCAAACCCGGGATTCAGAGTAATATAAGGGTCGTTGGTAGATAATGCAAGATGAAGGTTGCTTACACTTGCACCCCCAATATTTTTAATTTCCAACATCATGGCAGCAGTTTCGTTGGGTTCAAGAATATTATTGTTCCCATCGGTAAAACTAACATTCCCTGTAGTTATTAAAAAAGAATTCACTCTCAATAAAGTATGTCGTACAAAAGTATCAAGTGGAGAATTTATTTTGCTCAGCAAATCAATAAAGTGGCCATCTGGCACAATGGTTGCCACTTTAAATTTGAAAAGATTTGGTAGTATTAAACTATCTCCTCCTGCCAATGTGCCAATATTTTCATATCCATCAATAATAGTAATCATCGTATCTTGAGATTCTAGAAGTATATTGGCATTTGAAACAGTAGTTAATCCAATATTTTTAATTTTCGCACTTAAATACACGGTATCATTTGAGTTAACAATGGTATCTCCGCCTGCATTTACAGTAAATTCTACTGACAAGCCCTTGGTTTTAAACGGAATACTTGAAACTACTGAAATATTATTGTTATCAGTAACTTTAAATTTAATATTTGTATTGTGATAACGATTTGGTATTGCTGAAAAAAGACCAGCTTCAGTAAGATTCATCGCGTCAGGATAATCAGGAGGCAGTAATACAGCTTTCTTATCTATTGTATTCGACAAAAAACTATTTGATAAACTTGCATATTGATAGTTTACAACATCTCCGCCTGAAAGCGCAGAAAGCCAGCTTCCGCTTAGAAGGATAGAACCATAATAAATTTCGATTTTACCACTCGGAAATATTTTTAAAGCGACATTTACATTTGAACCAGTTTGAGCATTTACACTAGCTTTCCATTGAATCGTGGCAGCATTAGCATCACCCTGAAACCAGATTCCTTGGCCACTACTAAAAGATAAATTAGCTAAAAAGCCTGCTATCATTTTGTGACTTCTGAAAAGTAAATTGGCATCTATCAAAAATGGAAAAGTAAATAAAGAATTATCAAATTTGATATAACCATTGGGATAAATATAAATCTGGCTGTAAGATTTCCCGAAAAAAGGAAAAGAAAAATTTAAATTTTGAACAACATAGCCAGCACTTCCAACGCTTAAAATCTGATTTGTCAAATTTGGAAAGCTTGCATTTGTAATTGTTTCTGAATAATCCATCTTTAAATCCCATTTATAAGGTTGAGAACCCTGTGTCGCATTCAATTGATGAGTATAAGGCTGATATACTTTTGCAACCATACTATCATTGGTAATAGCAACTTTATTAAAAGCAATTGATTTGACAACGCTTAAACGGGTTGTGTCGTTATTTACAATAGCAACATTGGACGTTGCACTTAAAGTTTCGAACAATGTTCCAGTATAATCCATTAAACTTAAAGAATTTACCAATCCGCTACCTGTTCCGCTTGGGTCTTTTTCGACTATTTCTAAAAAGAATTTTGCAGTTTGAGTTGAATTGATTTCACTTAAAAGAGGTGTTACATCCAAGCCAAATTCTATAGTTTTTGCAGCCTCAGTCGTATCGCCTTGCAAACCTATCGCATCTCCATGAAAATTGAAAATAGGAAATTCAATTCTTGTAGCTGGTCTTGTCGCATTTTGATCTTGATTTACACCCACAATTACCTTGATCTGGTTCCGCTTATTATGTTTCATACTCACTTTCATCGTAAGCTGAGGCGTTTGAGTTTGTTTGGCCTTGACAACAAAAACAGAATAATTCCAGATTCCACCATTACTAATACTTTCAGCCAATGATTTATACATCATAAAAGAAAAACCTGAATTTCCCCAGCCGGTTCCGGCATAACCATTAACAATTTTCAGCCCCCCTATTTCCCAATCCTTCATATCCACAACACCATCCCCATTAATATCTATGTTATTGGTATATTGACCATCATTGTTATAATCAAACCGGATTGAATCGTTGTAACCTGCAACAGTCCATGCATGAGACGGACTACTGCCCCAGGATGAAATTAACGCCTTCCCTGCTTCGGGAGTTCCAGCAGGTAAAATTGCATTAGGAGAACAATACTGAGCATATATGCAAGCAATTCCACCTATGTTAGACCCATCTAAATGATCATTGTACCAATTTTTTAGAACAGATAAACCTTCCGGAGTATCACATCTAATCGAATAAACACCAGAGATGCGGTTTTTCATTCCATTGTAATATGCTGGATAGCCGTTCATCCATCGTTTTTCGCCTCCGGTATTCAATGCTCCGCCATAATCCACAACATTTGGAGTACCGACAGTTCTTGTTATTTCCCATGTATCAAAAAAACTTACTCCCGTATAATTGTAGGCATCATTTAAAAAATTCCAGGAGAAATGCGTTGGATATTGATTTGCAACTATATTTGAAGCAAGGTTTCTTAGACGATTAATTTCATATGTAAATACGAAAGCAATGCCGGCTATTTGACCACATTCATATCCACTTTGAGATGTTACGGGTCTAAAATAAGGCTGTAAAGAATTATCAATAGAACTAGGAAGTATAGGTGAATTTGCTGATTTATAAAGAGCAGGCACCTCGATTGCTGGGATATTTATTAATCTGATTGAATCCCGTGAAGAAATCGGTTTTTCAATAAGAGGGTAATTATCATTTGTATTTGAAAGAAATATTTGATTAATTAGCTGTGAATAAGTAATTTTAGAAGAAACTAAACAAATAATAATTACTATAAGAAATAAACTTTTTCGCATGACAGAACTTATTTAATGGATAATAAGAAGACAAATTTAAACAAAAAGAACCGTTTAGATGATGTATTTATTTTATTTTCAAAAATATAGATTCCGGATAAATAATTTTTGACAGAAATAAAGCTTTTGCCGGAACTGAATAACCTGCATCAGAACGATTTTTATTTTCGATGATTAACTTGAAATCTTCAAGGTTAATTTTATGAAAACCAATTTCCAAAAGTGTTCCTACAATTGCTCTCACCATATTACGCAAAAAACGATCAGCAGTAATTGTAAAAACCAATTCATTTTCAGATTGCTTAAAAAAAGCAGCTGTAATTTTACAATTATTTGTTTTTGTTTGTGTATTTGATTTTGAAAAACATGAAAAATCGGTATATTCAAAAAGCAGCTTTGCAGCATTGTTCATTGCTTCTATATCAATATTACCATATATATTATAATAATAATCAAAATTAAAAACATTTTTCTTAATACCTATATAATAATTATATGTCCTTGAAATTGCATCAAAACGGGCATGAGCATTTTCATTTACAGGTATAATATTGTAAATGGCAATATCTTCCTTTAAAAATCCATTTAATTTATACACAAAATGGGCAATATCATTAGGATTTATTTCAAAAGGCAAATCAAAATGAGCATAGAAATCTTTGGCATGAACGCCTGTATCAGTTCTTCCAGCTCCTGTTAGTTCAACTGTATTTCTAAAAAAAAGACTTAATGTATCGTTAAGTACTTGTTGAACTGTAATGGCATTGTTTTGGATTTGCCATCCATGAAAATTCTTTCCGTTATAAGCCAAATGTAAAAAATATCTACTCAATGCAATAAGTTTTGCACAAATCTACAAAAAAATGAGTAATGAATTGCAAATAATTTCTAATTGCAGAAATTAATGAATTATTTTTTTTGATTTAAATAGATTATTCAATAAAAATATAATTGGAGAATTGCTTCAGCTAAAATATGAAAATAAGTATAAAACATTTTTTATATTTTATACTTTCTTACTAACTTTTTTAATTTAAAATATTTTTTTAGTTTGATTTTAATAAAATTTGAATAAATTTTGCTTCAATAATTGACAAATATCAGTATAAAAATTAACTGAAAATAATATTTATATAATTATTAATTTAACGTATATTATTGAATTTAATTATCTTATGTTATTTTTTAATTTAGAATGCTTCTAAATTTACGTTTTTAGCAAAAAAAAACTTACTGTTATTCAATTAACAACAAAAAAGAATTAATTTTGGACTTTTAATTGTTATTCGAATAACAATAGAAATTAAATAATTACATTCACAAAAAAATATGGAGGATAAAATGTCCAATATTGAAACATTAGTAAAAAATTTAGTCGAAAAACACGGCAAAACGCGAAATAGTTTAATGCCGGTTTTACAGGGAATTGTTAAAGAAGATAGATATCTATCTGAAGAAGCTATGATTTTGGTAGCGAAAGAATTAGATTTATCAGCTGCTGAAGTTTATGGGACTGCTTCTTTTTACACATTTCTAGACATTGAGCCAAGAGGCAAAAACATTGTAAGGATTTGCAAAACAATTTCCTGCCATATGAAAGGCAAAGATGAAATTATCGAAGCTGTTGAAAATTCATTAAAAGTTAAAGTCGGAGGAACCACTCATGACAAAAAATTCACCTTGCTTACAGCAAACTGTTTGGGATGGTGTCACAAAGGACCTGTTATGTTAATAAATGATGTAGTTTTCCCAGAACTAACATCTGAAAATGCTTTAAAAATAATTGAAGATTATTCTAAAGCAACTGTGTAAATATGAATTAGTTAAATATTACTAATAACAATGAAAATGGAAAAAGAAACTTTAAAAAAAATAGATTTGATATTTGCTGATTATACATCATCAAAATACAAAGTTCTAGAAAAAATAATAAATAAAAGCCCAGATGAAATTATCAACGAAATTATTGATTCTGGATTAAAAGGCCGTGGTGGAGCAGGTTTCCCAACAGGATTAAAGTGGAAATTTGCAAAGAGTCAGGACAATCCGGTTAAATATGTTGTATGTAACGCTGACGAAGGTGAACCAGGTACCTTTAAAGACAGGGAAATATTAGAGAGAGTATCCCGTAAAGTTCTTTCAGGAATGGCAATGTGCGGATATGCTATTGGAGCAAAAGAAGGATATATTTATCTAAGAGGTGAATACTCCTATTTAGTTCCTAAACTATTAAAAGAAATTGAGCTTTTTGATGAATTTGCAAAACAATTTAAACTCGATTTCAAGATTTTCCTAAGAATGGGCAGCGGAGCTTACATTTGCGGAGAAGAAAGTGCACTTTTCGATTCAATGGAAGGCCGTCGTGGTGAACCTCGTAACAAACCGCCTTATCCTACAGTTTCTGGTTACAATCAATGTCCAACTGTTATAAATAATGTAGAAACTTTTGCGACTGTTCAGATTATTTGTAAAATTGGTGCATCTGAATACAAAAAAATTGGCACTTCGGATTCAAGAGGATCTAAGTTGTTTTCAATTTCTGGCGATACTCCTATTCCGGGAATTTATGAATTAGAATTAGGCATGCCTTTATCCGACTTTGTTGGAAATTTTGGTGATGGTGATACTAAATCAGTGCAAGTTGGAGGTGCTTCCGGACATTGTGTTCCGCGTAAACTTTTCAACGATACCATCATTGGGTTTGAAGGAATTCCAACAGGAGGTTCTATGATGATTTTCAACAGCTCACGCTCAATGTACAATGTACTGCACGATTATCTTGAGTTTTTTAATGAAGAATCATGTGGACAATGCACACCTTGCCGTGTGGGTTGTCAACAATTATTAAAAGGTATAGAAGCTGTTAAAAGAGGAGAAAGAAAACCTCAATACCTAGATGAATTAAAGAAACTGGCAAATACAATGAAGATCTCGGCCAAATGTGGATTAGGTCAATCATTGGCAAATCCTTTTAATTCCATTGTTGATAATTTCAAAGAAGAAATCATCTATTAATTTCATTGATAACAATAAAAATATAAATAAAATGAGCGAATATTTAGTAAATCTAAAAATCAATAATATTCTGGTATCCGTTAAAGAAGGAACCACCATTCTTGATGCAGCTAAAAAGCTTAATTTCAACATACCAACACTTTGTAATCATCCTGATTTAAGTGTTGCAGGTAATTGCCGTGTTTGTGTTGTTGAAATAAAAGGAGCAAGATTATTGTCTGCTTCATGTGCAACTCCTGTTTCAGAAGGAATGGAAGTATTCACAAACAGCGAAAAGGTTAGATCAGCCCGTAAACATGTCATCGAATTACTACTTTCTGAGCACAATGCAGATTGTACTAAATGTTTTAAAAATGGTCATTGCGAACTTCAGGATTTAGCTTCTGAGTATCGTATCGGAGATCATGTATTTATTGATCTGGTTAAGGAAAAAGATAAATTTGCTGACATTTCTTCACCATCTATTACTAAAGATGACAGTAAATGTATTCGTTGCCAACGTTGCGTCAGAACCTGCGAAGAATTGCAATCTGTAAGTGCATTAGCTGTAGTAAAAAAAGGTGATCATCAAAAGATTTCAACATTTATGAACAAGCCACTGGATGAAGTTGTTTGCACAAACTGTGGACAATGTATCAATCGTTGTCCTACCGGAGCATTAACTGAAAGGACTTATATTGATGAAGTCTGGAATGCAATCAATGACCCATCCAAACACGTTGTAGTTCAAACAGCTCCTGCTGTTCGTATAGCATTGGGAGAAGACTTAGGTTTTAATCCAGGTGAAAGAGTAACTGGGAAAATGGTAGCTGCACTAAAACATATTGGATTCAATTCAGTGTTAGATACCGATTTCACTGCCGATTTAACCATTATGGAAGAAGGAACAGAATTACTAACCCGATTGAAAAGAGCCTTGGTGGATGGCGAAAAAGTTGCATTACCCATGATGACCTCCTGCTCTCCAGGATGGATAAAATTCCAGGAACACATGTTCCCTGATTTATTGGATAATTTATCAACCTGCAAATCACCTCAACAAATGTTTGGCGCCCTGGTTAAAACCTATTATGCAAAGAAAAAAGGCTTAGATCCTAAAAATATGGTTTCAGTTTCAATCATGCCTTGCACGGCAAAGAAATATGAATGTGGCAGACCTGAAATGCGTGACAGTGGTTATCAAGACGTTGATTACGTTTTAACTACCCGCGAATTGGCGATGATGATTAAACAAGCCGGCATCGATTTTATGAAATTAGAGGAAGAAAAATACGACAGTATCATGGGTAATTCTACAGGAGCTGCTGTTATTTTTGGAGCCACAGGAGGAGTAATGGAAGCAGCATTACGTACTGCTTACGAAATTGTTACAGGACGTGAAGTACCTTTTACCAATCTTAAAATAATGCCAGTAAGGGGATTTGAAGGTATAAAAGAAGCCAAGGTGATGATTAAAAACGTTAAACCTGAATGGAGCTTTTTGGAAGGAGCAGAACTTAGTGTTGCAATTGCACACGGATTACACAATGCCAACGAATTAATGAAAGCAGTAAGAGCTGGCACAACGAGTTACCATTTTATTGAAGTAATGGGTTGCCCGGGCGGATGCTTAGGTGGTGGTGGTCAACCAATACCAACCAGTCCCGAAATTCGTCAAAAACGTGCAGATGCTATTTATGCTGAAGATGAAGGTCTACCTTTGAGAAAATCACATGAAAATCCAGAAGTAGCTTTGATTTATAAAGATTTCCTTGGTGAACCTTTAGGTCATAAATCGCATGATTTATTACATACACATTACAAAGCAAGAAAAAGGTATTAATAATTTTTAACTATTTAAAGAAAAGGCTGTTAGAAAAATCTAACGGCCTTTTCCCTTTTAAAAGTTGATATCCAAATAATATCCAAAATTCTATTTAGTGTTATTTTATTCACATTGTTATAAATTTAACAATTAAATTTTTTTTATATAAAAAATGTGTTTAATTTTGCAATTGTTTAATTCAACTTTATTAAAAATAAAGCATCATTAATTTTAATACACAATATTTAAAAAGGAGAAAATTATGACAAAAGTAAAATCTTTGGCAGATCTCAGAAAATTGAAACTAGAGTTAACCCATTTAGGGGAAAGCAAAAATTCCGAAAATTTGGTTCAGATTAGGGTTGCGATGGCAACCTGTGGCATAGCTTCAGGTGCAAAAACCGTGATGGAATATTTTATTGATGAACTCGAAAAAAGAAACATTGAAGCCATTGTTTCGCAAACCGGATGTATGGGTTATTGTTATGCAGAACCAACAGTAGAAGTAAGCTTGCCTATGCAGGATCCCGTTGTTTTCGGTTATGTTAACGATAAAAAAGCCAATGAAATTATCGAAAAATATATTAAAAACAATGAATTGGTTGAAGGCATCATTCCTGTAAATTACGAAACTATTCAAAAAAATAATTAAGGAGGAGGAAATTATGGCAAAATTTAAAATGCATCTTCTGGTGTGCGGAAGCACATGCTGCCATGCATCAGCAAGCAAGTCTGTGGCTAATAATTTAAAAGAAATTCTTATCGAAAAAGGATTAGCTCATGAAGTACAAGTGATCATGAGCGGTTGTTTTGGGTTTTGCGAAAAAGGACCTATTATAAAAGTGATGCCTGATAACACTTTTTATTCAGAAGTAAAGCCTGAAGATGCAAGAGAAATTATTGAAAAACACATTATAAAAGGTGAAAAAATAAAGCGTTTGATGCTTACTTCCCCCGATAACAATAGCCCAAAGAAAAAACAAATTCGTATAGCCTTAAGAAACTGCGGTTTTATAGATCCTGAAAACATTGATGAGTATATTGCATGTGATGGCTATGAAGCACTGGGTAAAGTTTTAATTGAAATGGATGCTCAGCAAACTATTGATATTATTAAAAAGTCAGGTCTAAGAGGAAGAGGTGGAGGCGGTTTTCCTACAGGTTTAAAATGGGATATTACCAGCAAATCACAAGCAGATCAAAAATATGTTGTATGTAATGCAGACGAAGGAGATCCCGGTGCATTTATGGATCGTTCAATCTTGGAAGGAGATCCTCATTCTGTGATTGAAGCAATGGCAATCTGTGGTTATGCAATCGGAGGAACTAAAGGTTTGGTATACATACGCGCTGAATATCCTCTGGCAATCACCCGCTTAAAAATTGCTATCGAACAAGCCAGAAAATATGGTTTACTTGGAAGCGATATATTAGGGAGTGGTTTTGATTTTGACATAGAATTGCGTTATGGCGCTGGTGCTTTTGTTTGCGGTGAGGAAACAGCATTAATTCATTCCATGGAAGGTTTACGCGGTGAACCTACGTTTAAACCACCCTTTCCTTCTGTTTCTGGATATTTAGGGAAACCAACCAATGTTAACAATGTTGAAACCTTTGCCAGCATACCGGTAATTATCAATAAAGGAGCTGATTGGTTTGCAGGGATAGGATCCGAAAAATCAAAAGGAACTAAAGTATTTGCATTGGCAGGAAAAATTAATAATGTTGGTTTAATTGAAGTTCCAATGGGTATCACTTTGCGTGAAATTATTTATGAAATAGGTGGTGGTATCAAAGATGGTAAAAAATTCAAAGCGGTTCAAACAGGAGGTCCTTCAGGTGGATGCTTAACAGAACATCACCTTGACACACCTATTGATTATGAAAATTTGATTGCTGCTGGTTCCATGATGGGTTCTGGAGGAATGATTGTGATGGACGAAGACGATTGTATGGTAGCAGTGGCAAAATTTTACTTAGACTTTACTGTTGAAGAATCCTGTGGGAAGTGCACACCATGTCGAATTGGGAACAAACGTCTTTATGAAATACTAGAAACAATAACACAAGGCAAAGGTGTTTTGGGAGATTTGGATAAATTGAAAAATCTAAGCTATGTAATCAAAGATGCTTCTTTGTGCGGATTAGGTCAGACTTCACCCAATCCGGTTCTTTCCACCCTCGATAACTTTTGGGACGAGTATATAGAACATATACACAATAAAAAATGTCGTTCAAATCAGTGTAAAGCATTAATGCAATATATTATAGATGATGAACAGTGCGTTGGTTGTACAGCCTGTGCACGCAATTGTCCTGTAAATGCCATTACCGGTGAAAGAAAACTGGCTCATTACATTAATCAGGATATTTGTATCAAATGTGGTGCTTGCATGGAAAAATGCAAATTTAACGCTATCAGTATAAAATAATATAAAATATATAATTAAGACATGGAAATGATTAAATTAACAATAGATAATAAAATCGTTGAAGTAGAAAAAGGCACTAGCATTTTGAAAGCAGCAAGAACAACAGGGATTGATATTCCTACCCTCTGCTATTTTGAATTGGGCGATATGAAAATTGAGAACAAACCAGGTGGATGTCGTGTATGTGTTGTTGAAATTGAAGGCCGTAAAAACCTTGCCCCAGCCTGCGCTACTGAAACTTTTGAGGGTATGATTGTAAATACACACAGCATTCGTGTGTTAAATGCAAGACGTACAGTTGTAGAACTGATGCTCTCTGATCATCCTTTCGACTGTCTGATATGTGCTAAATCGGGCAATTGTGAATTGCAAAGCATGGCTCAGAAATTCGGTATACGAGAAATTCCATACAAAGGTGAGAAATCTACTTATCGGGTTGACACCTCCCCTTCTATCATCCGCGATGTAGATAAATGCATTATGTGTCGCCGTTGCGAAATGATGTGTAACGATGTTCAAACCGTAGGTGCATTATCAGCTGTAAACCGTGGATTTACTTCTGTAGTTGCACCAGCTTTTGAGATGAACCTTGAAAAATCGCCATGTACCTATTGCGGACAATGTGTATCCGTATGCCCAACAGGTGCTTTAACCGAGGTAGACCACACAAGCAACGTAATCAGAGCATTGGCCGACAAAACAAAAACAGTCATTGTTCAAACTGCTCCTGCAGTTCGTGCTGCACTGGGCGAAGAATTTGGAATGGAAGCAGGCACTTCGGTAACAGGCAAAATGGCTGCAGCATTGCGTCGTTTAGGTTTCAATTATGTATTTGATACAGATTTTGCTGCAGACCTTACCATTATGGAAGAAGGCACTGAATTACTAGGTCGCCTGGGTCGCCATTTAAGTGGTGACACAAGCGTTAAGTTACCTATCCTAACAAGTTGCTGCCCTGGCTGGGTGAATTTCTTTGAACATAACTTCTCTGATATGTTAGACATCCCATCCACAGCAAAATCGCCTCAACAAATGTTCGGAGCTATTGCCAAAACCTATTTTGCTGACAAAATTGGTGTAAACCGTAAAGATTTAGTGGTAGTTTCTATCATGCCATGCTTGGCGAAAAAATACGAATGTCAACGCGATGAATTTAAAATAGACGGAAATCCTGATGTCGATTTCTCTTTATCGACCCGCGAATTGGCTCATTTTATCAAACAAGCTAACATCGATTTTTTGAATTTACCTGACGAAGATTTCGATCACCCAATGGGTGAATCCACTGGTGCGGGGGTTATTTTTGCCAATACAGGGGGTGTTATCGAAGCAGCTTGTCGTACTGCTTATGAAATTCATACCGGGAAGAAACTAGACAAAGTTGAATTCAACGAATTGAGAGGTTTGGAAGGCATACGTTCTGCAACGATTGACTTCAATGGCTTCCCATTGAATATTGGCATCGCTCACGGTTTAGGTAACGCCCGAAAACTACTGGATGACATTAGAGCCGGAAAATCAAAATTTCATGCTATCGAAATTATGGCTTGCCCAGGTGGATGCATCGGAGGTGGTGGACAACCTCTGAACTTTGGCAACAGCGAGATACTTAAAAAACGTGCTGCAGCTATCTACCAGGAAGATGCCGGCAAACCTATCCGTAAATCGCACGAAAACAAGGATATTATCAAACTTTATGATGAATTCTTAGGCAAACCTTGTGGCGAGAAATCGCATCATTTATTGCACACACATTATTTCGACAAAAGCAAAGAAGTATTTATTGAAGCGTAATCATCATTATTAAAAATAAAATTATGGTTAATATTAAATTATCAGAAGATAAAATAAACAAGATAAAGGAAATTTGCACATCCTTCAATAATGAAGCCGGCGAACTGATCAATGTTTTACACAAAACCCAGACCATGTTTGGGTACTTACCAGCTGAAGTACAGGAAATCATAGCCAAAGGACTCAATGTTTCAAGCGCTCATGTTTATGGAGTCGTAACATTTTATTCTTTCTTTACAATGATTCCCAAAGGTGAACATCCCATCTCGGTATGTACAGGCACTGCCTGTTACGTGAGAGGTGCTGAAAAGGTGCTGGAAGAATTTAAACGTGAATTAAAAATCGTAGTAGGTGAAACCTCAGCAGATGGCAAATTTTCATTGAGCTGCCTCCGTTGTGTAGGCGCCTGTGGATTAGCTCCCGTTGTGCTTATTGGCGAAAAGGTTTACGGACGTGTTTCACCTGATGGGGTTAAAGCGATACTTGCTGAATACAACAAGTAATTGCTAATTGTTTATTTGAAAAGCTCCGTTTATAAAATATTCGGAGCTTTTTTATTTGAAAATATCGAGATAAATAAACTTAAAGATTTTTTGAATAAGAAATGTAAGATAATAATATTTTTAACACAGATAAATCAATACAAATTCAACCTGATGAAATTTCCCAAAAAATGATTACTTTTGCACTCCATACCTTATCAAGGTATTTAAATAAGGATTCTAACACCACCTTGATGTACCCTTCCTTGCAATTAGCTCAGGCCGTGTACAACTGAAATATTTTATTTGACAAACCGGTTGCACTTATGCCAAGTTCAGCCTGAAATTTATTGACATTGAAACAGGAAGAAATTAATAAAAGAAGAACATTTGGCATCATTAGTCATCCGGATGCAGGAAAAACAACGCTTACTGAAAAACTTTTATTGTATGGCGGTGCCATTCAAACAGCCGGTGCAGTAAGAAGCAACAAAATTACAAAAACAGCTACCTCCGATTTTATGGAAATCGAAAAACAGAGAGGTATATCTGTTGCTACTTCCGTTATGGGATTTGAATACCAAGGCTATAAAATCAACATTCTCGACACCCCGGGTCATAAAGATTTTGCAGAAGATACTTACCGGACTTTAACAGCCGTTGATAGTGTTATCCTTGTAGTTGATTGCGTGAAAGGTGTTGAGGAACAAACCCGCAAGCTTATGGAGGTATGCAGAATGCGAAACACTCCTGTTATTATTTTTATCAATAAAATGGACAGGGAAGGTCAGGATCCTTACATTTTACTGGATAAAGTGGAGCAGGAATTAAATATTCACACCCGCCCTCTTACATGGCCAATCGGCATAGGTAGCAATTTTAAAGGTGTTTATAATCTTTTTGAAAAACAATTACAACTCTTTTCTGCAAACCGAAGTAAAATATCTGATGATATTTTTGCCATAGAAGATTTAAGTTCAGATGAGCTTGATAAACAAATTGGCAATGCTGCAGCAGACAGACTAAGAGATGATGTTGAACTGATAGAAGGTATCTATGAACCCTTTGACAAGGAATTGTATAGCGAAGGCTATTTGGCTCCGGTTTTTTTTGGGAGTGCCATCAACAACTTTGGGATAAAGGAATTACTAGATACTTTTGTGCGCATTGCACCTTCGCCACTTCCAAGGCTTACCACTCAAAGAAAAATAAATCCTGAAGAAAAAAAATTCACAGGATTTATATTTAAGATACATGCCAATCTGGACCCGAATCACCGTGACAGGATTGCCTTTTGCAGGATAGTATCTGGTAAGTTTGAACGAAATAAATTTTATTTACATACCCGTCTCAATAAAAAATTGCGATTTTCAAGTCCGGTCGGTTTCATGGCCAATGAAAAGAACATTGTAGAGGAAGCATATCCCGGTGATGTTGTTGGCTTATATGATACTGGTAATTTTAAAATTGGGGACACTATATCCGAAGGAGAAATCATTTTCTTCAAAGGTATTCCAAGTTTTTCTCCCGAGATATTTAAAGAAATGGTCAACAATGACCCCTTAAAATCCAAGCAACTAGAAAAAGGAATTCACCAACTTACGGATGAAGGTGTAGCACAATTATTTATCCGACAACCGGGAAATACGAAAATCATAGGTACTGTTGGAGAATTGCAGTTTGAAGTCATTCAATTCCGCTTATTGCATGAATATGGAGCTAGCTGTTCATTCCATTCTATGAATTATTATAAAGTATGCTGGTTTACAACTACTGATAAAAACTTGCTGGAAAAATTTATCATAAAAAAAGGACAATACATCACTTACGATAAAGATGATCGTCCGGTTTTTATGGCAGAAAGCGAATGGCAATTAAAAATGGTCCGCCAGGATTATCCGGGAATTGAATTCCATTTTACCTCCGAATTTAAGACAGATCAACAGCATGTAAATAATATTGAAACCTGGATGCATACGAAGTAATAGATTCATTGTGTAATTTCAGCAGGGAAATTACATTTATGTCAGTTTATTATAAATATGAACTTAAAATGAATGAAAGTTAAAAGAATAATAATGTAAATAATTTGTACTTTAATTTTCTGCTTAAGCTTTTCCTTTTTTCAATGCATCCAGGTATATTTTCCGGATACTGTTTTTTTCTTCCCTTTCGCAGATAGCTTCAACTGCAGGAATTAAATCTTTATTTCGCTGTGATTTAATTTTAATGATTTCGCCCAGCGCAAAAGCTGTGCTCCATCTGACAACCGTTCCGTCATGTTCCGAATTTATCAGCAAATTTTTAATTGCTTGATCCAACTGAAAAGGATAAAGCTTTGCAATATTCCCTATTACTCTGGCTGACTCCCATTTCACCCTGGGAGCTTTATAGGCAAGGTTTTTTGCAACAAATTCAAGGCAAGCTAAAGAAGAAATTTCTGGCTGAGTGTTGGTTACATATTCCATCGCCTCAATGCAAGTCGCTTTATGGGCTTCTTTTAAAGTTGATGCAAAATCTATTAATTCATTTAGTTTATCAGGATGCATCATTATCCATTGGCTGATTGTTTCTGTTTTTTCTTTTGGCTTAAGGCTCTTATCGTTTAATAATTCAAGAAAGTCCATTGGTTAAATATAAATTATTAATTGCGAATAATTATTTAATTATTAGGTTATATGTTATTGGGTTATTGTTACCGGGGATTAATTTATTAGTCAGTAGGAGCCTGATAACTGTTTAGTGTTTAACTTTCAATTCATAAACTCTTTCCCTTTTTTAACTTTAAGTATTCTAAGTACTCCAAGTGCTTTAGTCACTTTCTTTCAACTCCAGGCATTCTAAGTACTTTCTTTTTCATAGAAATCAGTACTTTCAAATATTTTATCTGCGGACTTGGCAATAAAACCAGAATACAGTATTCCATTACTATCTTTATACCTTTTGGCAAATTCGTAATAGCATGAAGGAATTTCACATTCACCTTCCTCAAACTGAACGTTGATCAAACCTGATTTTATGCTTGATTGTTCCAGTAATTCACCGGGACTTCCTTTAATTTCAACTTCGGAATCATTGATTTTAAAACCATGTTGTTTCAAAAAATCATTTACTTTTTCAATACTATTATATTTCTTCAAGGCATTTACACTTACTGTAAAATGATTAGCTCTAAAACCAAAAACATAAACCCAGGCTGCATATTCCGATTCTTGTTTAAGCTTTTCATAAATAGCAAAAGAGGGTTTACTCCATATATTTCCAGAATAAATTAACTCATCAGAAAATAAATAGGTATCATCTATTTTATCAATTTCTTTATGAATTATTTTTTGAAAATCAAAAGAAAATTCATCAACAATCAATTCGCTGATAAAAATCTTAGGAGCAGATAGATCTGTTTTATGTTCAAAATGTTTTGCATACAAATGCTTTTCATGAAAGGTATATTCACCTCTTTCTTCATAAGCATTGTCTATAAATACTTTGGCCAATACATTAATATTTACCCTTTTATCGTTAAATGTTCTGAATGCAATATGGTCATTTACAATATTTTCACTTTCTGATACAAATAATTCGTAAATTAATTTTGCATGAGGGTTGAGGTTGATATAATCAGACCAGAGTTTTTCAAAAATATTACTGTACTTCATTATTAAATTTATATTAAAAAACATTTAAAAGCTTAAATTTGTTCATTTATTATAGAGAACAGCCTCTAAATAAATAGATTAAAGATATAATATTGATGAAAAAAATCATTCTGACAGTCACTAGTAAATAATATTAATCTATACTTAATATTTTTCAATTAATTTTTTATCTTTGTCGGATTATTCAATTTCTTTCTGGAAAATATGGAAAAAAATAATGATATTCATAATTATAAAATACTTACAATCTATTCAGTTATAGCATATATTTCTGCTTATCTTTTTATATATCTGGCTTATAATATAATTACTGCATTAGTTGGCAGTTCTTATGGTATTAAAACCCTTTTAAATTTTAACAAGTTAGTTTATATAACAGAGGATAGGTCTCTTCTTTGGACTTTTGATTCTGTTTTTTCTGTTTTTAGTAGTGGTACTATTTTCTTAATTATCCTTCTATTAGTTTTAATGAAGATATTTAATAGTCGAAAAGATCATCTAGGGCTTATTAAAATTTTCTTTTTTTGGCTCATCGTACATATTATCAATAGAATAATAGGTTTATTTATTCTGGGAACCATTTTTAATTTGTATTTTTCAAATCTTGTTCTTACCTGGTTATATTTTGAATATTTACCAACAATAGCATTGGTAATTACTGCAATGTTCCTTTTAATATTTATTGGCAGTAAAACTACACGCCCTTTATTATTATCTGCCAAATCTTCAAAATTTGTAGAACAAAGAAAAAGATTGTTTTTTGTTTGGTCACAAGGTATTAAAGTATGGTTTTTTTCAAGTATCATTATTTTTATGATCCATTTACCTTCCTTTTCTTATATTGAAAATTTTCTTAGTATTACAATGTTTGTGCTTGTCCTTCCTTCCTATTTTAACCATAAAAATATTTCTATACCAATTTCGTCAAGAGAAAGTGAAGAACCAAAATATAAAACACCATGGAAATACATCTTATTTTCCTTTATTTCTATCGTTCTTTTTAGAATAATTTTAACTATTGGAATAAAGTTTTAATTATCTTAAAAACTTTATTTTTGGACAATCAATAAGGATTTAAATTTATAAATACTTGAGAATAAATATAATAAAACTATTATTTACCCCAATTCTCTTTATCCAGACTCCTGAATTGAATGGCTTCTGCTAAATGTTCAGTTTTTATTTCTTCACTGTTTGCTAAATCAGCAATGGTACGTGCGACTTTTAATATTCTATCATAGGCTCTTGCTGATAAGCCTAATCTTTCCATCGCCGTTTTAAGAATTGCCATACCAGCATCTGTTATTATACAATGTTCTCTCAGCATTTTACTTGTCATCTGAGCATTCGCAAAAATACCTTTATTTTCAGCAAAACGTATCTCCTGAACTTTTCGTGCTTTTACAACTCTTTCTCTAATTATTTCGCTTTTTTCAGCTAATTGAGTGTCTGCTAATTCTTTAAAAGGTACAGGGACTACTTCCACATGAATATCTATTCTGTCTAACAAAGGTCCGGATATTTTATTGAGGTATTTTTGAACAACTCCAGGGCCACAAACACATTCGGTATCAGGGTGGTTATAATAGCCACAGGGGCATGGATTCATTGCAGCAATTAACATGAAGTTTGCTGGATATTCAACTGTCATTCTGGCTCTTGAAATGGTAACCATTCGTTCTTCCATAGGTTGGCGAAGCACCTCCAATACTGCACGTTTAAATTCAGGTAATTCATCCAAAAACAAAACGCCGTTGTGTGACAATGAAATTTCACCTGGTTGAGGATTACCACCCCCACCCACAAGCGCAACATCGCTTATGGTGTGATGTGGTGACCTGAAAGGTCTTACCGAAATCAAGGCTGAGTTTTTACTCATCTTACCGGCCACAGAATGAATTTTAGTAGTCTCCAGAGCTTCATATAAATTAAGTGGTGGCAAAATGGAAGGCATTCTTTTAGCGAGCATCGTCTTTCCTGCTCCAGGAGGTCCTATTAAAATAACATTATGGCCACCTGCAGCAGCAATTTCCAAAGCCCTTTTGATATTTTCCTGTCCTTTAACTTCTGAAAAATCAAATTCATAGTTATTCAAACTATTATAAAATTCATCACGGGTATTGATAATTGTTCTTTCTAATTCAAGCTCATCTTTAAAAAAAGCAATGACTTCTTTAATATTTTCAACACCATAAACTTCTAATTTTGAAACAATTGCAGCTTCTCTAGCATTTTGTTTAGGCAGTATAATTCCTTTAAATTCTTGTTTTTGAGCTTCAATGGCAATAGGCAAGGCTCCTTTGATAGGCTGCAAACCCCCGTCTAAAGAAAGCTCACCCATAATAATATATTTATCAACTTTTTCGGGATTTATCTGCTCAGATGCTGCTAAAATTCCAATGGCAATCGTTAAATCATAAGCAGAACCTTCTTTACGAATATCAGCAGGAGCCATATTCACTACAATTTTCTTACCGGGAATTCGATAGCCAACATTTTTTAAGGCAGCTTCAATGCGTTGATGACTCTCTTTAACTGCACTGTCGGGCAATCCAACCATTGAGAAGTTAATTCCTTGGTCAATATTAACTTCGACGGTTATCGTAATTGCATTTACACCAAAAATAGCACTTCCAAAGGTTTTTACAAGCATAATTATGTTTTATTAGGTTTGTACTTTGAGGCTTTCAATATTTTTTGAGCATCGTTTTCATTTAATAAATCCTTGATACTTATATTTTTATTGTTATTCATAAATGATTTAACAATTTGCCATCCAATCCATTCGGCAAAACGTGGTGGAGAATCTTTAAATCCTTTTGTAGAAGGGGCCTCCGTAATAAATGTGCGAATTTTATAATAATCGGCATTGTACAATAAGTTATTTTGAATAAAAAATGCCCATATATTGGCTTCATTTTTTTTCATCCACTCAAGTTGAGAAACTGTATATCCTATTTTATATTCATCTGCAGTTTCAGGTAAGATTGCATCAGCAAAATAAAGTATTTTACCCATGTAAATCATGTTTTCGAGCAGGGTTTTATCGTTTGGATCAAAAATAATCATTTGCTTTGCAATCGTTTTCATACAATCCGAAGTAATGTAATTACTGTCTAATCGAAACGAAGCATAAGCAGGAATCTTTACAGATGAATACATTTTATAATCTTTCCCCAAATACATGTCGAGGGCCACAGCTATAACAGTATCGAGGTATATAATTCGATTATCATAATCAAGATAAGAAAGATAAGAATACACCTTTGGAGTAGGTTTTTCAGGGAAATAGTATTTTAAATGAGTAAACGCATCCGACAATTTCTTTTCTAAGCCATTGGTTTCGGGATATACTTTTATAAGTTCATCGTTAATTTCATGCAATGTTGGATCCGAAATAAAATTATAGATCTTAACAAGATTTAAACTATCCTCTAAATTACCATCCAAAAAAAGCATGTATTCAGCTTTATATTTAGTCAGTTCATTTTTAAGATTATTGGCATCCACATTCATCAATACTTTTTCATAACGATGAATTTTAATTTCAACTTTCTTATTATCAGGTATTTCAATCAACAGCGTATTGCTATTCTTGGTTTTACAACTAAAGAGTAGTAAAAAAATGACAAGTAAAGAAAATACAGATACATTTTTTTGAAATGATGCCATTTGCATGTTGGTTATTAGTTATGAGTTTATTTATTAGTGATATTATTTTTTAACTATTTTATTTTCAGCTAATATTTTATTAAAAAAATAGAAATTAAAAAACCGACTTAAAAGATCTTCATCCCCAAAGAAACATTTAATAAATTGGTTTTGGAATTCATACTTCCATTATCGGAAATATTATTCAAACCCCATTCATACCTTACATCCAACGTAAACTTTAAAACATCAATACCAGCACCAGCTTGAATACTCCAGATAGTGTTTTTGTAATCGGTTGTAGGAGAAGGTAAACTACCAAGATTAACACCATCAACCTGATAGGAAATATCTTTACTGGTAACAAAAGAAATGACAGGCCCAGCCATTAACCTCAAATTGACAACTTTTAAATTAATCAGCTTAATACCAAGCAATACAGGTACATCTATGGTATTTAATACGGTTTGTTGTGTAAATGTCTTTCCTTGAAACTGAGGAATTGTAGCACTTTGAAAACTGCCTCCTTTTTTTGTAAAATATATTTCCGGTTGGAGGTAAATCGATGAAAGATTAATGCGTACAAAAGCGCCAGCTAAAAAGCCAGTTTTGGCCTGGTCTTTTATATCGCTTACATTCGTAAATTCAGTTGGCATTTTGGATGAATTAAATCCGATTTTGACGCCTAAGCTCAAAGGTAATTGGCAAAAAGCAGCAGACGAAAACAAAAATACAACACCAATAACAACAGCTATCTTTTTCATTTTTAATATTTTAAATTGATTATTAATTAAATACAATATGTTTAAAAATTTATTTTTTTTCAATCGTTTTCTTCTGCGAATTTAGTTAATTTTGTTTTCAAATATTAAAAAACAATATTAAAAAAAACAAAAACCATGAAGAAACTGATTGTTTTAATAATAAATATTATCATAATTGCTACTACTAACAATATTTATGCCCAAAAGAAAGAAAAGTCAAACTTTCAATTGGGCGCAAAAATTTCACCAAACATTTCGTGGTTAAAAACAAATGCACAGGATTTTAGCAACGATGGGAGTTCGGTAAAATTTTCATGGGGGTTTTTGGCTGATTTCCAATTTGCTCCAAAATATTTCTTTTCAACCGGATTTAATATAAATTCTACTGGAGGAAAAATTATTTATCCTTATATCAACAAAGTTGATTCAATTTCAACACTTGGTTCGCTTCACCGCAGTATTAATGTTCGATATATTGAAATCCCATTAAGTATTAAGATGAAAACACGTCAATTTGGATATTTAACCTACTTCGGACAAATAGGGATGGGTTTTGGCATGAGATTGAATGCAAATGCAAATGATGATTTTTATGCAAATGGATCAAGTACTGCCATTAGCAAAAATGATATAAAAATTGAAGATCAGATTAATTTTTTAAGACTTTCTATGATTTTAGCTGCTGGTGTTGAATATAATTTAGGAGGTTCAACCTCGTTGTTTGGAGCTTTGACTTTTAACAATGGTTTTACAAATATACTAAACTATAAAAACAATGTTCCAGCCAATGTTGATGCGGATGCTTCTTCCAACTCATTTGAATTTACTATCGGAATTATTTTTTAATATTTATTGAAATAGCCCTTATTATCCGTATTTAATAAATATTATTTTATGAAAATAGCACTAGCACAGATCAATTATCACATTGGAGATTTTGAAAAAAACACAGCTTCAATAATACAGGCATTACGTAAAGCAAAATTACAGAATTGCGAATTGGTTATTTTTGCTGAATTAGCTGTTTGTGGTTATCCTCCCAGAGATTTTCTTGAATTCACTGATTTTATCGAAAAATGTCTGGTTAGCGTTCACCAGATTGCTTTAGAATGCAATGATATTGCTGCAATTATTGGTTTCCCTTCTATCAATACAGACGAAAAAGGGAAAAATCTTTATAATTCAGCTGCATTTTTATACGATGGAAAAATTCAATCCATTCACCATAAAAGTCTTTTACCCAATTATGATGTATTTGATGAATATCGATATTTCGAACCCAACAGAAACTCAAATGTAATTGACTTTAAAGGTTGTAAAATAGCCCTTACAATTTGCGAAGATCTATGGAATATTGGTGAAGAACAGCTTTACCCCTACTCCCCAATGGATGACCTGATTTCTCAACATCCAGATTTAATGATTAATATTGCTGCTTCTCCGTTTAATTATCAGCAGGTTCAAAACCGAAAGTCAATCTTGTTAAAAAACGTTGAAAAATATAAGCTTCCGCTAATATATGTAAACCATGTAGGTGCCCAAACTGAATTAATTTTTGATGGTGGATCAATGGCAATCCATCCCAATGGAAAAATTCATTCTGAACTGAAATATTTTGAAGAAGATTTTGCCATCGTTGATTTGGCAGTTTTAAAAAAATCTTTGACCAATGGAAAGTCAGTAAAACAAGTCGATAAAATTGAATTAATTCACAGTGCTTTGGTATTAGGAATTAGAGATTACTTTGAAAAGTTAGGCTTTACAAAAGCTATTTTAGGACTTTCAGGTGGAATTGATTCTGCTGTTACCTTGGTATTGGCAACTGAAGCATTGGGCAATAAAAATATAAAAGCAGTTTTGCTTCCTTCACGGTTTTCGTCTCAACATTCTATTGACGACGCCATTCAACTAGCCCAAAAACTGAATGTATCCTATGAGATCATTCCAATTGATAAAGCTTATAAAAGCTACGAATCTACACTTTCACCCTATTTTAAAGGATTAGATTTTGATGTTACCGAAGAAAATTTACAAGCTAGGATAAGAGCAGTACTTCTTATGGCTTTTACCAATAAATTTGCATATATCTTGCTCAATACTTCTAATAAGAGCGAAGCTGCAGTTGGTTATGGAACATTGTATGGTGATATGTGTGGAGGATTATCTGTTCTTGGAGATTTATATAAAACAGAAGTTTATGATCTGGCTAATTTCATTAATAAAGACATGGAAGTAATTCCTCAAAATTCCATTTCTAAACCCCCTTCGGCTGAATTAAGGCCTGACCAGAAAGACTCAGATTCTTTACCTGATTATGAAATCTTAGATCAAATACTATATCAGTATATCGAACAACAAAAGGGACCGCGAGAATTGATAGCTCAAGGTTTTGAAGAAGCTATAGTTAAAAGAATACTGAAATTAGTAAATACCAACGAGTACAAACGACATCAAACACCACCGATATTGAGAGTTTCCCCAAAAGCATTTGGAATGGGAAGAAGAATGCCTATTGTAGGGAAATATCTGTCATAATAACTCTTTTTACATTATTTTCTCAAAAGGTTTGCAAATACTTTCGATACGAAAATCAACTTCGTCTGATGCTTTTTCTTTTTCAAAAACAATGAATATATGCTTGTTTAATAAGTTTTTTGGATTGATATTTATTTTTAGTTGTTCCTGATAAACTTTAATTTTGAAGGATGTAGGAATTTCTTTATGTTTTTTAATATTGCGGAAAAACCTCAGATAAGAACTGATATAAATAAAAGGATATAAAAATGGGAATAAGAATAAAGAACCTTTACTCAATCGCATATACCTTATTTCCAGAATTTTAAATCCAGATAATTTTGCCAGTATTCTTAATTTCTGCAATCCGATCATAAAAATATGACCATGATAAATCTCATTTGAAATTGTTTTATCCGACATCCAGATATCGTCAATTTCATTCGGGGGCATCTGTTTAATAGTTTCACTTTCAAACAACAGATAACTAAATTTTGATGACAAATTTGAATACGATGGAGTCGTGATTAAAAGTTTTCCATAGTGTTTTAAAACGCGGTTGAATTCTTTAAAAGCCTGTAATTGATCGCTAAAATGCTCAATACCTTCCTGGCATATCAGCATATCCGCATAATTGTCGGATACAGGAATATTTTCTGCAATATCAGCACGTTTACACTCTATATTTTTCAACATAAAATATTCAGGAAATAAATCATAAGCTTTTACTTTCGCCCCTAATTCAAGTAAAATCTCAGTTGTAACACCATTTCCTGCAGGTATATCCAATACAATTTTATTTTGCAAAAAAGTTTTCTGACTTTCCAGGTATTTTTTAACGTAAAATTTCGGACTTTTGGGATTATTAATGTTATTATCTATCATTCATTTATTTTTCTATTAATGGTAAAATTTCAGAAATGCTTATTATTTAGCGTTTCAAAGATAATAGTTTTATTCGAGTTTCACACATATTTACCTATCGGCTAGCACGGAAAGATCTTTTTTTGGGGATATGTAGTCATAGAGATGGGCATTTCTCACCCAGAAATTGCCCCTTTTACATAAATAACAATATCAACAGTTGAGCCACTAATATTCTTAAAAACATCACCAAAGGATAAACAGTAGCATAAGCAACAGCAGGAGCTTCGGACTGAGCAATTCCATTGGCATAAGCCAAAGCAGGAGGATCTGTCATACTTCCCGAAATCAAACCGCAAATTTCGAAAAAGTTTTTTTTCAAAATTTTCCTGGCAAAAAAACCAACAATCAGAATAGGGAACAATGTTATTATTGCGCCATAAGCCATCCAGATAAATCCATCCCCCGACATCAATGTTGGTATAAATTTCTCGCCTGATTTGATACCTACGCTTGCTAAAAAAAGCACAATGCCTATTTCGCGCAACATCAAATTAGCACTGGGAGTCGTATAGGTTATCATTGATAATTTATAGCCAAATTTACTGATTAAAATAGCCACAATTAAAGGACCTCCGGCTAATCCTAATTTAATTGGATTTGGAATTCCGGGAAAAGCTATGGGGATACTACCTAACAATATCCCTAATAATATTCCGATAAAAATAGGTATTAAATTAGGCTCATTCGTTCTTTTAATGGAATTACCAATAATCAACGCTACTTTATTGATTGCAGTTTCTTCGCCGACCACTGTCAATTTATCACCCATCTGAAGTATAAGTTGTGGAAAAGCAACCAGCTCAATCCCCGAACGGTAAATTCTGGTAATGTTTATATTGTATTTTGTACGTAATTTTAACGAGCCTAATTTTTTGCCAATTACCTGACGATTGCTAACCAATACTTGTTTTGATTTTAGAAGTTGGGTTTCTGAGAAAATCCCCAAATCACTTTCTGAGCCAAATTCAATGATAACATGATTAATATTACTCTTTTGAGTAACAATTAATAAAATATCGTTTTCATAAATACAACTTTCGGCTTTAGCTGTAAAAAAAACACCTTGATGTAATATTCTGGAAATTATTATTTCAGAGTGAAAGAATTTAGAAATCTCAACTATACTTTTTCCAAAGAAAACCGGATTCTTTACATTCACACAAACTTTTTCAGGAAGTTCCTCTTTTGGATGCTGTAATTGAGAATATTCCAATAATTCCTGCTGAATATTAATTTTGTTTACACTTTTGATTAAAAGCATGGATAAAATAATACCAACTACTCCAAAAGGATAAGCTACAGCATACCCCAATCCAATAACCGGAAGATTTCCTGCAGGAAAATGTGATGAAACTTGTTTTAAAGCTTCCTGAGCAGCTCCCAATCCAGGTGTATTCGTAACAGCACCCGACATCACGCCAACCAACATTGGCATAGACATCCCGGTTATGAAATGTAATACTATTGTAATCAAAGCACCTATCAATACGATACTTACTGCTAACAAATTAAGACTTAAACCTCCTTTTTTAAAAGATTCAAAAAAACCGGGACCCAGTTGTAAGCCAATTGAAAATACAAAAAGAATAAGCCCAAATTCTTTTATAAAATCGAGCATTTCGGAATTCACTTTAAAACCCAAATGCCCTACCAATATTCCGGCAAACAGCACAAAAGTAATCCCTAAGGAAATACCTGCAATTTTTATTTTACCCAAAGCAATTCCTAAGGCAATTACAATACTATAAATCAAAATAGTATGAGCTACAGTTTCGCTCCACATTAAGTCAGTTAGCCAATTCATCATTAATAATTTTATTTGCAAAATTATAATTTATCTGTTAATCCAATAACAATAAAAGATAAAAAATAAAAGAATTTTACTTTATTTCATAAAATCTTCTATACTAGCCAACTAAATAAAATAGTTTAATGAAAATCATTTGAATTAATATATTTATTTAATTGTCGACACTAAAATATGTAGTATATTAGCACTCAATTTATAAAAAGTATCAATACTTCAAATTTAAATTAATTAAAATTTGATTAAAGCCCTTGCAAATTATATTACTAACTTCAAGCAGCCTATTGGCTAGGTTGTTGGATTTTACTAACTGGAAGACTTTAGTTTAAGGAAATTCATCGGTCAATAGTGATTAAGTATTATTTAAAATAAAAAACACACAATGAAATTTGGAGCTGCAATTTTAGCTGGGGGAAAAAGTACTCGCTTTGAGGGACAAAATAAAGCATTGATAACTGTTTTTGGAGAAACCATTTTAAACCGTAACATTCAAACCTTGCAAACCTTGTTTGACGAAACCCATATTGTTTCAAACAAAGCAAATGATTTTTTAAATACCGGCTTACCAGTTTTTGCAGATGTTTTTAAAGAAATTGGGCCCTTAGGAGGTATTTATACTGCATTGATGCACTCCAACTGTGAGGCAGTTTTTATTTTTTCCTGCGATATGCCTTTTCTTTCGGCTGAATTGATTAAAAAGATTATGGAAGATTTTTCAAAAAAAGACACGCAAATTTTAATTCCACAAATTTTAAATAAAATTGAACCTTTGCATGCAATTTATTCAACAACTATATTACAAACGTTGAAAAATCACATTATAAATACTGAGGAATATAAAATTAGGTTATTTTTCCCAAAAGTTCAGACTTCTTACTTAGCCTTAGAAAACACTAAAGAAAATCAAAAGGCTTTTTTAAATATAAACTCAGCAAATGATATAAAATCAATTGAAGCCTTTATATAACAAAATAGCATTATTATGATTACTCTATAAAATAAACGATACAAAGAGTTATTTTATGGAAACAACTCTTTGTATCGTTTATTTGCTATGATAAGCCACTGATTACCCCATTATCATCAATATCCATACCTTCAGAGGCAGGAATGGAAGGGAGTCCTGGCATTCTCATCATAGCACCAAGAATAGGAATTATAAAACCAGCACCGGCTGCAATTTCGAATTCACGAATTGAAACTGTAAAATTGCGAGGTCTTCCAATTAATTTTTCATTATCAGACAATGATTTCTGAGTTTTAGCCATACAAATGGGCAAATTTTCAAGTCCAAGGTTTTTAATTAATTTAAGATCACTTTCAGCTTTAGGAGAATAATCAACACCATCAGCTCCATAAATTTCTTTAGCAATAGTTTCAATTTTAGCTTTAACACCAAGATTCCAATCATACAAGGGTTTCATCCTATTTTGATTAGATTCAATGACACTAACTACTTCAGCAGCAAGATCTTTTGTACCTTCGCCTCCTAACGCCCAACCATTTGATTCAACTGCTTTAACTCCCATCTTAGCACAGAATTCTTTAATAAATGCTATTTCTTCAGCAGTATCACCAACTCTCATGTTTAATGCAACAACAGGAGTTATCCCGAATTTTTTGATATTTTCAATATGTTTCTCAACATTCGCCATACCCATCGTTACCTTTTCTAGACTTGGAGTATTGAATTCATCCGTTTTAGCGCCACCATGATAGCGCAATGCTCTGATGGTTACAACCAACACAATAGCATTTACATTAAGGCCACTGTAACCACATTTAATATCTATAAATTTTTCAGCACCCAAATCTGCACCGAATCCAGCTTCTGTAACAACATATTCAGAAAGAGATAAACCCATTTTGGTTGCAACAATTGTATTGGTTCCTTGGGCAATATTCGCAAATGGACCAGCATGAATAATGGCAGGATTTCCTTCCATGGTTTGAACCAAATTAGGTTTTAATGCATCTTTTAATAAGATAGCCATCGCACCTTGGGCTTTAAGATCACGGGCAAAAATTGGTTTTTTATCAAAAGTAAATCCTACAAAAATATTTCCAAGTCTTTCTTTAAGTTCTTTTATGCTGTTTGACATGCACAAAATGGCCATTATTTCTGATGCTGCAGTAATATTAAAACCAGTTTCGCGTGGGATCCCATCACCAGTACCGCCCAATCCAATTACAGTTTTTCTTAAAGAACGGTCATTCAAGTCCATGACTCTTTTCCACATAATTGTGCGTGGATCAATGTTTAAGCTGTACTGTTTGTTCTGAAGGTTATTATCAATCAATGCAGATAAAAGATTATTCGCTTTTTCGACAGCAGCAAAATCACCAGTAAAATGCAAATTAATATCTTCCATAGGGACAACTTGTGAGAAACCACCTCCAGCAGCTCCTCCTTTAATTCCAAATACAGGCCCTAAAGATGGTTCGCGTAATACAACAGTTGTTTTTTTACCGATTTTATTCAAACCTTCTGTTAATCCGATTGAAACGGTTGTCTTTCCTTCACCAGCAGGTGTAGGAGTCATTGCAGTAACCAGGATTAATTTGCTGTTTTTAATTTTTTCTTCGTCAATTAAATTTAAAGGTATTTTTGCTTTATATTTTCCATATAATTCCAGGTCATCTTCATCGATTCCAAGCTTTTTTGCGATTTCCTTAATAGGTTTAAGTTTTGCTGTCTGAGCAATTTCAATATCTGATTTCATAATAATTATTTATATTTTTTTTGTAAAAATATAAAAATTTTAGGTATTGTGATAAATAAATAATTATTACTATTTTTACATAAATTTTTTGCTTTTAATACAAAAGCTTTTAGAACCATATTTATTTGAAAATGTTATTTATACTGATAACTCAAATCATATAATTTAAAGTGTAAGATTCTGGCTGTCCACTATTATTGACAAATATCAGTTTATTAAGCATGAAGGCGGAAAAGATTAGATAAAAGATATTTCAAATTCAAAAAAAAATATAAGA
>CAZCBG010000020.1:22320-42750 GCA_964496885.1 uncultured Bacteroides sp. | reverse complement strand
ATACAATCCCGCTTACATCGGGTTATAATTTTACTACACCTGTATTGTTTGATACGACAACGTATTGGTTAGCTGCAGGTAACAACATTTCAATTTCAGGAAATACACAGTTTGTAGGCCCACCTAATACTTCAATCGGAACTGTTGGAACCATTGGTGCTACTTCTTACAATTTAATTTTCGATGTATTAAGTACAGCTGGTATAACCATTAAAAATGTAGATGTTTATCCTGCAACTGCAGGAAGTGCATTTGTGATGGTAATTAGAAACAGTGCTGGAATAATCATTCAAACTTATAATGGCATTACAACTACCGCAACGAGTGTTCAGACTATTAATGTAAATTTCCAGGTTCCTTTCGGGACTGGCTATACTTTGGGCTTTACATCAGGACCTAGTTTCAATCGGAATTCTACTGGTGCTACTTACCCCTATACGCTTCCAGGCCTAGTTTCTATCACAGGGAATTCTTTTACAGGCTACCCAGCCTATTATTACAATGCTTACAATTGGGAAGTCAGTACCGGTAATGCAGTAATTTCCGGCTGCCAAAGCCCCAGAGTTGCTGTTAAAGTAAATGTGGCTCCTGGACGAGATGCCAGACTGACTCAAATTTTATCCCCCAATTCCGGCTGCGGATTAAGCAACCAGGTGGTTACAGTCAGAATTAAAAACAAAGGCAACTTACCCATCATCGGAAGCCAGAATGTTTTAACTGCCAACTATGGATATAAAATAAATAACACTCTATTAAATGTGGTAAGTCAGCAAGTTCCGAATACTATTTTAGCCGGTGATTCCTTAGACTTTTCTTTTGCTACTTTATTGACTTTACCTACTATTACAGTAGATTCAATTTATACGCTAGTTGCATGGAATACACTGGTGAATGATCTATTTATAAACAACGATACAACTATAAAATCAGTAAAATCAAGGTATACACCTCTTACACCAATTGTAGCCAATCAAACGATACCTTATGGAAGTGCTGCTACCTTCAACGCTGGAGGCAACGACTCCATTTATTGGTTCGCTCATATAAATGATACAATTCCTATAGCTTCTGGCTTTAGCTTTACAACACCTTTTTTATATGATACAACAACCTATTGGGTGAAAGCAGGAGTTGACGGAAGTGGAAATAATCTAGGTCTTACTGCAGTTTCTACTCATTCAGGAGGAGGTGCTTCAAGCTCTGGTTATGGTCCTGAATTGTACAACAATGGTGTAATACCGGCTTATGGTACAACAGGAACCTATTTATGGGGTTGGACTACTTCAAATGGATGGATTGAATATACCTGGCCTTCACCCATTTCATTCAACAAAGTTGTATTTTATAAAGATTTGCGTGCCATGACAACTTGTACTTTTCAGTATTGGGACGGAACTAATTATGTAGATTTTCTATCTTACAACAACGCTAATACGGAAGTTGATAGTATTAGCTTTCCAACGGTTACGAGTTCAAGACTACGTTTTAACACCATCGCCGGAGGATCTAATCCCAGTTTCAGGGAGATTGAAGTATATTCTTCAGGCGGTTGCTCAAGCCCGAGAGTGGCTGTAACGGCAACTGTAGCCAGTGTGCCTGCATTGGATTTGGCTGCAACACAGATTACAGAACCTCTTGGGGCAGTGACTACAGGCTCGCTCACACCCGTAAAAGTAATTATCACCAATTACGGTTCTACTACAATTACTTCGGCTACAATAAAATGGAAAGTCAATGGAGTGGTTCAAGCCAATATACCCTGGAGTGGCAGTTTAACAAGCGGACAATCCTCAGCACCGATTCTGCTCGGAAGTTATGCTTTTTCGACCTTTACAAATGAAATTAAAGTATGGACAGCCAATCCAAATGGAAGTATAGATTTGTTCCCTGCTAATGATACCGTTACCGGACATCCGGTGGGTTGTTTGACCGGTACTTTCACCATTGGCGTCAATAAAAATTTCCCCAGCTTTACTTCAGCATTGAATGCACTGAATACAGTAGGTATATGTGGAAATGTTGTTTTTTTAGTGGATTCAGGAACCTATGATGAAAGACTATTGATCAATCCAGTAGCTGGAATGGGACCCAATTCCAGGGTTACATTTACTTCTGCCAATGGTGACAGTACGGATGTAGTGTTGCATCATACATTGGGAACTGATGCATGGGCTATGAAATTCAACGGATCCAGCTATTTTAAATTTTCAAATATGACCTTGTCTGTTGCTGGAAGTTCAACCTGGAGTCGTATCATGGAATTAGCCAGCAGTGCAAATCATATAGAAATCTCAAATTGCATAATCGAGGGAATTCCAACAACTTCTACTACCAGTAACTTTGCATTGATTTATGCAAATGGAAGTGGATTGAACAATAATATATTCAAAAACAATGTAATGAAGAACGGCTCACATGGTATTTATTTATATGGAGGCAGTTCAACAGATCCGGATAAAAACAATGTCATTACTGGCAATTCATTTAAAGATTTCTATTATTATGGTGTTTATTTATATTATCAGGACAGTATCAGTTTAATAGGAAATACCATTCAGAATGCTTCGAATTCAGCTACAGTTTATGGTTTGTATTCTTATTATTGCAATAATAATATTTATACAAAAAACAAAGTAAATGCAACAGGAACAGGAAGCAATTATTGTTTTTACCTTTCATCCAATAACAGTACCGCAGGAAATGGAATCGTTGCCAATAATTTTATAAGTCAATCAGTAGGTAGCGGGGCTGTGTATGGAATGTATTTAACCTCCTCCAGCAATCTGAATATTTATCATAATTCGGTAAATATAACAGGAGGAAGTGCTACTTATTATGCATTCTATATCAGTGCAGGCGCAGGAAACAATATTGTAAACAATATCTTCAGCAATACGGGCGGTGGATACGCCTATTATGCATCATCTTCCACAGGAATCAGCACCAGTAATTTCAATGATTTATATGCGACAGGTGTTAATTTGGCATATTGGGGCAGTGCTTGTACCAATCTGGCTGCATTTAAAACGGCCAGTGGAAAAGATCAGAATTCAATTTCTGTTTATCCTAATTTCTTCTCCCTTACAAATCTTCATTTGATGAATTTTGAATTAAATGCTAAGGCAACACCATTGACTCAGGTAACGGATGATATTGATGGAGATCTAAGAAATCTGACAGCTCCTGATATGGGTGCCGATGAATTTAATCTGCCTCCAAATGATGCCGGTATGACTTTTATTACAGCACCTCAGACTCCTGCAACTGCTGGTATTCAGCCAGTGAAAGCCATTCTCCGTAATTTTGGTTCCATTAATCTTACAGCTGTTAATATTCAATGGTCTGTGAACGGCATACTACAACCAGCTCTACCTTGGACAGGTAATCTTGTTTCGATAGACACTACTACTGTTACGTTGGGTAACTTTAATTTTGCAGGAGGTATGAGTAATACTATTAAAGCCTGGACCAATCTGCCCAATGGAGTTATAGATGTTTGGAATCTTAATGATACCACTAAACTGGATATTACAGTTTGTTCGGGTCCTTTATCTGGCAACTATACTGTTGGTGCTGCTGCTAATTTCTCAACTTTAAAATCAGCCGTTTTGGCGTTGGAATATTGCGGTGTAAGTGGGCCGGTTACTTTTAATGTAAATCCCGGTTATTACAACGAACAGTTTTTAATTAATGCAATTACCGGTGCTTCAGCTAGCAGCAGGGTAACTTTCCAATCAGCAAATGGTGATAGCTCCAGTGTAGTGATTGGCTTTGACTTTAATCAAACCGGAAACAACTATGTAGTGCAATTAGCAGGAACGCAATACCTAACTTTAAAAGGTATGACTTTCCGCCAGACCAATTCAGCCAGTGGAAGGGTTATTAATTTTACAGGGAATCCCTCAAATATTATTATAGCCAACAACAGACTTGAAATGCCGGTCAATACAGCTGGCACTACTGCTGCCATCGTTACTTTAAGCTCAGATTTCGGGAATGACAACAAAATTCTCAACAACTATATTCTGAACGGATACAATGGAATTGTAGCTCAAGGCTCTGCAACTGTAAGTTCTAAAAGGAATGTAATTGAAGGTAATTCCATCAATGGCTTCTATTTTTATGGCATACAGGCTGATTACCAGGATTCATTGTCAATCAGAAAAAATAGCATTGAACCAAGTAATACAACCGCTTCAAAAAGGGCTATTTATTTAAACACACCTTCCAATAATTTATTTGTCGAAAAGAATAAGATTAAGATGTTGGTAACGGGTGGTACTATGAATGGAATTTATATAACAACTCCAACTGGAATAGCCACCAATAGACAGTTTATTTCAAATAACTTTATCAGTATCAAAGGAAGTTTAGGTTATGGCATGTATATAAGCACACCTAATTATATGACGATTGCCTATAATTCATTCAATATTGATTTAACTTCATCTGGTTCAACTTCTACTTCATTATTTGTTTCAGGAGGTGGCAACAATCAACTTTTCAATAATAGTATTGTAGGTCGAGACAGTTCTTACTTAGTTTATGTTTCATCCAATACGATATTCACGAATAGCGATAACAACAATCTTTATAAATCGGGTGGTATCAATTATGCTTACTGGGGTGCCTCAGCTGCAAATCTAGCTGCACTTAAAGTATTAAGTGCCAAAGACAGCAATTCGGTTGCAGTAGATCCTGATTATATTTCAACATCTGATTTACACGTTTATACGGCTGCTTTAAACAACCTTGGAAAAGCAATCACGGAAGTTCCAGATGATATCGACGGACAAATCAGAAGTACGACTACTCCAGATATCGGTGGAGATGAATTTGCTCCATTACCTATCGATTTAGCTGTAACAACATTCCTTGAACCTACAAGCTCTTTTTCTCAGGCAGGTTTGAATATGAATGTTAAAGTACGCATTAAAAACTATGGTGCAGATAGTATTGCTAATTTCAATATAGTTTGTAAACTTGGAAATGCTGCTCCTGTTTCTCAGCCTTATTCAACTTATTTGCATGCTAATCAAGCTGATACTATTAATTTTGCTAACCTGACTGTAGCTTCAGGTTCATTTGAAATCAAAGTATATACTTCTTTGGCAAGTGATGGAAACCATATGAATGATACTGTTAAAACTATGTATTTTGGGGTTCCTTTTAAAAGCATTCCTTATGCTGAGAACTTTGACAATACGGCCGAAGATTGGTTTGTTTCTGAAACAAGCTCCTTATGGGAACGAGGAATTCCTAATGCATCTGTTATTAATTCAGCTCATAGTGCACCCAATGTTTGGGCAACCAATTTGGATGGCAATTATACCAATGGAAGTACTAGTATTTTATATACTCCTATTTTTGACAATTCAGTCTTCAAAGCTGATACTTTGAAATTCTGGCATTGGGAAGATGCTGAACTCAATAAAGATGGTGGTTACATCGAATATAAGGACAACACCGGAAACTGGACGATACTGGGTCACATCATCCCTGTGGATACCAATGCCACCAACTGGTACAATAGTACAACCCAGAACATTTGGACAGGTACTGTTACCGGATGGCATGAATCTACCTATAAGCTAAGCAATCTGAATAACTTAGGTAATTCGATACAATTCAGATTTATATTCAATGCGGATGCGACCAACAGTAGTTACAACGGATGGGCCATTGATAATTTTGAATTAACGCTGGCTCCGATTCCAAAAGATGCGGGTGTAATATCCATTACATCTCCTACAACTGCTTCATTGGTTGGAGACCTCGTTACTGTTAGCGTAAACGTTAAGAACTTTGGCACTGATACATTAACGAATATACCTGTAAAATACCAGGTAACTGGTAGTGGAGTTCAGGCAGGTATATTGGCAGGTCCGCTTTCTCCAGGGGCTACTGCAAACTTTACTTTTGCACAACCTTATCAGGTAGCCAATATCAATTATACAATTTGTGCTTACACTACAGTCATTGGTGATATATACATACAGAATGATAATAGTTGTAAAACTGTAATTGTAAATCCGGCTCCAAAGGATGTTGCAATTACCGAAATACTTCAGCCTGGAGCTTATGTTGCGCCGGGTACTACTCCAATTAAGGTTGTCATTAAAAACTTTGGGACACTTACACAAACATCTATTCCTGTTTCTTTTCAAAGAGGTGCACTCACTCCTGTTAATGCAACATGGACAGGGAATTTGGCTGCCGGTGATACAGTTCAGTATACAATTTCATCTTCTATGAATGTTCCATCTGGAGTTTCATTTAGCCTTTGTGCCTATACCTCTTTAGTTAATGACGCATATATTCACAATGATACTATTTGTAAGTCGGTCGTTATTTGCAATGTCGTTTCTGCTGGTCCCATTACAGGTCCAACAACTGTAACTCCGGGTTCAACAGGAAATGCCTATTCTATTTCGCCTTTAACCAATGCTACTTCATATAACTGGGTGTATACCCCTTCAACTGGAGTTACGATAGTTGGAAACGGTTCATCAGTGACCATCAACTTTGGAGCTGGTGCAGTTAATGGAGTGCTTTCAGTAAACGGAGTTAGTTCAGCTTGTTCAGGCGCATCCTCTTCAATAAACATTGGCGGTCTTGGTGTTGGTATCGATAATATCGATGAAAAGATGTTATGGTTAGGTCAGAACATCCCAAATCCTACTACAGGTTTAACAAACATTGAATACAACTTACCAAGTTCAGGTGATGTTAAATTTGATATCATGAACCTTTTCGGCCAGAAAATTTATTCTTCTGATGAAAAACTAAATGCAGGGAAACATTTCATCGACTTAAATGTTAATAATCTATCAGCAGGGATTTACTATTATGCCATTGAATTTAAAGGCAAACGTCTTGTAAAAAAGATGGTTGTGAATAAATAATTGATTGGTTTTTGGAATAAGTTTGTTGACTTTCAGCAAACTTTTTCCATTTTTTTTAGCTTAAACACGCTGAATTGTACTGGTTTTGCTTTGATAATTTATTTTAATAAGATTTTAAGGAGAACTTTTACATATCTGCTAAATCCATCTTGTTAATAAAAGGCCAAATTATCAATTCAATACAACCAAATTGATTCATGCATTGTCTAACTAAGATAATTATAATAAATTTGCAAAATAATCTAAACCCCAACTTTTGAGTAAACCGAGAATCCTCTATTCATCTATTCTTCAGTTTAGTAATGTTTTGGGCAGTAATAACTGGATAAACAATCATTAAATTTTAAATCTATATAAATGAAAAACTATATTATCATATTTGTAATGTTGCTCATTATTAGCAATTACACCATTGGCAATCAAATCAGGAATAATCCTGAACAGCAGCAAATAAAAAAAGAATGGAAATTATTATTTGAAAAAAATGGGGTTGAAGTGTTTGCCATCTACGAAAACTGTGATGATATTGTAAATGGAATTCACCAAGAAAATGCAGTACTGAAATTTGTAAATACCACTGATAAAAATCTTTCAATTGACTGGGATTTAAAAATATGGTATGATGGAAGTTGTGTAAATTGCGATAAGAATGAAAAAGAGCATCATTTTACCTTACATTTAAATGCAGGTGAAACAAAAAGAGGCAGTTGTGAAACACGTAATATTAACAGGGAATTGGTTATTTTTTCCAAATTTTTGAATATGGAAAATAAATCAGTCCTTACAAATTTTGAACTTCAAAACGTTCATACAAAACCATTATAATTAGATAATTAGTTTATGAAAAAGATACTTACGCTCCTGTTTTTTGTTGTTTTAGCTTTTAACTTTTCTTATTCACAATGTGTTATAGCTGCCAGTGCAAATGCTGCAGGCAATACTTCAAATGATACACTTGAAATTTGCCTGGGTCAGTCTGTGAATTTATCATCCAATGGAACCTGTTCGTTTTTAATGGATAATGATTTTAACGGAAGTAGTTTAGGGGTGGGCTGGTACAATACTTCAGCAAATCCTGTTTTTAATAATCCTTGTCAATGCCCTTTTGTAGCAGGTCAGCCACCCGCTACCTGCAATACCGGTGCTCCGGTACAGATAGGACCTGATAGCATTTATGCATGGGTCGGCACTACCGCTTCAGCCGACAGGTCGTTAACAACCCAACCTTACGATTTAACTGTATTTACATCAACAGGAGGTTGTAAAGTGAAATGGTGGATGATGTATGGCATCACGCCTAATGCAGGTTCCTGCGAAGATCCTGATGCTTTAAATGAAGGTGTTCATTTACAATATTCAACCAATGGAACCACCTGGACTGATTTTCCAGCACCTAACAACAATCCCATCGGAAATTTATCACCAACGCCTCCTTTCAATACAGCAGTTCCTGGTACAGGCGGATATTGGGCTCCTTCAAGCGCTTTATCTGCTCAACTTCAAAGCACCTTGTATTTCTGGAATATCTTTGAGTCGAATGTTCCTAATATAGCCTATACTGCAACCACAAGATTCCGCTTTGCTCAGTTAGCAACTTCAAGTACAGGTTACGATGCCTGGGGAATTGACAAGGTAAGCATTGTTTGTAATGCAGCCAATAGCACAACTGTAATGTGGTCGAATGGAGTTGCTCAGTATAATCAGACAGTTACACCAATTGTAAATACCAAATATTATGTAACCATTACAGATACTACTGCTACTCCATATATATCAGCAACAGATTCTGTATATATTATTGTAAATCCAGTACCAACACCGTTTTTTACTGTAATCAGCCCTATTTGTTCGGATGATTCAACAATTATTAATTATACAGGAAGTTCAACAACGAATCCAATTTTTCATTGGTCGATAGGTGGCGATACCCTTAGAACAAATGGAGGTGGAGCCGGCCCCATTTCCGTTTTATGGAACAAACCTATCAATCCATCTACCAGCATCAATGCCATAAATCTTATTGTCGAAAATCAATACCATTGTTTTTCCAATCCAGCTTTACATGATGTTGTTGTGAATGCAACTCCTGATATAGGTTTCACCTCAGTACCTTTTCTTCCTGCTTATGGTTGTTCTCCTTTATCAATAACTTTCAGTGATGAAACAACACCTAGCGTCGGAAGCTGGAATTGGAATTTTGGAGATGGGGATACAAGTTCAACTAAGGATCCTACCCATATTTATAAAACAGTAGGTATTTTCCCTCTTTCATTAGCAATAACAACTGTTGACGGCTGCAAGGGAGAATTTTTTCAAAACGCTGCCGTAACTGTTTATGCTCAACCCATTGCTAATTTTACATGGAACCCACCTATTGGTACAAGGCTTGATCCAATGATTAATTTCGTAAATTTAACAACACCTGTCGATCCCACATTCACCTGGCATTGGGATTTCGGGGATGGAGTTACTGATATTGCTAAAAATCCATCTCATTCTTACCCTAGTATAGCTGAAGAAAAAGATTATACGGTTACCCTGATAGCAACAAGTAATTTTGGTTGTAATGATACTGTTGTTTACACAAATGTTAAAATAATTGATGATGTATTGATATTTCCTAACATCATAACACCCAATGGTGATGGAATTAACGATAAATTCGAGATTGGTGCTTTAATAAAAGGAGGAGGATATACCGAAATGCAAGTACTCATTTACAACCGATGGGGTAAAAAAGTGTATGAAACTACCAATTACCAAAATGATTTTGGTGGAGAAGGATTACCAGATGGTGTTTATTTTGTGAGCATTAAAGCAAAAGGTATTTTAAAAGATATTGAATATAAAAGCAGTTTGCAGATCTTACGATAAAAAAATATTAACCGCTTTACGTTCATAGAAAAGGACTGCTCTAAAAAGTAGTCCTTTTTGGTATTGAAATACTTTTTAAAATCAAACTTTTTGCCATTTATTATTGTCTTAAGGGTAAATTTACTGTATCTTTGTAAGTTCGGAGAAAGATAAAATGAAGAATACTGATACTTTTTGACAAATAAATGAATGAGAAATCTTTTAAATGAATTGTAATTATGAACAAGATAAGTTTTAAACTTTTAAGATTCATTAAAAGTATAGGGAATCTAATTTTTTCTATCATCCTTCTTTTTTTGGTAACAGATGTAAGTGCTCAGCAATATAATATTACAGGCTCTGCAGTACCTATGGTCAATCCAGGATGCTACCGCCTCACAAATACAACAGGGCAAGGTGGTGCTGTTTGGAATATTTATAAAATAAATCTTACCCAATCTTTTGATATTACATTAACCCTTAATTTTGGAAACCGAAGCGAAATTCACTATGTACCTGCTACTTGTGGTGCAGATGGTATCGCATTTATTCTTCAACCCTTAAGTTCTGGTATAGTTGGTACTGGCTCGGGTGCCGGATTTCATGGAATAACACCTTCCGTTGGAGTTGTTATGGATACTTATGTTGACAATCCTACTGATCCCTCCTATCAGCATATTTCTATCAATAAAAACGGGGATGAATTACATGGAACCACCAATGAATTAGCGCCTCCAACTGCAGCTGTGGGATTTCCTTCCAATATTACGGATGGCTTGGATCATTTATTTCGTTTCAAATGGACTCCGACTATCACTGGAGTAGGAACCATGAATATTTATTTCGGGAATGCAACAGTACTTCCAACAACTCCAACCATAAGCTATACCGGCAATATTGTCGCCAATATTTTTTTAGCTGATCCAGATGTATACTGGGGTGTAACAGGAACAACAGGTGGTTGCTGGAATGTTCAATATGTATGCATGACCACCATTTCAAATTTTCTTTCCGATTCTACAACTTGCGCAGGAGTGCCTGTAAATTTTACCAATAATAGTGTAAGTGGCTTACCTATTACATCCTGGATGTGGCATTTTGGAGATGGCGATTCTTCAAATCTTGCAAGTCCGATACACACCTATAATAGTCCCGGAAACTATAACGTAAGTCTTGCAATTGTGAATTCAGGCGGATTCTCCTCGACAATGACACATTCAATTGTAGTTCATCCTTTACCGAATGTTGTTGTAAATGATCCTATCATTTGCAAAGGCGATACTGCTGTATTAACGGCAACAGGAGCAACTACCTATACCTGGAACAATGGTTTGACTCCGGGTGCAATTCAACATGTCGTACCTCAACAAACAACTTCTTATATTGTAAAGGGTATAACAATATGGGGATGCAGCAGTAAGGATACAGCTTTGGTTACAGTATACCCTACACCACTTATCAGTCTTACTTCTGATACATCCATTTGCATCAGTGATTCAGCTAAATTAACAATAAGTGGGGCTAGTTCTTATTTGTGGAGTACCAACCAGACTTCAGCTTCGATTATTGTTGCACCCGGCATCGATTCTGTTTTTTCAGTAGCTGCTACCGATATCAATGGTTGTATTTTAGATACAGCAGTTCATGTTTATATGTATGAAAGTCCTCAGCTGTCATTTTCTTTTAGTCCTAATCCTGCAGAAGGTTGTGCTCCAGTAATTGTTAGTTATACAGATGAGTCAACACCTGTATTGCAAACCTGGTTATGGAATTTTGGTGACGGGAATACAAGTACAGTTCAACATCCAACTCACACTTATAACACAGCGGGTATTTTTGATATAAGCTTATCTGTTACAACAACGCATGGCTGCTATGGCACCATGACGTTGCCTGCATTTGTCAAGGTATACGAAAATCCCACGGCTTCCTTTACTACAAATAATACGCAGTTCTCGCTATCTTATGCAAATGTATTGTATAACAGCACCGCTTCATCAGCCAACGTTAATCAATGGCATTGGGATTTTGGGAATACATCTCTAAGTAACGATACCAGCAATTTACAAAATCCAACTTATCAATATTTAAACCAGGGAAGTTTCAAAGTTTGGTTGTATGTAAAAACCATACATGGCTGTAGCGATTCTACAACGCTAACGATTACTGTAATTGAAGATTCTCTCGTGTTTCCAAATATCATTACACCCAATGGAGATGGAATTAATGATTATTTAAACATTAAGAATCTTGAAAACGTTCCGGATAATACGCTGATGATATTCAACCGTTGGGGTAAGAAAGTTTACGAAAAAAGTCACTACATCCCCGATATTGACAGATGGGATGGAAATGATTTGTCAGATGGAACTTATTATTACATCCTCACTTACAAAGGCTTACTTCAACAAGGACAACATAAAAGCTCACTAATGATCCTCAGAAAGTAACTTCTAAGCCTTTATCATTTTTATTTCATCCACCAAAGTTTGGTAGAGGTATTATCATTAGCTCCATAAAGACTTTGATAATTGGCTTGATTATATTGAACTTCGCTTGGCGGAATTACAAAACGAAAATAATCTAATGGGCTTCCTTCACGGGGGAGTCTTCCATAAGCTCTTCTAACTAGCGCAAAAGATTCAGAAGGTTGTCTGAAAAAATCTATCCATTGCTGGGTATAAATCATATTTAACTTGGTATCATAATTGCTGAAATTCCAGAAACCAACCTTGGTTTCCAGATAATTCAACGTCAAGGTCGAAGGTATATTGACTAAAACATCAAAATTAGAACCATGAAGTAAACTGGTTTTAGACATTGTATTCCTCCAGAAGGTAAAAGAAGCCTGTATCCCCGACAAGTATTCGTTGTCGGCTTTGTTTTCATTTTGAGCAATACCAATTCCTCTCATATAGGCTTCTGATTTAAGAAAATGCACTTCAGCACCCGTCATCAATAAATCAGGAATATAATCCTGATCGCTGACTAAGAAATAATTAAAAGGAGAAAACAAAACGCCCTCTTTACCATTGTAAGTGACATCATAATCTCTTAATTCATAAGGGGTACCACTTTCTGCTGGTGGATTTAAACCGGGATTTTGAGGATAAGCTACCCATTTATTTCCATTATTTGTATCGAAGAAAAGATAAGCCCTGGCATCAAAAATACCACTTCCATTGGTACTGTCGTTGGAAGAAAGTTGTTTCCACATCGTTGACCCCATCCTTAAGTTTTTATGTTCTCTGAATGACCAAGATTTACTTTCATTTTTATAACTACATAGATAAGGATAGATTCCCGCATGCTCCCCAACGTAACCAGAAAAATTACAGCCTACTAAAACATCTTTATTATTATCAATGATATCACTAATGATTTGCCCGGCTATAACAGGCTCAACATCGGACATACGCATGGCATATCGCAAACGAAGCGAATTGGCAAGTTTTTTCCAAAGCAAAATATTACCAAAAAATAATTTGTCAAAGCCTTTAAAAGTTTTAAAAGGTTCAATATTTGTTGCATTGAGATCGATATTTTCATCTGCCCATTTCAATTCACTTAAGAGGTTTAAATATATACTGCGTTGTGAATCAAACTTCGGCCTCAACTTTGATACATCCTGGAAACCATAACCGGCATCTGTGTAGGGTATGTCACCGAAAAGATCTGTCACTTTAAAGGTTTTATAAGCCAGCAGTATTTTCACCATGGCATTCATATTATTCAGTGCATGAGATGGCGGATCATTCGCGAAACGCTTTTGAAGCTCTCTTATGTTTGGTAAAAAAGAATAATAATTTTTCCATATTTCTTCGGTTCCTCTGGTTGAATTTCCCCAGGCTTCTTTGAACAATACTGCCATCTGGGTTTGCTTGTATAAAATTTCGTTGTTTACAAAAAATTGCTCATCCCATCCTTGTCGCAAGGAGCTAACCACATCATTCAACAAAGATCCGTCGCTTGCTGTTTTGAATACTGCCGGATTATTATTTATTTCTTCAAAATCTTTCGTACAAGAAACATTTAAAAGTATACTTATTAAAATCAAAAATAAAAATGATTTACTATTCATCGTTCTATTTTTTAAATTTATTAAAATTTAGCATTTATCTGAAACGAAAATGAGCGGGTCCCTGGCATTGATGCCCATTCAAAACCTTGTGCATCACCGGCACCCAATACTCCCTCCGGATTGATATGATCTGGTAAAGTAGTATAAATGTAAAACAAATCCCTTCCTACTATAGATACCGTCAATTCCTGAAAAAACTTAAGCTTTTTTGTAATGGAAGGATTGAATGTGTAAGAAAGTGCAATTTCACGGCATTTCACCCAGGTATTTTCCAATATGCCAGGTTTGGAGATAAGCTTACCCCAGCCACCTGCATTGGGCATGTATTTATAGTAATAATGAACCACAGTAGTGTTTGGTGTACCATCCTGATGAACGCCCGGTAAAATAACGCCTATATTGCTGGTATAACCTGATGGATCTGTATAAGGCAGGCCTCCACCATCTCTTTCCAGTAAAGTTTCGGGGCTTTGACCTGTTTGTAGACTCGTAACATAAGTTCCGCTGTAAATATCTCCCCCCCATTTTGTATCAACCAAGGTACTTAAACTAAGGTTTTTATATTTGAAATTTGTAGACCAGCCTGCCGTAAATTTAGGCGATGCATTTCCGATAGGAACCCTGGTGTTTGTTATTAAATATTTTGTACCTGCATCATTTAATAAAGGTTTCCCATCTTTGTAAACATAATCATAACCCGAGATGGTACCAAAATCATCACCTGCCCTTAATATCATAGCTGGTCCATCCAATTCCCATATATTAGCAATCTCATAGCTGTCAGCATTACCACCTAAACTTACCACATGATTTCGATTTCTTGAAAAATTGAGTCCTGTTTTAAAGGTAAAATCTTTCTGATGTACAGGTATCGTATTCAGGATAATTTCAAAGCCCTTATTGGTAAGCACTCCCTCATTGGTCCTGATAAAACCTGAACCAGACGAACCTGGTATTGGTAGTGTCATAATTTGATCAAAAGAATATACATAATAATAAGTAAAGTCCAAGGAGATTCTTCCATTTAAAAACTCCATATTTGTTCCGGCTTCATAAGAGTTCACCCGTTGAGGTTTGAGCGCAATGGGTGGAATGGGTGATGGAAATCCGGCTGACTGACTCCCACCAAACAAACTTGAATTATAATTAAATGAAGTTTGATAAGGGTCTGTATCTGTAGCGGTTTGCGAAACGCCACCTCTTATTTTAAGAAAACTAAACCAGTCGTATTTGTTATGAAATGCTTCAAAAGGAATAAAACTCAAGGTAACAGATGGATAAAAATAAGAATTATTATTGGATGGCAATGAAGATGACCAATCGTTACGCCCGGTAATATCCAGAAACAGGAAATTGTTATAGGATAAATTAACAAAAGAATAAATAGAATTTAATTTCTTTCTCCAAAGAGACTCTCCAGCTAAAACCTTATCTGGCAAATCTCCGGTAGTACCGGTAGAAGAATTGGCCTGGGTATAATTAGAAAAAGTATACATATTGGGATAATACCAGGTCCCTGATTTACCATTTATGTTGTAAATATCTCTCACCCATGTGGATCCTCCAACATTAAACTTAACATTAATTTTTGAGTCAAATATACTATCTTTGAATGCAGTAAAAAGAAATTCACTGTTGCTACTCTTATCCCTGTTTAATGAATTTGAATAATATCCATTTTCCAAACCGATCACATCCGTTGGCTTGTTGGTTACTTCATATTGATCCAGTTGATAATCCATTCCAGATCTGCCGGTAAAGCTTAACCAAGGTGTAATCGCATAGTTTAAAGCAAATCCGGCTATCAATTTATTCCTATCTAGTTTAGTATTGTTATTATTGTATTCCCACCACAGGTAATCATTTAAATCAGCATAAGGGTAATTGGTATATGAATTCCGGCTTCCATCCGACAACTGATAATTGTAGAAATCTTCACCCTGATAACTTCGAGGCCAGCAATACAACAGTCCTTTACTGAATGAACTATGCGATTCTCCAAGTGTAGGTGAATTTAAACGATGATAATCCATATAAGAACCAGTAAAAACAAGATTGATTTTATCTGACACTTTCAACGATGAATTTAAATTAATGGTAGTCTGATTAAAATTAGAATTGTATACGATGGCTTGATTATCTAATCTAGTAATAGATACACGCATATTTCCTCTATCACTTCCACCTTCGAATGCGATATTATGCGTGGTAGTACTCCCATTACAATAAGGTAATTTCAGGTTATCCGGTTGAGGTGACCAGGTACGCATGCTTCCATCCCACCATTTAATTTTTTGGCCCAGCATAGGAGCACCCCATGAAACAGCTGATCCATAATAACCAAATTCGGCAGTAGTAGAAGAAATATGACCTTGCTGATCAATAATCAGATTATCTGAATGTTGCAAATTAGGAAACTGCCCTATCCCATTGGAATCAAGCTTAAGTGTTGGTGTTAAAAAAGATGTAGGAGCGCCACCACCATATTTATTTTGAACATCTCTGTAACGATACGGCATTGTAATTTTGTAACTTACGTTGTACGAAACACCTATGCCTTTCTGTTTTTTCCCTTTTTTGGTCGTAATAAGAATAACACCGTTGGCACCTCTCGAACCATACAAAGCTGAGGCAGCACCTCCCTTAAGGATGTTCATATCTTCAATATCCTGAGCATTTACGTTGTTAATTGCTGAACCCCAGTCAGTCCCACGTCCGACAGAGGTCATCCCAGGATCATTTTCAATGGGAATTCCATCAATTACGATCAGTGGTTGATTTTTTCCTGAAATATTATTATTACCCCGAATAGTAATACGGGTAGTTCCGCCTTCAACCCCATCGGGGTTCGCAATCTGAACGCCTGCAGATTTTCCGCTTAATGCACTTATCACATTAGAAGCATCCGATTTCTGCAAATCGCTCCCTCCTACTTTTTGAGTAGAGTAACCAACTTCCCGGGTTTGTCTGCTGACACCCAAAGCGGTTATTACAACTTCCTTCAATACACTTGAAGTGGGTTTGAGACTAACATTTATAATGCTTTGTTTGCCTACTATCACTTTCTTGGTTTCGAAACCAATATAACTAAATATTAGTGTATCAACAGAAGAGAGCTGTTTTAATATGTATTTCCCATTCAGGTCGGTTTGAGTTCCTTTTGAAGTCCCTTTAACTGCAACTGTTAAAAATGGCATTGCTGATCCATCTTCGAAAGAAGTAACCGCTCCTGTAACCGTAATTTCCTGCGCCTCCGCTATAACAATCTTTGCGAAAATGAATACTAAAGAAAGTAAAAATTGTTTAATCATAATTGAAAAATTTGATTTGAAAATTTTATAGCTTAAAAATCAGCATGGAACTATAAATAATTAACAACTAGTGAAATACATTAAATATATTATCTATCTATAAAGATTTCCCTTTTTTAAGCTTTCATTTTATAATTAATTCGAAAATTTCCACCTTAATTATTAATTTCATTCCGCTAATACTAAAATTTAATCAGCGTAAATACTTTCAAGTATTTACGCTGATTGCCCAAAAATTACTGAAGCATTAACTTTTTAATTTGAAATCCATCTTTATGACCAACTTTCATGATATAAATCCCTTTGGCAAAATCCGAAAGATTAAAAGAAGTATTCTCACCTCTCCATTCGAATTTTTTAACAATATTGCCCATTAGATTAAAGATTTCAACAGTACAGGTTTTATCCACTTTATTATCTGAAGAGATATTAAATACACCATTTGACGGATTAGGATAAACTAAAAAACCCAAATTATCTTTCCATTCTTCTACGGTGAGTATAGCAGGATTGGTCGGAGGGATATCAAAGAAATTGATTAAATTACAGGCAACCACTAAATTTGGATTATCTGTATTGCTGCAATCAGTACAGGTAGTTCCCGTAACACAATTTGGATTATGTGGATGACATTGATCGAGGTATTGTTCATAAAATACATATTTCAATGCAATAGAAGAGGGTCCAATAAATGATGTTAAATCAAAATCAAAGGGTCTGGCGATAGAACCCGGACACCATCCGGCACGATTGTTATACCATGTACCATTTTGAGCATTGCAATTATCAGGATTTGGATTACAATATACCCAGTTATGCTGCGTAAAAGTATTGACATTATTTACATAGACATGGTGGGTTGCATCATAAAATTCTGCAGCATTTCCTGTATTTAAATCCCCCCAGCTATGTCCGGTAGCTACCAGTTTTATTTTGGAGGCCAGCACATTAGAAGGAAAAGAATAATTGTAAGTACTCACCGGTTGAAGATTAGCATAATCACCAAAAGGATAAACATCTCTCCATATCTGTGTAACCTGACTATATTTATGTGCAGGAGTACCTTGCTTGTATTCGAAATTTAAAGCATACAAATATCCATTATCCAGTGTTCCACAACTCACCCTGAATGTAACTTTTCCGTTTAATATCGAAGCATAATCGGTCACCAGTAATTTGTGTGAACAAGCGGTTCCATAAGGTGTAATGTAGCGTATCACTTCAAACCAGTTTCCTTCATGACTTTTTGCTTCAACACTGGCGATATGATCCCATGCTCCACAACCACCATTTGGACAACTTACCGTTAATGTAGCAATAATGGTATCATAAGCTCCGATATAAGAAGGAAGTTGACCTTCAACAATCACAGAAGGAATACCTGTATTAATCAAGACTCCGCTAAATGCCAGAATATTCGTATCGGCTGAAGTAGGTAAAACATTAATATTTACAATTGTTGATCCAATAGCACCTAAATTACTTGTTGAATAGATTTCAACAGCAAAGTTTCCATAAGTAGGTGGTTGCCACCATGCAGTATAATGTCCGTTACCAAAATCATGAGCCGGGATGTTTATTCCATTAATTTTAAAATGCAATTCCTGAACTGAAAATATTGAAGGATAAGCAATAGAGGAAAGTGCTGCTAATTGTATTTTAGAAAGAGAAGGCATATAAACATTACCTGCCAGAGGATGACGTGGATCAATAGTAGGAAAATTTAAAGCAGGATTTACAACATCAAACGTATTGATGATAGGAGTGGCTGTATCATATTGTGCATTTCCATTTTGATATGCTTTAATTTTTACAGTACCGGCACCTGTTAATGTAACAACAGAATCATTGCTTAAAGTGGCAGGTCCAGACATTATCGTATAACTTACCCGCAAACCTGACGAAGCAGTAGCATGCAAATCAAAAGGTAGAGTAGAAATTAATTGAGTGGGTAACTGAGGAAATGAGATTGCCTGAAAATGTGTATTTAAAACTCCATTGAAATTTGAGCTTGTTCCGGTTAATGCAAAATTGGTAATGTCACCATCATAAAGGGGGGAGTTAACTTCTGTGTGAAGCTTTGTTATTCCCGTGTTATTTCCTGCAGGAATACCCTGATTAAATTTATAATACAATAACAATCCTGTTTCATTCCCTAAGAGTTCATTTTGTTTTATATTCAAAACTTCGGCCTGAGTTAAAGCTTTTTTCCAAACAGAAACTTCATCAATTTTACCATTATAATAAAAATTAAAAGCACCAAGTGTACTCTTTCCAATAGCAAAAGGTGTAGTAGATAGAGTTAACGCACCAGATGCTGTTGCGCTTCCGACTAATATACCATCTCTGTAAAAATAGGTATGAGAACCATCATACACAAATGCGAAATGCTGCCATACACCTGGAATAATGGTATTAACAGGAATCGTTGGTTGTGAAGTTACATTGGATGAATTGATAAAACGAGCTTCTATCTGACCGTTATTTAATGATATCATATAAAATGATTCTGTTCCCGTTCTAAAGCCCATCATACCTTGTCCGTAATTCAAGTTATTATCAAAAAACCATCCCGTCATCGAAAAAGCACTTGAATTTGTAATCAATGAAGATGCATTGGGAACACTTACCCAGTCGTCAGTACCATCAAAACTTAAATACTGGTTTGTTTGAGACTCAACTTTATTGATTAATAAAAGTGAAAGAATCAAAAAAATAAAGCTAAATTTAAAGAGTAACTGCTTCATAACATTTTTTATTATTTAGTTTATAAATGAATTTATTAAATATATTTTAGTTCTTTAAGCTATTAAACTGTGATATAGTTTATATCAGTTTAAATTCCTTAATACAATATAATTAAAACAACAACAATCTTGAATACTACTGATATTCATCAAAATACCCTGATAATTTTTCAGTTTACAAATATACAATAAAAATCACACTAAATCGGTTTAGGTTATATTTTTTAGGAAATTAACGTAAATTTAACCAATAGGCTCTAATTAAACGACTTTCTTATTTATTATTTCTATTTTTGATGGAAATACTAAAACCTTTTCAGAAATTAATTGTTTTGTCTTAGTATTTAAGGGAAAAAGTATAAAATGATACAATATTCAATAAAAGATCTCGATAAACTTACTGGTATCAAAGCACATACTATAAGAATTTGGGAGAAGCGCTATGACATCGTCAATCCTCATAGAACTTCTACCAATATCCGATTTTATACGGATATGGATTTAAAAAAGTTGATGAATGTTGCATCTTTGGT
>CAZCBG010000020.1:0-22220 GCA_964496885.1 uncultured Bacteroides sp. | reverse complement strand
TCCGATTTTATACGGATATGGATTTAAAAAAGTTGATGAATGTTGCATCTTTGGTAAGATTTGGGATGAAAATTTCTTCTTTATCAGGTCTTTCCTATGAAGAACTAAACGAGAAAATCAATGAAATGTATCATCAGCCAAATGATGCTAATACACTGATCGATCAACTAATTGTTGCAATGACGGATTTGGATGATAAAAAATTTAACATTGTCCTATCAAATGCCACTTTGGAAAAAGGTTTTGAAAATACGATTATTGAAGTTATTTTTCCTTTTATGGAACGATTGGGCTTATTATGGCAAACTGGCAATATCAATACAGCGCATGAACGTTTTGTAATGAACATCCTTCGTCAAAAACTAATTGTCGCTATTGACGGGCTTTACTATCAGGCTCATAAAAATTCCAAACTTTTTGTAATGTTTTTGCCAAAAGATGAATTTCACGAGATTGAATTGCTGTTTTTTAGATATATTATTCGTAAAAGTGGGCATAAAATTGTTTACTTAGGTCAATCCATTCCATTATTAGATTTAAAAGAGATCATCAGTATCAAAAATCCTGATTATATTTTTACTTGCATAAATTTACCTCAGCAGGAAGCTGAATTTAAAATATTCTTGTCAAAATTATCCATTTTATTCCCTCATCAACTTATATTTGTTGCAGGGAAACAAATAAATAGCTCAAACGAAACATTTCCCAAAAATGTACAGAAAATCATTTCTGTTGCCAACTTCAAAACAATTATCGATAATATTTAGATAGAAATATCATTTGTTTTCTCATTCTCCTTGTTTTATTTTCTTAATTGTCCATTTAAAATTATTTTAAATTTGACTAAAGCCTTTGCTAATCTGGTTATTAACTATGTAAACAACTTTAACTCAGGTGAATTTTTAGGATACAATTTTTTTTGTTTAATTTTTTTTCTAATTTATTAAACAAGTTCGTTTTTACAAAACCCTCTCGTATTCCTTTATTATCAACTATTATATGAATTTTCATAATTTTATTTAAATTTTTTTAACAAAATAAATAAAAAATAAAATTGTTTTGTTTAACTTTAGTATTACTTTTGTTAAACAATATTAGCAATTAATAAAATTTATATATATGACAGCTATAGAATTTAATCACAGTTTACTCAGCTTAAAAGACAGCCTTGAGTATTTCGCTTATTCCTTAACGATGAATCGTGAAGATGCAAAAGATCTTGTGCAAGATACTTATGTTAAAGCTATTACATATAAAGATAAGTTTGAAACCAATACCAATTTAAAGGCTTGGACTTACACCATTATGAAAAATACTTTTATCAATAATTACCGTCGAAATATTAAAGTCAATACTATTATCGATAATACCGATGATTTGTATTTTATGAATATCCCTCGCAAATCTAACATGGGATCTCCAGAATCTGAGATGTTTACAAAAGAAATACAACACAGCATCAATAAATTAGAGGATGATCACAGGGTTCCTTTTGAAATGCACAATGCAGGATATAAATACAAGGAAATTGCAGAAAACCTTGCTTTATCGATTGGGACCGTAAAAAGCAGAATCTTCTTTACACGCAAAAAATTAATGGATAACCTGAAAGAGTTTAAGAATTAAACGACAAATTCAAACAGCGTTTAAATTACAAAAAAAGGTGCAATTCACAATATTGCACCTTTTTTATTTATTCAAAAAACCCATACACTTCCTGGTGTATTGTTTTAATAATATTCTTGCAAGTCGCAGTATCCATTTCTTGTTTAGTCATTATCAGCATAGAAACTGCCAGTTTGTCTTTATCGTAGGGAGGCTGAATATAAGTTTCGTGTGAAATATCAAAACCAAATCTTTTGTAATATTTTATACGTTTCAATGAGAATTCATCTACGGGTAATTCCACTTCCAACACTATTTGCCGATTTTCTTCATTTATCATTTGAGTCAAGACAAAGCTTCCTAAACCATTGTTTCTGAATGCTTCCGATATAGCGAAGTGCTCGATATAAACAAAATTCTCAAAATCCCATAAGGTGAATATACCCACAACTTTATCCTCGAATTTTATTACAGAGAAATTAAATCTTTTATCAGCCAGTTTTTTTTTAACTTCTTTAAAAACTCTTCTTTCATTCGAGGGAAAAGCGCTTTCATAGATTATCCTTGCTTCTTTTAAAAAAACAGTATCCGTTTGAGTAAGTTTATGAAGTTGTATCATTCTAGAGGAAATCACGTAATATCAAACGCATAAAAATGCTATAATTAATTCGATACTGATCATAGCCCGTCAGGTTAATGCTTTGGTAAAACACATGAATGCCAGGTTCAAGACTCACTTTCTCATTAAAATTCAAGCAGATGCCGGCTCCGCCGAAAAATCCAAAGCCTATCCCTCCTTGTCTGATATCATAGGGCTGCATACTCATATTGGGTGTATATTGCTGACTCCCATAAACATTTACGATGCTATATTCCAAATTATTAATGATAATACCCGATTTTTTTACAAGGACATTGGTAAAATTCAAACCTCCTTCTACATAGAAATTACTTAGTTTACCCAAAAACCACTGTTTTTGAATACCAATATCTATATAACTTCTTTGTTCCTGACCGTAAATTGCGAAATAATTCAAAGCAGGTTGAGAAGTAAATGTAGTAGAATCGATACTTAATGCAAATTGACCGGTTGTATTTAATTTGGAAAAATTAAATTGGATAAAAACGCCGAAAGTATTTGTAAAGTTATACCTTGCATGAAACCCGACCATAATGGAAGCGTCGTATGACATGGTAGTAGGGACCGTATAAAGTGTAAATTCACGTTCATTTAGTTGGTGTTTTATTTCGTTATAATAATAAGGATTGCTTATAATATATTTAATGTTGTTTTCATTTTTATCACTGCCACTGTAATAAAGTGCTGAATGCCCATTCGCTTTCAACATACCCATATTAAAACCAAAAACCAGGCCACGACGGTCAGGAGCACCAAATTCCTTTTTATTACTATTGGTATTATCATTTTCAATGTTGAGAGGAGGCATAACATTAATTGGTTTTGCTGAAAATTGAGCAAATAAAGTAGTAATGCCTAACAATAAGCCAAGCAGTAATAAACATATTTTCTGATAAACAGCCATAATAGGATTTGCTTAATAATTTAGCATACAAAATTAATTGAAATTTCAGTCTTTGATAAGATTAACGCAGAAAATTGTTTAAAATTTCAAAGAAAAATAAATATGAAAAATAAAATTAGTATCTTTGCAGCCTCAAAAAAAGGCCCCGTAGCTTAACTGAATAGAGTATCTGACTACGGATCAGAAGGTTGCAGGTTTGAATCCTGCCGGGGTCACTAAAAAACGGCAATTATATTAAATAGTTGGCGTTTTTTTATTTTACAGTTTACTGCTTAAATTTCCTTTCTTGGCTTTGCAAAAATTACATATGATAGATCCAGGTAAAATTAATATCAACGACTTTGATTATCCCTTACCTGATGATCGTATTGCGCGTTTTCCACTAGAAAATCGTGATGCATCGAGATTATTGGTCTGCAAAAAAGGCCTATACACTTCACATTTGTTTACAGAATTACCTGATTTATTACATGAAAATACTTTGTTGGTATTCAACAATACCAAGGTTATCCATGCCCGCTTATTGTTTAAAAAAACAACGGGAACTGTCATCGAAGTGTTTTGTCTGGAGCCTGCTGATGCTGCAATAGATATTCAATTGGCATTTCAACAGAAAGGCAATTGCGTATGGAAATGTTTTGTGGGCAACAACAAACGATGGAAAGATCAATTTTTGCTGAAACAATTTGAACACAATGGTTCAACTCATACCATAAAAGCTGAGCGCATCAAGGCTGTTGAAAACGCCTGGATCATTGCATTTTCGTGGGATGATGCATCCCTTTCCTTTGCAGAGGTATTGGACAAACTAGGTATTATTCCTTTACCTCCTTATTTAAACAGAGAGGCAGTAGCATCAGATGCCATGCGCTATCAAACAGTTTATGCAGCTGAAGATGGTTCAGTGGCTGCACCCACTGCCGGACTGCATTTCACTGCAACAACTTTTGAAAAACTAAGATTAAAAGGAATTGCATGCGAAAACCTAACACTGCACGTTGGAGCAGGAACGTTTAAACCAGTAACTTCTGAAACTATCGACCAACATACGATGCACAGCGAAAACGTATACATCGAACGTAAGCTGGTTGAAAAGCTGATACAGAATATTGACAAAACCATTATCCCTGTTGGAACTACCAGTGCCCGTACCCTTGAATCAATGTACTGGTTTGGTGTTAAATTAGCTGTTGACGGTCAAATTTATGATGAATTGGAAGTTATACAATGGGATGCATATCAGGGAAAATACAATGCGGAAATTACTGCAGTGATGGCATTGCAAAACATTCTCGTTTTTATGAAAGAGCGTAATTTAGAAGTCTTAAGCGGACAAACGCAAATGATGATACTCCCTGGTTATCAATTTAAAATTGCCAAAGGCATCATTACCAATTTCCATCAGCCCCGTTCTACTTTATTGCTCTTAATCTGTGCGATGATTGGAACACAATGGAAAGAAATCTATGATTACGCCCTCAACAACGAGTATCGTTTTCTGAGTTATGGGGATAGCTGCTTACTCCTACCATAATTACTATTCATTCGGAAGTCAAATATATGGAATAAGCTTTATCTAATATTTTTCAGCTTCCAAACTATTCTTTTACAAGCATTGTAAACATGGGAAGTTTGTATGTTTCTCCCATGTATTCAACTTTAATATTCTCTATCCAAATCTTTTTAGTTTTTGCTTCGTTTTTATTATATTTAAAATAATTTTTAATACGAAGTGTAAAAACAGGACTATTTAATGGCAGTTTTTCTGTCAAGTCGTCCCCTTTCAACATTTGCATGGTATAACTTACAGTTTTGACGGTATCGATATCATTTACAACAAATGTGAGTTTTCCTTCTTTAAGAATTTGATCTCTTGTAACTTCAATTTGTTTATCACAGCGAAGTTTTCCAAATAAAATTTTAAGCTGATTTTCTTTTTTTTGTGAAAAACCAAGGCTCCAAAGCATAACTGCAGCAACGAATACTAAACTTCTTTTCCCCATTTTATCTTTTTCTATTTTTAATTAGTAACGGATATTATTCTCCAAAAGTACAATTATTCATAATAAATCATTAAAAAAAACTTTCTTCATCAAATAATAATTATTTTTGCCCGTTTTAAAATTTTAACACATAATAAATCAACTCAATGAAAACCAAATCAATTACTTCTACTTTTGCAGGAATCATTGCATTAACAATGATTGTGGGCTGTACACCTAAAAAAAATGATACAACAAATGACGAAGCAGCAATCAGTTGTTCCAATATGGACACAACCATTCGCCCAGGTGATAATTTTTATCAATATGCCAATGGACAATGGATAAAAAATCATCCAATTCCCGCTGATAATAGCCGATGGGGCGCATTTGAAACTTTGATGGAAGAAAACTACCTTCAGTTACAAACCATTATGGATGAAGCTTCTAAAGAAAAAGTCGCAAAACCTGGTTCTGTTCATCAAAAAATTGGCGATTTCTATGCCAGTGGTATGGATACAGTAAAAATTGAAAGAGATGGCATCAAAGCTATTCAACCAGAATTAGATAAAATTGCCGTTATCAAATCCGCATTAAATGTCCAGAAATATATTGCTTACATGCAATCTTCAGGTATGTCAACTTTATTTTATTTTTATCCCGGTCAAGACGAAAAGAACAGCAATGCCATCATCGCAAATTTCCATCAAGGTGGGTTGGGTTTGGCCGACAGAGATTATTATTTGTCAAAAGACGAACGTTCTAAAGTAATTCGTGGTGAATACGTAAAACACATTGCCAAAATGTTTGAATTAAGTGGTGAATCCAAAGATAATTCAGCTAAAATTGCAGATCAAATCATGCAATTAGAAACCCAATTAGCCAAAGCTTCTTCTACTCGTCTGGAATTGCGTGATCCTATTTCTAACTACAACAAAACCAATTTAGAAGGATTGAAAAAAATGATTCCTCAATTCGATTGGATTGCTTATTTTCAAACATTGGGTTTAGTTAAAACCGATGAAATCAACGTTGGGCAACCTAAATTCATGGCCGAAATAGGTAAAATGATTATAAAAATTCCTGTCGAACAATGGAAAACCTATTTCAAATGGAATCTGCTTTGTACTTCAGCACCTTATTTATCTGATGCTTTTGTAAAAGAAAATTTTGCATTCAATGGAACTGTATTAAGAGGTGTAACTGAAATGAAACCACGCTGGAAAAGAGTTCTGAGCGAAACCTCTGATGCTTTGGGAGAAGCCGTTGGCCAACTTTATGTTGAAAAATACTTTCCCGCCAAGGCCAAACAACGAATGCTTGAATTATGTGGTAATTTAAAAGCAAGTTTAAAAAACCGAATTCAACAGCTGAAATGGATGAGTGATGTAACCAAGAAAGAGGCTATTCTTAAACTTGAAAAGATCAATGTAAAAGTTGGTTATCCTGATAAATGGATTGATTACAGCAGTTTAACAATTGCTAAAAATTCATATTTTGAAAATGTAAGCAATGCAAGCCGTTTTACATTTGCCCGTGAACTGGCAAAAATTGGCAAACCCGTTGACCGTACAGAATGGGGAATGACTCCACAGACTATCAATGCCTATTATAGTCCAAATATGAACGAGATTGTTTTTCCTGCCGGAATTTTACAACCTCCTTTCTTTTTTATGAATGCAGACGATGCTGTTAACTATGGGGCTATCGGAGCAATTATCGGTCACGAAATGACCCATGGATTTGATGATCAGGGTCGTCAATATGACAAAGAAGGAAATTTACGCGATTGGTGGACAAAAGAAGATACCGTTAATTTTAAAAACCAAACAAGAGTATTGATTGATCAATATGATAATTTTAAAATTTTAGATTCATTGCATGTAGATGGAAAACTAACCATAGGTGAAAATATTGCTGATTTAGGTGGTGTAACCATTGCTTTTGCTGCATTGCAAAAAGCGATAGAAGGTAAAAAAATCAAATCCATTGACGGATTTACGCCCGAACAACGTTTCTTTTTGTCGTATGCTCAAGTATGGAGAGGTAGTATCCGCGACAAAGAATTGATGAGCCGCTTAAAAGAAGATGTTCATTCACCAGCTGTGGCAAGAGTAAATTGTATTGTATATAACATCCCTGCATTTTACAAAGCATTTCCAATAATTGCTACTGACAAACGCTACAAGCCTGAAGCAGATCGTGCTATTATCTGGTAGTGTCAATTTACCAACCAATTAGAAGAAGCAGCTTTATTGGCTGCTTTTTTTTATTCTATTATGTATCATTTTTGAAAAAAATATCGTTTTTAAAGTTTTTAAGCAGTAAGTTTGTAACTTACCAATGAATGAATGCGTCAAACAATAAAAAATTAAAAAAATGGAACCAAAAAGATTTTTAAGAAGTACAGTCAACCGTGTTATTGGTGGCGTTTGTGGAGGCATTGGTGAATATTTCAATGTAGATCCTGTAATCATAAGAATATTATTTGTACTAACAGCTATCTTTGGCGCAGGATTTATTGTTTATATTATCTTATGGATAATGATGCCGGAAGCTCCTTTCAAAATTCAATAATAATCATTTAATATCAATTAAAAATGACAGCAGATAAAAAATTATACAGAAGTCTTACCCAAAGAACTTTTGCAGGTGTTGCCGGCGGTTTGGCAGAACATTTTAACATTGACCCGGTTATCGTTAGAATTGCTTTTGTGATTGCAGCTTTAGGCGGAGGAGGTGGTATACTTATTTATATTATCTTATGGATAGTAATTCCAAAGCAAACTTTAATTATAACCGAAAAAACGGAACCTAAAAATTCAGAAAATACAAATAATAATACAAACACAAATATGGAAAATCAATTTGAAACAAAAAAAGAAAAAAGAAATTATCACAGTAATTTAACCGGTGGGTTGGTACTTATTACATTAGGAATACTATTTCTCGTTGACCGTTTTGTCCCCAATATTGATTTTGGAGACATCTGGCCTGTTATTCTTATAGTTGTTGGGATAACCATTTTACTAAGAAACATTGGTAAGAAAAAAAATGATAATGGTTTATAAACAAATAAAATCATATACAAAATGAAACAAATAAAATACAAAGGCATATTCTGGGGCGTCGTATTGATAGCCTTTGGGGTAATGATAATCTTAAAGAACATGGATATCGTCCATTTTAATTGGTTTGGAATTTTACAGCTCTGGCCTCTTTTACTCATCATCTGGGGCATTTCGCTGATACCTGTTCAGGAATATATTAAATTTATTCTATCGGTCCTGGTATTGGTTGGAGGTCTTTTTATTCTCAATGCATATCAATGTAATGACTCCTTTTGCTGGAACTGGAAATACAACGACGATAAAACAAACTGGAAGGAACAAAAGATAGAAGAAGACTATGATACAACCGTTAGCCGGGCAGTGTTAAAGTTAGATGCTGTTGCTGGTGATTATAATATTTCAGGTACTACCAATAAGCTCATCTCATTCGAAAGTAAAGGAAATATTGGTGATTATAAAATAAATACTTCTGATGACGATAGTTCAAAAATTGTTGAAATTGGAATTGAAAGCAATGTAGTTAAAATTACCAACAACCACAAAGGAAATTCAACAAAAATAGCACTGAACCCCAATCCTATATGGGATTTACACCTTGAAGCAGGTGCATCGAGTATTAATTTTGATTTATCTGAATTCAAGCTAAGAAATATTGATTTTGAAGGTGGAGCAACGAATATTAAACTTAAAATCGGCAACAAGCAAGCACTTGTAAATATTAAGATTGAAGCAGGTGCTTCTTCAATAAAAATTTACATCCCTATGAATTCAGGATGCGAATTAGATGGGAATAATGTATTGTCAAGTAAAAATTTATATGGATTCAATAAAACATCCGATAATAAATACCGAACAACTGATTTTGAAAAATATCCAAATAAAATCTACGTCAATATTGATGCTGCAGTTTCATCCATTAGCATTGAAAGATATTAAGTTGGGAATTGGTTATCGGTTATTGGTTATTAAGTTATTAGGTTATTCATTGATCACTGAAACGATATATTACAGAGCTTTGAAAATATTATGTTTTCAAGGCTTTGTTTTTTAACTTAAAAATTCATTTAAAACATCCATAAATAGCTTAGGTTCATCTGCTTGAACCCAATGGCCTGCATTGGGAATTGTTTTTAAAATAGCATAAGGGAAATTCTTTTGTAAAACTAAGAAATCCTGATCTAATATATAATCGGATTGCCCACCTCTGATAATTAAGCAAGGCTTATTAAACTGTTTTTTGGATTGTATTTCATCAAAAAGCGCATCCATATTGTTGAAAATATCCTTCAGATTGAATCGCCATGCCAACGTTTTTTCAGCAGTCCAATAGAGGTTTTTCATCAGAAACATACGAATGCGTTCATTTCGTATAGTTTGATCGAGTTGGGTTTCAATTTCTTTACGTGATTTTGTTTTGGTAAAATCAATCGCCAGCAAAGCATAGATCAATTGATAATTAAAATCGCTATGGGTATATTCCTTCAAACTTATATCAATTACAATTAGTTTCGATAGCTTATCAGGATAATCAAAAGCAAATTGCATGGCAATTTTCCCTCCCATAGAATGACCCATGATGATTGGGTTTACAATGTCGTGCTCTAGGATGAAGTTCAGAAGATCATCGGCCATCAGGTTGTAGTTAATCGTGTCACTATGTCCAGATTGTCCGTGATTCCGCATATCGGGAATATAAACCTTAAAATTTTCGGCCAGTATTTTGGCATGTGTTACCCAGTTATCGGACATTCCAAACAAGCCATGAATAATAATCAAAGGCTGTCCTTCGCCGTAAGTTCTGAAAAATAATTGCATGAGGCAAAAATAAGCTATTTTAATCAATAGAATATCAAAGCAATTTAAATTAAAATGATTACTTAACTGAAAACTCAATAATTTTGTCAATGATAAGTAAAAAAAGGGTTTAGGAATTCTTAATGATTTTTTTTACTTTTGTATGCCGATAAAAAAGTTTTAAATTAAAGAGTAATTTTATATAAGTCAGCGATATACTGGGTTTATACAATTACCAATCTTTATAAAAATATACGTAATGGAAAATAAAGCATCAAAATTGTTTTCGGAATTCCCTCTGGTAACCACGCCAGAATGGGAAGCTGTTATTCATGCCGATTTAAAAGGAGCTGATTATGAGAAGAAACTGGTATGGGAAACCTTGGAAGGGATTAAGGTAAAACCTTATTACAGGGCCGAAGATTTGGAAAATCTTTCATTTCTGAAAGCCAATCCGGGAGAAGCACCCTTTATCAGAGGAAACAAAACACAAAATAACTGCTGGGATATTCGCCAGGATATTGATGCCAAAGATATTGTCAAAGCAAACAAAGTGGCCATGGATGCGGTTAAAAGAGGGGCAACTTCTATCGGATTCAAAGTTAAAGAGGTAAAGACGGCCAATGATATGGCAACGTTGCTCAATGGGATAGATGTAACAAAAGTTAAAATCAATTTTATCTCTTCGCGCTCATTTCCGCTGACCCTTGATTTATTTTTAGGCTTTTTAAAAGCTAACAACGTGGATACACAAAAAGTATTGGGCTCTATTAATTTTGATCCTTTTAGCTATTTGCTCCTACATGGAGATTATTATACCACTTTCGAAAACAATTTAGTTGAAGCCGAATATTTATTGCATTTATGTGAAAAATCGCTCCCCAATTTCAAAGTAATTACGGTAAACGGACATTTATTCCACAATGCAGGTGCTTCTTTGGTTCAAGAATTGGCTTTTACACTGGCTTCAGCCAATGAATATCTGTATAAATTAGCCAGCAAGGGAAACAATATTGATAAGCTTTGTCCTAATTTTGTCTTCTCATTTGCAATAGGGTCCAACTATTTTATGGAAATAGCCAAAATACGTGCTGCACGCTTACTTTGGGCAAAAATAGTGGAACAATACCATCCTACCCAGCAAGAATCGATGCAGGTATTTGTACATAATACGACTTCTATCTGGAACAAAACGGTTTATGATCCTTATGTAAATATGTTGCGTACCACTACCGAAGCAATGTCGGCAGCCATCGGCGGTGCTGATTCTATTACGGTTTTGCCTTTTGATGAAGTTTTCAAAGAAACGGATGATTTTTCAACCAGAATTGCTCGTAATCAACAAATAATATTGAAGGAAGAATCTTACCTTGATAAAATCATAGATCCTTCAGCAGGCTCCTATTATATCGAAAAACTGACCAATGCCATCGCTAGTTTTGCCTGGGATTTGTTTAAGAAAATTGAAGGAATGGGCGGTTTTGCCGAAGCTGTAAAAACTGAATTTATTCAAACAGAAATTGAAAACACTGCTCATATTCGCGACCTAGAATTGTCAAGCCGTAAAACCACCCTCCTTGGTACCAATCAATATCCCAACCTTACTGAAACGATGATCGATAAGATTCAGGAAATTGAAATAGAAACAAAGATTAAACCATCGAAATACAAACAGCTCAAAATCTATCGAGGGGCTGAAGCTATTGAAGAGCTTCGCTTAGCTACAGAAATATATGTGAATGAAGGCATGAAAAAACCGGTTGTATTCCTGCTTACTTATGGGAATATTGCCATGCGAAAAGCACGTGCAACTTTTGCCACTAATTTTTTTGGTTGTGCAGGCTACGAGATTATTGACTCCAACGGTTTCAGCACAGCTGTTGAAGGAGCGAAAGCTGCCCTTGAAGCCAAAGCCGATATTGTCGTACTTTGCAGTTCTGACGAAGAATACACCGAAATAGTTCCAATCATCGCTAGTGTTCTTAAATCAGCCAACACTAACATAAATATTACAATAGCTGGCTATCCTAAAGAACAACTAGCGGAATTCAAAGCTTTGGGTGTTGACCAATTCATATACATTAAATCTGATGTAATTACAACTTTGAAAGCATACCATGAATTTTTGGGTGTGATATAAAAGTGTTGTAAACAGTAAAAAAACTAAACAGCAAATAAATGAAAGCGTTAATTATTAAAATCTTAACATATTTAAAAGGTTTTGTATTGGTAATCAGACCTCACCTTTTCTTAGGATGGCTTAGCAATCCATTCCTCATGATGTCCAATACGCTGAGTCTTACAAAATGGATTGCTCAACAGGATCAACATAATATCCTGAATGATTTTTATTCCTTAAAAAGAGACCATACGAAAAGATATCAACTCTATCAATATGTAATCGATACATTATCTTTGAACTTGGAAGCTTTTGATTATCTGGAATTTGGTGTGTGTGAAGGGGAATCCATAAAATGGTGGGTAGCAAATACTCAAAACAAAGGCACTCAGTTTTACGGTTTCGATACTTTTGAAGGATTACCCGAAAATTGGGGAACCTTCAGAAAAGGTGATATGACAGCCAATATACCTGTTATTGATGATGATAGAGTAAAATTTATGAAAGGATTGTTTCAGGAAACATTACCGGATTTTCTTTCAACTTATCAGGTTAGCAATGGGAAAAGAAAAATCATTCATTTAGATGCTGATTTGTTTTCATCTACCCTATATGCACTTACAAGTCTGGCTCCTTATTTCAAAAAGGGAGATATTTTGTTTTTCGACGAATTCAATGTGCCCAATCATGAATTTTTCGCCTTCAAATGTTTTTGTGAATCTTATTATATAAAAACGAAACTGATAGGAGCTGTCAACAACTATTACCAGGTAGCTTTATTGATAACTGAATAATTATCGCAGCCAATTATCTGATCAGAGAGACAGAGCCGTTTTTATTGTATTCTTTTCCAAGAAAGTCTTTATAATAAATGGAATATACATAAACGCCAGATTCAGCTGCCTCGTTCTGGAATTTACCATCCCAACCCATTTCAATATCTTTAGATGAGAATATTAGTTGTCCCCATCGGTTGTAAATAAACATTTCAAACGATACCATACCTTCTCCATAAGCTTTGAAAACATTATTTAATGATGGAACATCCGGTGTAAAAGCATTGGGAATAAATATTTTTATTTCAGGATATACCGTTACTACAATGTGGGCTGAGTCAAGACAGCCGCTGGCATTGCTTACCACAAGTGTAACATGATAATTTCCAGCTATTAGATTGCTATAAGAATGATAAAAATCATGCACATTGGAAGTAAAACCATCACCTGTATTCCATAACCATGCATTACTTCCCGATGAAGCATCAGTAAAATGAACGATGGGATCAAATATTGAAACCGGATTAGGATTGGCAATGATAGCTGCATTGAGCAAAGGATGAACAATTACCTGAATAGAATCTCTTCCTTTGCAACCATGACTATCATAAGCAGTTACACGATACAAAGTGGTCCCCAATGGTTTAACAATGGGATTGTGCAGGGTATCCTGGGACGGCAAGCTTGGATCAGTAATACTGGATTTCCAAAGATATTTAAGCCCACCTCCAACATTTAAGTGTACCGATTCGCCCAAACAAATCGTTGTTGGATTTGCTGAAATCGAAAGTGTAAAACCAGGGTAAACAGCAACCAGCACAGAATCTTTTGAAGTCTGGTTACACTTATCTTTAAGCGTTACCTGATACATAGTTGTAGTGGTTGGGCTTACACTTCGATGGGTATTGGTATCTCCGTTATTCCATGTAAAAAGATAAGGCATTATGCCTCCACTTCCAGTCACCGAAATGGGAATCGTACTCAAATCGCAAATGGAAGTATCACCAAAGGCTGAAGCAATTAATGGCAAATTGGGTAAAATCGTTATATTAATTGTATCGTAATTACAGGCAGAAGTCTTGATAAGCAAGGTCATTACTTTGGGTGTCGTAAACGTTGCATTGTTGAAAGGTATTACGGTCAAAAGTATTGAATCGGTATTGGCAGGTATAAAAACAGTGTCAGGTATAGCTGGATAGTCAACTCCATTGAGGGCTGTACCCTGTTTGATAATTGGAACTGGATAATTGTAATTGAAACGATTGGGTAATTTAAGCTTGATCACCGCATTGTTACAACCTCTAATCATAAAGGTATCGGAAACAGAAGCTTGCGAAAACGTTTGGCTTACGATCAATTGAGGGCTTGTAAAACTGTTAGCTTCAAAAAAAACACCTGAATCATAAATCGCATTAGAAACATCACAGATGGCCATTTTAATATGATAAGAAGTACAGGGTACTACTTTTGCCCAGGCTGTTAATGGAACAGTGGCCCCTCTATAGGTCAGATTCTGGGTAAGCAAGTGATAATATTGAGTATAGGTTAGATAACAAGGTGTTACAGTTCCATTGGCACTACCGCCATTGATAGTATTGATACTCACTGGAAGGGTCGTTCCGGGAACCAAGGCAATATTTTTATTCACATAATTTCCTCCTGCCGGATTGACTCCGGAAATAAAGAAACCAAAAATATCGTCATAATTTGTACAAACAGCCGTAAGATATTCGTTGGAGGCAAATACATAGCGGAATCTGATTGTATCGGAACTTGGAATAAAATCAAATTCTAAACGGGCAACATCCAATAATGATTTACCGGGCTTTAAAGTTTGAAGTTGTACATCTGAATTAATCGAAGGTCCAGTTACAGATAAAGTTAAAGCTCCATTGGTAGCCACCTGAACGCCACCGGTTGCAATCGTTAATCCTGTATTAAAGCCTAAATTAGTAGGCGTTCCGCTTGAAAAAGAACCTATTTGATTGGAAACACTGATAGTATTTGGAGAATCGTTAAACTTTACATTGCTGATAATAACCCCATTTCCCACTAAAAAATTCTGAACCAGTTGCAAAGGTGTCATACCAATACCACTCGCAATCGATATCTGAGCATGCGACTGGAAACAAAGTGCAATCAAAAAGAAACTTAAAGCAATAATTTGCTTTTTTTTAAACATTCAAACTAAAATTAAATTTATTCAAATATATGTATGTCTGACAATAACTACCAACTTCCACCGGCACCACCGCCACCAAAGCTACCACCGCCAAAGCCACCAAATCCACCTCCGCCGCCACTACTGCCGCCACCAGACGAAAACCCTCCCCAGCTACCACTCCCACTACTATTCATTGCTGACAGTAAAAACAAGGTTGTCCAGAAAGAATTGCTTTTACCACCACCACTCATGGTATTGTTTCCGCCTTTTTTTATCATTAACAATACGATGAGGATGATAAATATCGGGACCAAGAAACCAATAGCTTTTGGTTTTGATTTTGTATTTTTATTATACCCTGGAGGAAATTCGCCAGATGCCAATTTCATAAGTATGGTTGTTGCCTGATCTAAACCTGCATAGAATCTGTTTTCTCTAAAATTTGGAATCATTTCATTTTCAACAATTCTTCTCGACAAAGCATCGGTGATGACTGGTTCTAAGCCATAACCTACTGCAATAAAGGCACCTCTTTCACCTTGCTTTCCATTTGGTTTTATTAGAACCAAGATTCCATTGTTGCTTCCTTTTTGACCAACGCCCCATTTTTCGGCGATTTTCACAGCATAATCTGATCTTTCGTAGCCTTGTAAATCATCAATGATTACAATCACGATTTGTGTTGAAGTAGAATCGGAATATACTACTAATTTTGATTCAAGTCTATTCGCTTCTTCGGGCGACAATGTATTTGTATAATCGTTTACCAACCTTGGAGGATTGGGTTTTTCGGGTAAATTCTGAGATATTGCAATGCTTGGCAATAAAAAGACCAATGCAATGATGAGTTGTTTGATATAAAATCTACTACTATTTTTGAAAGATGATAACATATGCTATAAACATTTAATGAATGAAAAGGCTTGCATTTTTTTAATTATTTCCAAAAGAAATTTCGTCTGATATTTCATTTACATCATCTTTTTGATGAGGGAAATACTTTTTCAGTTGCTCGCCTGATTTAGAAACAGCCAGTATTAAGCCTTCAGAAAAACGGGCTTCTCTGAATCTGCTAAGCATATCATCTTTGATGTTGTCCCAGAAATTTTCAGGAACCACTGCATTGATACCGGAATCGCCGATAATAGCAAACTTACGATGATTCAATGCAAGGTAAATTAATACTCCATTGCGGAGTTGGGTTTTTTTCATTCCCAATTTTTCGAAAAGCAAGGCCGAACGGTCCAATACATCACCAGGGCAGTTGTTTTCGATATGTATTTTTATTTCGCCTGAAGTATCGAGTTCAGCATTTAAAATTGCTTGCTGAATGTCCTCTTTTTGTTCCTTAGTAAAGAACTGTGCTGCATTTGTTCCCATGGTATAGGTATAAATGATAAATGATGAAATATAAATGATGAATACTGAGACCATCACTTTTTGGTGACAACCTCAGTATTAATTTTATGCTTGATTGCTTCTAATGTATGCTTAGAATTTTACTTCGGGTGCTTTTTCTGCACCTGCAGTAGCTTCAAAATAGGCTTTCTTCTGGAAACCAAACATTCCGGCAAACATATTGTTCGGGAATCTGCGGATAAAAGAATTGTATTTCTGAGCTTCTTCGTTAAACTTATTCCTTTCAACATTGATACGGTTTTCGGTTCCTTCCAGTTGTGACTGAAGTTCGAGGAAGTTCTGAGTGGCTTTTAATTCAGGATATTTTTCAACAACTACCATTAATTTGGAGAGTGCAGAACCCAATCCATCCTGGGCTTTCTGAAATTGCTGCATTGAAGCTGCATTGAGTTTTGTAGGATCAATAGTTACCGATGTAGCTTTTGCACGTGCTTCTACGACACCTATCAATGTCTGTTGTTCAAAATTAGCAACTCCTTTTACAGTATTCACCAGATTGGGAATTAAATCAGATCTGCGTTGATAGGCACTTTCTACTTTAGCCCATTGGCTGTTAACGCCTTCTTCTAAATTAGGCATTTTATTATACATACTTACTATCGACATAATTAGTAAGAAAACGACTGCTATGGCAGCAATGGCGATGATCCATCCTTTACTTAATTTCATAATTTTTGTTTTTAAGTTTATAAATTGATTTTTTTTCTTACTGAAATCAACGAGCCACTCCGTGACTCATTGATAATCAGTTATTAAATTTTGATAATTTGACAGAAGTCACCCCGTGACTATTATTCAATGTATTTTATAGATTTCGTATTTATAATGATACAAAAATACTATAAATTTTTGATAATTATAGGTTTTACGAATTTTTTCTGTCTTTATTATTTGATAATATCCACACTTCTTTTGATAAATTCAGTCAGGGCTTCACCTTTCAATAAGTTTTGCGATAATAATGCCAGATCGGTCAACTGTTTTACGGTTTTATTCTGATTGCTTTCATCGGCATCATTCAATATCTGACCAATCAATGGATGATTGATGTTTACCACCATATTGTACATTTCCGGCATATTGCCCATGTACGACATACCTCCACCCATGGCCGACATATCTTTCATTCTTCGCATAAACTCAGGCTGAGTAATTAATACTGGCTGATCGCTTTCGCTAAGACTTTCCAATACAATGGTGAATTTTGATTTCTCAACATTTTTTTCAAAGATGGGTTTCAGTTTTTCTTTTTCAGTATCGTTCAGTTTAGAAGGAATTTCTTCGTCTTTTTTAATGAGTTTTTCTATGGTGTCTGCGTCAACTCTAACAAAAGAGATGTTATCAAGTTTTCTTTCCATCAGATTGATAAAGTGACTGTCCAGCACACCATCCATTACCAATACATCATAGCCTTTGTCTTTGGCCAGTTGTATGTAACTGTGCTGATCTTCCACATTGTTGGTATACAGATAGACCATTTTTTTGTCTTTATCTGTTTGTAAATCTTTAACAAGCTCTTTGTAAGTATCAAAAGTAAAGCATTTTCCTTCGGTATTTTTGAGCAAACAGAATTTTTCGGCTCTTTCGGCAAATTTTTCTTCGGTAATCATCCCATATTCAATAAATACTTTGATATCGTCCCATTTGGTTTCAAATTCCTCGCGTTTGTTTTTGAAAATATCTTCCAGTTTATCTGCTACTTTTTTAGTGATATGGCTCGAAATTTTCTTGACATTGGCATCGCTCTGCAGATAACTGCGTGATACGTTCAGCGGAATATCGGGTGAATCTAATACTCCATGCAAGAGTGTTAAAAAATCAGGCACAATGCCTTCAACAGAATCGGTAACAAATACCTGGTTGCAGTACAACTGAATTTTATCTTTCTGAACTTCCAGGTTTTTCTTCACCTTAGGGAAATACAAAACACCGGTCAGGTTAAATGGATAATCTACATTCAGATGGATGTTGAACAAAGGTTCATCAAAAGTATAAGGATAGAGTTCATGATAGAATTTCGAATAATCCTCATCTGTAAGTTCTGAAGGCTTGATGGTCCACAATGGTTTAGTATTGTTGATGATACGGGGTTTTTCCACTTCTATGGTTTTATCCTCTCCTTTTTCATCTTTTTCACCTTCTATTTTTTCCCAGCTTTTTTCTGTACCGAATTGGATGGCAACCGGTAAAAATTTACAGTATTTTTTGAGTAAGTCCAGCAATTTATGTTCTTCCAGAAAAGCCTCGGAATCTTCGGCTATGTGAAGAATAATATCAGTACCTCTTTCTTTTTTCTTGATATCGCTCAGGCTGTATTCAGGACTTCCATCACATACCCATTTTACAGCTTTGCTGCCATCTATATATGATTTGGTATGAATTTCTACTTCTTTGGCTACCATAAACGAAGAATAAAATCCAAGTCCGAAATGCCCAATCAGGGCATGGGTATCGGAATCGCTTTTGTCTTTGTATTTTTCAACAAATTCTTCGGCACCCGAAAAAGCAATCTGGTTGATGTATTTTTCTACTTCATCAGCTGTCATGCCGATGCCTTTGTCGCTGATGGTAATCGTTTTTTTATCTTTATCGAAACTGACATGAACCGTTAAATCTCCCAATTCTCCTTTGAATTTACCCAGGGCAGAAAGTGTTTTTAATTTCTGGCTTGCATCTACAGCATTGGAAATAAGCTCTCTTAAAAATATTTCATGATCAGAATACAGGAACTTTTTTATAATTGGAAAAATATTTTCCGTTTGTACATTTATTTTACCTTTTTGCATTGTATAAATTTTTTAATTTTTTCATACTCTATCAAAGGGTATGCCAATAATAAAGTATGACAAAATGTCATGTTTTTATCAAAAGTAAAAAACAATTATCATAAACTATTGATTGATTGCAATATAAATAAAAGTTATTTTCTTTTCATTTTATTTCGATAGAAGATAGGTTAATTGGAAATAAATTTCTAATTTTACCCTGTTTTATAAACTGATTTTAAAGGTCATAAACAGCAAATACTCAAAGATATGAATACGATTGATTGGAAAAATTTACCATTTGGTTATTTTAAAACCGATTACAATGTACGCTGCTACTTTCGTAACAACGAATGGGGGCAACTCGAAATTTCCTCTTCGGAATATGTGAACATCCATATAGCTGCCACTGCGTTGCATTATGGCCAGGAAGCTTTTGAAGGACTGAAAGCATTCAGAGGAAAAGATGGAAAAGTAAGAATTTTCCGTTTGGAAGAAAATGCCAAACGCATGCAGAATTCTGCCTATGGAATTATGATGGCGCAGATTCCTACCGATTTATTCAGAGATGCAGTCCTTAAGGCGGTTAAAATGAATGAAAAATACATCCCACCTTACGGAGAAGGGGCTTCATTGTATATTCGTCCAGTTTTGTTTGGTTCAGGAGCACAGGTTGGGGTGAAACCAGCCAATGAGTATTTATTCATGGTTTTTGTAGGCCCTGTAGGTCCTTACTTTAAAGAAGGGTTTAATCCGGTGAGTATACAGATTTGTCGCGACTATGACAGAGCCGCTCCGCTTGGAACCGGTTGCTATAAAGTAGGAGGTAACTACGCGGCAAGTTTAAGAGCAGGCGAAAGAGCCCATGATGAAGGTTTTGCTTCGGTATTGTTCTTAGATGCCAAAGAAAAGAAATATATTGATGAAGCGGGTCCAGCTAATTTTTTTGCTATCAAAGACAATAAATATATCACACCTTCTTCCAACTCAATATTACCATCCATTACCAATATGAGTCTTCGTCAACTGGCTTCAGATATGGGCTTAACGGTAGAACAACGTCATGTAAGTGTTGACGAATTAGGTGATTTTGAAGAAGTAGGTGCCTGTGGAACGGCAGCCGTTATTTCTCCTATCAAAAAAATTCAGGATAGAGATACCATGAAAGAATTTCTCTATTGTAAAGATGGTAAAGCGGGTCCGGTTTCTACCAAACTCTACAATATGTTGAGAGCAATTCAGGAAGGTGAAGTAGAAGATACTTATAACTGGAATACAATTGTTGAATAAATCTGAAATTAATATACTAACGCTCCGAATGGGGCGTTTTTTATTAAAAATATTATTTATGATTGCTATAATTTTTTGTACTAAATACTCTTTTGTCATGCTGACGAAGGAAGCATCTCATAAAATATGAATCCAATATTATTGAGATTCCTTGCTATCGCTCGGAATGACAAAAAAAGCTATAGCACAATTTAAGCAAACAGACTGGATTTTTTGTAAACACTATAAATAAAGTACATAAAGTACTTAGAGTGCTTAAAAATACAGATAATATGACAAATTTATTTTTAATTTTTATTAATCGTCCGAAACTTCGTAAAAGCTCAATAAATCAATAACATAATAACTTAATAACCACTAACCATTAATGTCATGGAAAATCTTCAGATCCCTTTGATTCAGCAGGCTGATTTAAAAAGTAAAATTGTTTTGGTAAGAGTCGATCACAATGTAGTAAAAAATGGAATCATCCACGATCCTTATCGTATTGATGCAACCATTGGAACCTTGTTCCATATTATTTCGAAAGGTGGCAAAATCATACTGATGACCCACGTTGGTCGTCCAAAAGATAAAAAAACAGGAGAAATTATGATCAGCGAGAAAACTTCTATCCAGCCTATCGTTGATTATATTCAGCAAAAACTGCATATCAGTTTAAAGGTTCCTGAGTTTTTTGCCCGCGAAAAACAAGGTTATCTGGGTGTGGAAACCTCTGTAAATCACCTTATAAGGGATCTGAAGGAAGGTCTCATCGATGGGATTTACCTTCCAAATACCCGTTGGTTTGCAGGAGAAGAAGCCAAAGGCGAAGAAGCGGATCGTTTTGCCAACCAATTGGCTGGTCTGGCTGATATCTTTATCAACGATGCTTTCGGTTCCTGGCAGGCTCACGCTTCAACGGTACAGGTAAGTCAGTATCTACCTTCCTACGCAGGTTTTCTGATGCAAAAAGAAATTGCCAACCTCGAAAGAATTTACCATCCCGAAAATCCATTTTTGGCGGTAGTTGCAGGTTCAAAATTCGACACCAAAATCGATTCCCTTTTTGCCTTATTGGAAAAGGCTGATTTCTTGGTCCTGGGCGGTGTAATCTACAATGCTTACCTTTGTGCTAAGTACAATTTCACTATTAAAGGTATAGAAGAAGATGACATGCAACATGCCCTTGAATTTGTTAAGTTTGCTGAAAAATATCCCGGAAAAATAGTTGAATTACCTTATATTATTGAGTCTGATACCATGGAAGGTAAATTGAACGGTAAAAACAGACTGAAAAACATCAATGAGATAAAAGCAGGAACTGCCTTGAATTATGTATTGGATATTGCCAAGGAATCATTTTTGGAAGCCAATGTTCAGCAAGTATTTCATCAAGCCAAGACTATTTTTGTGAATGCGGTGATGGGCTATACTCCTTTTTTTAACGAGGGAACAATAGCTCTGGATGAATTGATTGACAGCAATGTGAATGCAATAAAACTTTATGGTGGTGGCGACACCATGCAGGAACTCAAACGTCTCTTGCCCGGACTTTATATTTCGGCCCTCGATAGTCCTAATTATTATATATTTACAGGAGGAGGTGCAGTATTGAAAGCAATTGAAAACGGCACAACTACCGGACTTGCACCAGTAAAGGCTTTAATTATTTCAGGAGAAATGCAACAGAAATAATTTGAATGGATGAA
>CAZCBG010000019.1:0-45033 GCA_964496885.1 uncultured Bacteroides sp. | reverse complement strand
ATTAAGCTGCAAAAGTATAAAAAAATATGATTTCTTGATTTATTGATAGGATGTTTTATTGATTAAATATTATAACTATAAAGGGCTTGAAAAACAAAAGCCCTGTCAATTTGAATGACAGGGCTTTTGCAGATATTTTCAGCTGTTTATTTTGCAACTCTTTCAAGCCATTTTAGCATAAATATCATGGTAAACATTGAAATTGTACATGCTGCTACAAATAAAGTCCATGTCATCCAGATTGGCACAGTATCATATAATATAGCACCTATAAATAGAAATGAATTTCCAACTGCAGTGGCACCTAACCAACCTCCTTGCATTACACCCTGATATTGTGGGGGAGCAACTTTAGAAACAAATGAAATGCCTAAAGGACTGATGAATAATTCGGCAACAGTAAGTATAAAGTAAGTTCCGATTAATAAGAATGGTGTAACTTTTAAACTTTCATCTAAAGGAATACCGCCTTGATTTGGATCAATTGCTTTGTGTAAAGGCAGATGATAAACATAAGATCCAATTACCATAATTAAAAACCCAATAGCTGCAATAAACATACCTATTGCTATTTTCTTTGGTGTTGATGGTTCGTTACCTTTTCTTCTTAACCAACCAAATAATGTTAATACCAACGGAGTTAAAAATACTACAAAGAAAGGATTAATAGATTGGAATATCTCTGCTCCCTTTAGAGTTATACTTCCTATAGAGACTTTCATAATGCTTAGATCTGTATATTCTTTTGCAAAGAAAGTAAGCGTTAATCCATTTTGATGGAATGACATCCAGAAGAATATTGCAACACCAAATACAGCAAATAAAGCATACATTCGTTGTTTAATTTCTTTAATATCCATTACTATTGCATCAGGATCAATAGGAGATCCGGCTTTAACAACTTTCTTTGGATTAGGGAAGTTCTTTTTATTTACGATATATATAACCAATGAAATAGCCATTGCAAAAATAGCAACACCAAAAGCATAATGGAAACCTGTAGTAAATACATTTAAATAATCTTTGGCAAAAGCAGTCATATCAGTTACGGGAGAACCTGTTACTGCTGTTGACATTTTTGTTAACGATTCAGCAGCACCTGAGTTTATAGTTCCATCTAAATGAGCATGACATAAAGCCGGTAAATCTGCATTGTATTGAAATCCGTGTTTACCTAACCACCAGTTTCTAACACCGATAGCAGTTAAAGGAGCAAATATGGCACCTACATTGATAAACATATAGAATAAAGAAAAACCTGAATCTCTCATTTTTCCAAAACTTGGATTGTCGTACATCTGACCCACCAACGCCTGTAAATTTCCTTTAAATAAACCATTTCCAAAAGCAATAACAAACAAACCAATGCAAGTCATTGTTAGAAAAAGCGTTTTGTTTGGAGTAGGTGTAGGCGAAGGAATGGCTATCAAAAAATAACCAACAGCCATTAAAATTATACCAGTCATAATAGTACCCTTGTAATTTCTGGTTTTGTCGGCAATAATACCTCCCACTAATGCAAGAATGTAAATAGAAGAGTAAAAAATTGAATAAATTATACCAACACTTGTACCTGATAATCCAAATTTAGCCTGTAAGAAAAGTACTAAAATTGCCATCATGGTATAAAAGCCAAAGCGTTCGCCCATATTTGCAAGGGCTGCTGCTAATAATCCTTTAGGATGATTTTTAAACATAGATTTTGTGTTTTAATGAATAATTGATTAATTTGATTAAGCTACAAAAATAATAAAAAATGCATAGCCTCCTACTTTAATATTATAAAATAGTATTGTTTATTTGAGTTTTGTTTCGAGTGTTTTGGCAAAAGCCAGAATATGTCCATCTAAGTCAGCACAATATGCTACTTCGTCACCCCAGTCTCTTTTTTGTAATGGGCTGATTGCTTTTGCTCCTGCTTCAATGGCCCGTAAATAATATTCCATAGGTTTTTCTACATAAAGATAAATTTCTGAACGAGGTATTCCATTTCCTGTTGAAGGATGAAGTGTTTCTTTACCCAATATTTTTGCAATTCCGGTTTCAGGCATTATACCTATTTTAGTATTTTCATTGATAGCAAATTCTGTCATACCGGGAACATCTAATACAGACGTTTGCTTTAAAAGATGCTGATAGAAATATTTGCTCTTTTGCTGATTTGCAACATAAATTATAAAAATAACTTTGCTCATTGTAAAGTTTATATAGTATGAAAGTATGTAAAGATAATAAAGTTAAATTTCAAAAATGTATCATTAATTGGACTTTAATATCTGATTTTGAACTGCCTTGTATTTCGTCCAGACCCGAACCAATTGTGTTTTTGCCTGAATAATAACTTACAGCATATCGGAGCCAAAGATCCACATTTTTATTGACATCATACTTAAGCATCAAATAAAACCTACTTCCTTTGTAATAATATGCAGGAATGGAGTATGCATACAAAACATCTGATTCAAAAACATACAATCGTTCTTCATAAGTATCTGTGTCGAAAAGTGCGTAACGTGCAGAAAATCTGACAGGTAATTTTGTTAATTGATAAGAAATGTCCTGGTAGATTAAAAACCCATTGTGATGATAATCGTTACCAATCTGATAGTGTATGAATTCTATTCTATTCTTCAGACTTATATTTTCAGAAGCCATGTAAGAAATGTTGAAGCGTAAATTTTGTTTTTTGGTAGGATCTAGGTATTTTGTAATCAATGGTGAAGCTGTATTGATAGGTTTTTCTTTATAACGGTATTGCAAATACAATTCTAATCTTCGGGATGGCTCAACGTTTAATTTGACAAAGTACTCGATTCCATTGGATGGTGCATCTGTACGGTATTTTAGCCAGGGAAATGAAAATAAATCAGTATATGCAGAAACTGTAAATTTAGGTGTTAATCCCAGTTCAAGTCCCATAAAAATTCCTGTTTCATTGGCATTTCCACTGTTTTCACCAAATGCTATACTCTTAAGGTTCTGGTATTCTTTCTGGTAATTTCTGTAAATCATACTTAACGAAAAACGTGGATCGAGGCTGGCTTGTAATCCGTTCATGCTAGCAAGTCCACCATTTTGGCTTGCTGCAAACTCACCAAAAAAATTAAAAGGAAAAGCTAAGTAATTGTAATGTAGTCCATAGTTTGTATTTTCATTCCCTTGAAATTCAAATTGATTGTACAATGCTATTTCTTTTTTTATTTCAGGATTAAAAATTGTTCGAAAGGCAGTTGCCCCAATTTTGAAATTCATATTTTTATATGTAATATTGGAACCAAACATGGTTTCTTTTAATGAATTTTTATCAGCTAATTCAGCTGGTGTTCTGTGATAACCCGTTTCCTGAAGAGAGGTAATGAAAAGATTTTCTTGCGTTAAAGAATCAATCCCACCAATATTGGCATCTGTATTTTTATATGAAAAAAATATTGATACTTCAAAGTGTTTGCTTCCAATCGTTGTTCCTATGCCCCTTAAAAAGCCACTTTCGTTGGCCGAAGCATAAGGTTTTATTCCTTGAGCATATTTTTTAACATCTATAGCATTGGACGATTTGCCCATGCCTAAGCCTGTCCATAAACATAAACCCTGACCAAACTGAGCCTGGAAATCACCGATTACTAATGATTTTACAATTCCAATATTTTTAAAAGCTAAGTAAGCAGAATAAAAATCAAAACCATTTTTTTGTGAACCTTTAAAGAATTCCTCTCCTGGGTCTTTATCAGCAGTAATACCAAATTTAATCATATCTCTATAATTAAAGGAATATCTACAAAATATTTTTGCCGCATTGCCTAAATATCTTTGATTTGGATTTAATGCCAATAATGAATCGGATATTTCGGTGTAAGCCGTTTGTTCTTCTGGCGTTATTTGATAACGGCTTAATAAAGAGTGTCTTCCATATTTAAAAATATCTTTAAACACCAACTTTGTTTTTTTATCTCCTTTTTCAACAACAATGTATGGTAATATTTTAAAAATGAGCATAGTAGAAAATCCATTTATAAATTGAAGTTCATAAACTGAAACCAATTGTCCTGTATTTGCAATATAATTGAGAATATTATTGATTTGAATATCATTAAGCAATAATAGTTTTTTAAGTTCATCCGCATTGGCATTATTTATATTTATTGGATTTTCCTTGTAATAATTCATTGCTTCAACTAACTCAGTATAATCTAGATCATCATCTGTATTTTCTGCAATATTCTCAATTTTTTCCTCAACAATTTTCTCATTGTTTTGGACCAGTTTTTCGGGAATTTGTGCTTTAACACTGAGAGAAAAACAGAGTATTGTTAGGCATATTTTTAAACGAATAAAAAATTTAAAAACTAAAAAAAGTGGTGTTAATCTTCTCATTTTCCATTTAAAAATTATAGATGAATGAAAACTGAGGTGAATACCCAAGGTATTGATGGATAGAAGAAGCAAAATCAAAGGTAAATTGATGATAGTCTATTCCGAAACCAAATGTACTGATTGTTGGATTGTTCGAAATACCAAGTCGTATGTAAGCAAATTCTACTAATTTATATTCAACCCCTGCTTTAAAAGAGGGGTCATACTGGATATTTTTTTCTGATTCGATGGCAAAAATAAGCTTTTCTGATAAAGTATAATTAATGCCAAATTTAAATACTGAGGGGATTTTTTCGTTGTTATAATCGTTAAATTTTGCATTGGCAGGATTAAAAATCTGAGCTCCCAGGTTAATATTATGAGATAGTTTTGCCAATATGCCTAATTCAAAAGTAAAAGCATTTTTGCTTCCATAATTATCAGCCAGCGAAGTTTTTAAATAGTCTAGCTGCAAACCTGCCGAAAATATTTTTCCAAATGATTTTGCATAAGCCAGCCCGATTTTTTGTTCATTATATGCACTGTATCCAAAATAGTGATAATTGATGCCAAGAACGCCTGATTGAGTGGGAAATATAAATGCTAAAGATTTATAGCTTAATTCTTTAATTAAGAAACGGTTTTCAAAATAAAAACCTAGTTTCAAAGTTTTAATATCTGCGATTCCGGCCTGGTTGTTATTTACAGCCCATAAGTCAGACAATGTAACAGAAGTACCTCCCATTCCCGCTGATCGACCGCCATTGCTGATATTTTCGTTTCCAGCGAAATTTGTTGGGAGAATAAAAAAGAAAAAGAATAAAAAAAAGCTGAATTTTTTCATTCCGAATCAGTTTTAAAATGCACCAATTATTTAACGATACAAAAATAGTTCAAGAAAATGCATTTTAAGAAAATACTATAAAATTTTCTTGTTTTTTTTGAAAGGAAACAACATCGGAACATTCTTCTTATAATCCTGATAATCTTTTCCAAAATCTTTTAACAATCTCTTTTCTTCTGATAAAATCAAATAGTAAAATACAATAATCACTAAAATAAAAACACTTATCAGGCACAATAATGAATTTAAAAAGATAGCGAATGAAACATATAGCGAAAAAGCACCAAAAACCATAGGGTTTCTGGTATAGCGATAGGGTCCATTGATAACCAATTTTTTAGTTTTGGGGCTTATGGCTATGTTAAAGCCTTCTGCAGGACCTCCTTTTCCAATTTTAAGTAAAAAAATATTGGAGGAGATTATAAAATAAATTGCTGTCAAAAAAATTGGTAAGGAGACTGCAATCCGTAGAATTAGATTGTCAATCAGGCTGATATTTAAAAGAATAAGATCAATTTTTGATATTTCAATTAATGCAAAAGGAATCAACAGTATAAAAATACTCATTCCAATGCAATAACCTGCAATATGTCTGATGATTTCTTTCATTTCCAATAATTCATCAATATGAGATAAAGTAAAAGAAACTAGCTTTTTTATTTAAACTTTGTATTCATATCTTACATTCGCTAATTCTTCATTAGCTTTGGTGATTTTGTCTTTTAAACCTGCTTTAAAGGTAATCATTTTTTTCATCATTTCAACGTCACCAACAGCTAAAATTTCAAGAGCAAGAATAGCGGCATTCTGAGCACCATTCAATGCTACTGTCGCAACTGGAATTCCCGGAGGCATTTGCAAAATTGAGAAAATAGCATCTATACCTTCCAAAGAAGATTTGATGGGCACACCGATAACGGGCAAAGGCGTAATAGCGGCAATTACTCCCGGTAAATGGGCTGCCATTCCTGCTGCAGCAATAATAACTTTGATGCCTCTCGGATAGGCATTTTCTGCAAATTCAATTACTTTTTCCGGTGTGCGGTGAGCTGACAAAGCATTCATTTCGAATGGAATCTTCATTTCATTTAAAAATTTTGCAGCTGCTTCCATTACAGGTAAATCGGAGGTGCTACCCATGATGATACTAACTTTTGCTTGCATTTTTTTATGGTTATTATGTTGTAAACTTATTGATTATTTAGCTCTTAGATTCTTGATTCGTAAAATTATAGACAGGTTTTTCATACTATTATCTGTTCTCTGATTTTGGAAGCCTGAATCTAAAAATAATTCTTTAGATTTTTGGATTAATTCAAAAAAAATTGTAAGTTTGCTAAATAAATTTTTTTGTAAAAATAAGTATTAAATGAATAATATAAAAGTCAAGGATAAAGAATTTGCAATTTTTATTGAATCTGAAAAGATACTTAATGCGGTAGATGTTGTAGCTCAGCGAATTAATAAGGATTACAAAGAAAAAAATCCATTATTTTTGGTGGTACTGAATGGTGCATTTATGTTTGCTTCTGATTTGTTTAAAAAACTAAGCATTGATTGTGAAATTTCTTTTGTTAAACTTTCTTCCTATAGTGGAACAACATCAACCGAGCAGGTTAAACATTTGATAGGTATTAATGAAAATTTAAAAGGAAGAAACATCGTTGTAATTGAAGATATCGTTGACACAGGTATTACCATCGAGCACATGATGGAAGAATTAAATAAATTAGATGCTGCTGATATCAAAATTGCTACCTTGCTTATGAAACCAGACAAGTATAAAAAAGATTATAAGATAGATTATGTGGCCATTGAAATTCCAAATGATTTTATTGTTGGATACGGGCTTGATTATGATGGTTTTGCCAGAAATTTACCTGATATTTATAAAATAGTTTAATCCCCTGAGTATTTTATTTGAATTTAAAATAAAGATAAAAGATTTATTAAGAATAAATGATCCTATAGAATAGAAGTATTATTAAAACCATAGAATATGTTAAACATTGCTTTATTTGGACCTCCAGGAGCTGGTAAAGGAACTCAATCAAAATCACTTATTGAAAAATACAACCTAACTTATATTGCTACCGGAGATATTTTAAGACAAGAAATTCTTGAAGGAACTCCACTTGGAATGGAAGCTAAAGATATTATTGATAAAGGTGGACTGGCTTCAGATGAAATTATTGTTCAGATTTTAGAAAACAGGATTTTAGCAAATCCTGATTCCAATGGAATTTTGTTTGATGGTTTTCCTAGGACTGTAGTACAGGCATATATACTAGAAGGATTGCTTTTGAAAATGAATACCTCTCTCATGTGTATGTTGAGTTTGGAAGTGCCTGAAAACGAACTTGTTTACCGTATGCTTGAAAGAGGAAAAGTATCTGGAAGGGCCGATGATAAAGAAGATATTATTAAGTTTCGTTTACAGGAATATAAAAATAAAACATTACCAGTTGCTGCTTTTTATAGTGAAAAGAAAAAGTTTTTCCCAATTAATGGGGTTGGTAAAGTAGAAGATGTATTTAAAAGGCTTACGAAAGCTATTGAAAAGAATCTTGAAAATGTATGGCTAAATATTGTTTTATTTGGACCTCCGGGAGGTGGAAAAGGTACACAAGCTAAAAAATTAGCTGAAAAATACAATTTGGTATATATCTCTACTGGTGAATTATTAAGAAAAGAAATTGAAAACGAAACCGAAATGGGTAAAATCGCCAGAACCTATATGGATAAAGGGGATATTGTACCCGACGAAATTGCGATTAGATTGATAGAAGGTAAAATAAAAATGAACCCCACTGCAAAAGGATTTATTTTTAAAGGTTATCCGAGCAGCATTGTACAAGCATATATCCTTGATGGATTACTTCAACGACTTGGGACAGCTGTAACTGGTATGCTCGAAATAACTTCAACTACCCTCCAATCCATAAAAAGACTTTCAGCAAGAGCTAAAACTCCATCAGCAAGAGTTTATGACTTAGACCCTGAAATTATTATTCATCGCTTGGAAGTTTATGAGAATAAATCACCTAAAGTTGCTGAATATTTTCAGAAACAAAATAAATTTTCTTCTGTTAGCGGCGATGGAAATGCTGAGGAGGTCTTTCAACGACTTTGTTTATCTGTTGATAGTCTGATGAAAAATAAAAGATAAATTAAAATGTTCAACATTATTATATTAGGAGCTCCCGGCTGTGGTAAAGGAACACAATCTGCCAATATCATTCAAAGATATGGTTTAACACATATTTCAACCGGTGAAATTTTAAGAGAAGAAGTTGAATTTCATACGAATATCGGAGAAGTTGTAAAAAAATTTATTGATAAAGGTTATTTGGTTCCCGATGATATTATTATGAGAGAAATTTACATTACAGCTATGAGACAAGAGCAAGCAAAGGGATTGCTTTTTGATGGTTTTCCTAGAACTTTATTTCAGGCAGACTACCTGGATGATTTATTGATGCATCGGAAATCAAAGATATCGTTGGTCCTTCAAATGGATGTAGATGAAGATGAGTTGTATAATCGCATCATTAATCGTTCTAAAGATTCTCAACGAAGTGATGATAAACTTGAAACGATTCATAAGCGTTTAGAAGTCTATTATGACCAAACACACCCCTTGATTGAATATTATAAAAAACAAGGCAAACTCCATACTGTCAGAGCGATGGCTCCAGTAAAAGATGTATTTGGAGAAATAACTAAATTGATAGACGATTATTTAATAAATGAAAGATAGTAATGGCGAGTTCAAATTTTGTAGATTATGTTAAAATATTTTGTCGTTCAGGCAAAGGTGGTGCGGGTTCTCATCATTATCATCGTTCAAAAATAAGTCCTAATGGTGGCCCTGATGGTGGCGATGGAGGAAGAGGTTCTCATATCATACTTAAAGGCAATCAGCAATTATGGACATTGTTGCATTTGAAATATACCAAACATATTCATGGAGAAAATGGTGGAAGTGGTGGCGAGAATTTAAGTACAGGTGCTCAAGGCAAAGATGTTATTGTTGAAGTCCCATTGGGAACTGTTGTGAGAAACGTGGAAACTGAAGCTATTGAATTTGAAGTTACAGAACATGGTCAGGAAGTAATTATCATGCAAGGGGGACGTGGTGGACAAGGAAACGATCATTTTAAAACCTCAACCAATCAAGCACCACGTTATGCTCAACCCGGTGAAGAAAGTACTGAAGGTTGGAAAATATTAGAGCTTAAACTATTGGCAGATGTTGGTTTAGTCGGTTTCCCAAATGCAGGGAAATCAACACTTCTTTCAGTTGTTTCAGCAGCTAAACCTGAAATAGCAGATTATCCGTTCACTACATTAAAACCTAATCTTGGTATTGTTAAATATTACGACGAAAAATCTTTTATAATGGCAGATATTCCTGGTATTATTGAAGGAGCATCAGAGGGTAAAGGTTTAGGTTTGAGATTTTTAAGACATATCGAAAGAAATTCAAGTCTTTTATTTATGGTTCCTGCTGACAGCAACGATATAAAAAAGGATTATAAAATTCTTGCCAATGAACTTAAAACATACAATCCTGAATTGATGGATAAAAATAGAATCCTAGCCATCACAAAATGTGATCTTGCTGATGAAGAATTGATAAAAGCAATGAAAAAAGAGTTGCCTCGTGGTATTCCGTATGTTTTTATTTCTTCTGTTACAGGGTATGGTATTCAGGCATTAAAAGATTTAATCTGGAAACAATTAAATTCGATTGATTCGTAAAAAAAATATATATTTTTTTTGAATATTACTTTTATTTATATTACATTTGTTAATTATTTATTTTTTAATATTAACAAATGTATTTTTATTAATAGGAGGAATCATTATGAAAATTTCAAAATTACTTTTAATTGTTTTGTTTACTACTTTTATTTCAAGTACTTACAGTCAATCAACGATTTTTAAAATTAACGATTTTGCTGTTTATCAACGAATTCATAAAAAAATTGCAATTATCCCCATTGATATCACAGTGGATTCAAAAAGCATGCCCCGCGATCTAACTGTAGCCGATTTAGATAAATTGCATCAGGGTGAGTCAATGTTTTTACAAGATTACTTTTTTGCAGTTAATTTGAATGAAAATCAGAATGACAAATTAAGTGTTGAAATGCAGGATGTTAGAAAAACCAACAACTTATTAGATAAAAATAATATTAACTTTTTTAATATTTCAAAAATCAGTAAAGAAGATTTAGCAAAATATTGTGAAGTTGATGCTTTGGTTGTCGTTTTTTTCTATAAATCAAACCAAATTGTAAACGAAAAACCTCGAAATACGCTTGACTCAAGGGTTGCGATTTTCGACAAGAACGGGAAATTACTTTGGGAATATTATGATTCAATTTATGCAAGTGGAGATAAAAATACCCTTTATCTTGAAAAATTAATATTAGAAAAAGCAGCTAAAAAAATACCCTACCGCGACGTAATTAAAGAGGTTAAAATTAAATAGAACCCCTAAAATTTACTTATGCTAAATTATATAAGATAAAATCAATTATTTTTGATTTTATCTTATATACGCTTTTTTCGCAGTTGCTTATATATTAATAATTTAATAAATTCTGTAAGATGAAAAAGCCATTCGTTAAATATTCACGCAAACTGAGAATGATATTATATGGCTTATTCTCCCGATCAATCGGGACAGGCAATGTGACAAATAAATAATTTAATTAATAACAAATGAAAAAAACAATAAATTCTAGTTTTCTATTGATAAAATTGAAAGCAAAATATGTTTTTTTTGCAAGTTTCTTATTGTCAGTTTTCTTATTTTCATGCGTAAAAGAAGGTGATTTTAGTTTTGATAAACTTGCAAGTAATCAATTAGATCCATCAATTGCTGCTCCATTTGTAAATTCCAGGCTTACTTTGAAAAAAATGCTTGACGACAATTCAGGTATTGTTCAAATAAACACAGTGGATAATTCACTGAAATTAGTTTATACAACTGATAAGTTAGTTTCTGTTATGGCTAAGGATTTATTTAAAATACCAGATCAAAATTTAATGACTGATACCAGCAACATGGTTTTCCCCTCGATACCTCTTGGCGATAGTATTCATTATTCAATTTCAAAACCTTATCCTTTTACTTTGCCAAAACCTGGCCAAAGATTGGATAGTGTAAAGATAAAAACAGGTACTTTAAAATTAAGTATCTCTACCAATATTAATCACAATGGAAAAATTGTATTATCTACTCCTAATATAATTTATCCTGATGGAAAAACTTTTAGTGTTTTGATATCTTTAAGTTCAACAGGTGGATCAACTATAATTAATGAACCAATTGATGGCTGTAAAATTTATTTTAACAATACAGTTGGTCATTCTAATGAATTGACATTTACTTATTCACAAACATTTTATGGTGATAATCTTCCGAATAATTCTCCATATTTTATGAATATAAATGACAGTCTGAAGAATATTACTTTCGACAGATTATTTGGATATATCGGCCAATATGATTTTCCATTGAATGATACCTTGAATTTAGATATTTTTAATAATCAATTAGCCGGTCAATTTGAGCTCAATAACATTTCGGTTGGTATTACAACGCTTAACTCTTATGGCTTGCCAATTCAAGCTAAAGTAGATAAGTTTCAGGCACAGAATGGCAGTGCTGTTGTAAATGTTACGGATTTTCCAACAACAAATCCTTTCACTATCAATTCACCAACTATTAACCAAGTTGGACAATCCATTGAAACCATTATTCCAAATTTCCCAAGCACAGACTTAGCTCAGGCTATTAATATATCGCCCAAGAAAATTATCTATAATATTAACGGAAAAGCTAATCCTTTAAATGATCCGACTAAACCAAATTTTGTATTGGATACGAGTAATTTTTCGGTTACTGTTCATATTGAACTTCCTTTGGTTGGTAAAGTAGGCGGTTTTATTTTACAAGATACCATAGATTTCGATTTGAAAAACATTAAGGATATAGATGAAGCTAATTTTAGAATAAATACATGGAATGCATTTCCTTTAAATGCTAATATTCAGGTATACTTTTGTGATTTTTTCTATGGCGTCCTCGATTCTTTGGTTACCAACGGGCAAGATATCATAACTGCTGGGGCTATTAATCCTCTCACTCAAATGGTAGCTTCGCCTACTTTTAAATTTAGTGAATATACTATGCTGAAAAGTCGACTACGGAAAATTGAAAACGCAAAAAAAATACTTGTCAGAGCAAAATTAACAACTCCCGGATATTCATCGGGTCAGATTATCAAGGTTTCTAGCAATGATTATTTAGATGTAAAATTGGGTTTGAAGGTTAAGGCAAATATTAATTTTAAATAATTGGAGGATAGAGTATGAGAAAATTAATATTTATACTTTTTGCTGTAGTTTTTGCTTTACAATTGATGCAAAAATCTGTGAATGCGCAAGATGGGAATACAATCTATTTTATTAATAATATTCCCCAATCAAATTATTCCAATCCTGCAACTTTGCCAAACTGTAAGTTTTACCTTGGTATACCTGCTCTTTCATCATTTGGTTTTAATCTTGAAAATGGAAGCTTTTCATACAATGATGTATTTAGTCGTCGTCAACTCTCCCCCCCTTACGATTCTTTATATATTGATAAGGATAAGTTGTTAGGTGCATTGTCGGATAATAATAAACTGTCATACGATATCTCGGAACAACTATTTAGTATGGGCTTTAGAGTAAGACGAAGTTATTTTACGTTAAGTGCTGCTACTAAGATTTCTACCAATTTTAATTATACAAAAGATTTTTTGACATTCCTGCTAAAAGGAAATGAACCTTTTCTTGGTAAAACCGCAAATTTGAGCGATTCAAAACTTGGGCTAAATGCTTATACCGAAATTGCTTTAGGATATTCAAGAGAAATCGGTAAAAAGTTAACTTTGGGTATGCGTTTTAAATATTTGATAGGGATAGTAAATGTTTATACTGAAAGATCAAATCTTTTATTAACGACAGATGCAAATACTTATGCATTAACTGCTTCTTCTGATTTTTTAATCCATTCTTCCTCTCCATTCGATAGTCTACAAGGATTGGGTGATCAAATTAAAAATTTAAAACCAGCCAATATTACTGATAATACTGGATATGCTTTTGATTTTGGTGGTGAATACCGCTTGAACAATCGTTGGACTTTCGGAGTAAGTGTTGTTGATTTAGGATCTATTAATTGGAAATCAAATGTGAAAGATTACAGGAGTAAATATCCATACAAGCAGGTTTCCTTCAGTGGTCTTGATCTCTATAATGCATTTCCTGGAGGAAGTCTTGATACAAGTGTTATTAATGCTTTGATTGACTCTGTGAAAAACGCTTTTGGTATCGAATCAGTTAATGGATCTTCCTACAGTGCTCCTCTTAAAACAAAACTTTATACGAGTGTTTCTTTCTCTCTTTCTCACAATGACAGATTTGGATTTTTGATGAGGAATGATTTTGTGAATAAATCTGTAAATACATTGATTAGTGTTTCATATAACAGGAATATTGGCAGATGGTTTGCTATTACATTGAGCAATACGTTTGTTGCTGGTAATATTTTTAATCCCGGAGGTGGTTTTAACCTTAATCTGGGCCCTATTCAATTTTATATGATTGGCGACCATTTCTCTTCATTGTATGCTGCTAGTATGAAAAATCTTGGGGTTCATTTTGGACTGAACTTATTGTTTGGCAAAACAAAACAAGGATATCGTTATGAAAAGCAAAAAAAGAAGGTAGTTGTAGAAGAAGAAGAGAGTTCTAGGTACAAAAAAAGATTAATGATTATCCCTGTAATTACTGATACTTTGGTAAAGGTAGATAGCAATATCTTTAAAAAGCTTGATTCTGCAATAATTGCTGTTGACTCGAGTAAATTTAAAACTGTTATAGATACAACTATTAAAATACCTGTAGTTGATACAACGATAAAGCTAGTTGATACTGTTGTTAAAGTGCCCGTTGATACGCTGAAAAATATTGTGATTCCTATTGAAACTAAACCAACAATTGTTGATTCAGTAAAAACGAAATTGCCTGTACCTAAAACGAAAAAGGTAACTAAGCCAACTAATTTAAAGAAACCAACATCAGTAAAACCAGCTGTTAAAAAGCTTACAAAACCAGCTGCTACTTTACCTAAAAAGAACACACTCCCAAAACCAAAAACGGCAAAGAAACCTTTACCAAAACCAAAGAAGTAGAAAAATTAGAGGCTGTCTATTTAGGCAGCCTCTTTTACTTTATGGTTCAAATAAACCAGATTTTAAACTTAAAAAAGCTGAATAAGTTTAACCAATAAGCCTGAGCTTTGCAAATTTAAGCAGTAATTGTTTTGATCCAATATTTTCAAAATGAACTGTGGCTTTTCTATTAGCACCACTGCCTTCTAACTGTATTATTTTACCTCTTCCAAAACGATCATGTTCTACCACCATACCCGTTTGTATACTGTCGAAATCTTCGAGCATGGTAGAATTGGTAGATGGAAGTGAGCTTGTTTGAGGAATGATTTTTTTAAATTTTGTCTGATCGATGGGTAAACCTGGTTTCGATCCAATTTTCGAAAATATATCATCATTGTATAACTTTTTGATGCTTGTATTTTTTTGTGGAAAATCAAGAAATGATGCATCTATTTCTTCAATAAAACGACTGGGTTCAGCATAGCTTAAATCACCCCAACGGTAGCGTGTCTCTGCATAAGAAAGTGTGAGTTTTATTTCGGCACGGGTAATGGCTACATAAAATAAACGGCGTTCTTCTTCAAGATCTGCTCTTGAACTCACCGACATGATAGATGGGAAAAGATTTTCTTCCATACCTACAACAAATACATATGGAAATTCCAAACCCTTGGCTGCATGTATGGTCATGAGAGAGACCTTATTGTTATCATCTTCACCTTCGTTGTCGGCATCTGTGAGTAAGGCAATGTCCTGCATAAATTCATCCAGGCTACGAATGCTGTTGGGTGCTTCTCCGGTTTCTTCGTCAAAGTTAAGAATATTGACTTCTGATTCTGAAAAATCTTTGATAGCATTCAATAATTCTTCAATATTTTCGATACGGCTAATACCCTCAGGGGTTTCGTCATCGTTCAGAGTCTTCATTATACCAGAAGTGATGGCTATATTTTTCGCTAATTCATAAGCATTTCTGGTTTTAAGCAAAATACTATAGCTTTTAATTTTAGCAACAAAGTCATTAATTTTTGCTTTAGTGCCCTGATTAACATCAAGTTTGATATAATCCAATGCTTCCATAACCTGCCACATCGTTTTTCCGTACTCATCCGCTGCAATACGTATGCGGTCAATAGTGGTTTGCCCGATACCACGGGTAGGGAAGTTGATGATGCGCAACATGGCTTCTTCGTCGTTGGTATTGATTACCAAACGAAAATATGCCAATAAATCTTTTATTTCCTTGCGTTTGTAAAAAGATAAACCACCATAAATACGGTAAGGAATATTAAGTTTCCTCAGGGCTTCTTCCATCGAACGCGATTGTGCATTGGTACGGTACAATATTGCAAAAGCATTGTTGGCTAATTGATGATTCATTTTTAATTCGAAAATAGAATTGGCTACCAATGCACCTTCTTCATTATCGCTGGAAGCTTTTAAAATTTTTATCTTATTGCCTTCATCATTATCTGTCCATATTTCTTTAAAAATCTGATCTTTATTTTTTGCAATTAGACTATTAGCTGCATTTACAATATTTTTAGTTGAACGATAGTTTTGTTCCAGCTTGAATGTTTTTAAATCGGGATAATCACTTTTGATGTTTAAAATGTTCTGAATATTGGCACCACGAAAAGCATAAATACTCTGAGCATCATCACCTACCACGCAAATGTTTTCGTTGTTAGCCGCTAGTTTTTTCACAATCAGGTACTGTGCATAATTCGTGTCCTGATATTCATCAACAAGGATATATTTAAACTTTTGCTGGTATTTGTATAATACTTCAGGGAAGTCGCGGAGCAATAAGTTGGTATTAAAAAGTAAATCATCGAAATCCATTGCCGAAGCTTTGCGTAATCGTTGGTTGTAAAGGATGAATAATTGGCCAATCATGGGTTTGTTTGCCATTTTGTCCTGCTGAAGCAATTCTGCATTGCTGTTATAATCCATAGCCGAAAGCAGACTGCTTTTGGCCGAAGAAATGCGGTGCAGAACATAATTGGGAACATATTGCTTTGGATCAAGATTTTGTTCTTTGAGTATGCTTTTGATCAGACTCTTGGTATCGTCAGTATCGTAGATAGTAAAGTTGGATGGATAGCCCAGTTTTTCAGATTCAAAACGTAAAATGCGTGCAAAAATTGAGTGAAAAGTTCCCATCCATACATTTCGAGCATCGGAATTACCTACCAAATTATAAACCCGTTCTTTCATTTCTTTAGCGGCCTTATTGGTAAAAGTAAGGGCCAGGATATTGAAAGGATCAACCCCTTTGCTTAATAAATAAGCAATACGATAGGTAAGTGCGCGTGTTTTCCCGGAACCTGCTCCGGCTATAATCATGATGGGTCCTTCTGTAATTTCAACGGCTTTGCGTTGAGCCTCATTTAATTCGTCTAAAATATTCTTCAAATTTTTGCTCTCCTTTTCAGATTTCAAAATTACGATAAAGATTTTAAATGAGGAAAAAGAAATACTAAGATTTCATAATTTATATCTTTCTAAACAATTCGTTAATCTAGTTTAATACTTTTTTTACATTTTTGTATTTTTTTATTTTTATTTAGAATTCTAAGAAGTTTTTATTTACTACATTTGTGAATTATTTATTAAAATTACAACAAAATGAGAAAAATTTTATTCTTTTCAGTATTCATACTTTTTAGTGTGGTGATGAAGGCTCAAACTTGGACACAACAAATTACGAATATGAGCGGAACATCTATCGGTGTTGATCAAGTTTCAGTCGTTGACTCTAACATCGTTTGGGTCAATGGTTTTAATGGGTCTGGAACCACAGCCAGAGCCAAAGTTTGCTCACATACTCAGGATGGTGGAACAACATGGGTTGCAGGTACCTATACTGGATTTGGAGCTACTGTATTTGCACAAGTATTAAGCGCAGTGAATTATAGTAAGGCTTTTGCAATTGCTATGGATACTGTAAGTAGTGTTGCTTCTTTCTGGAAAACTACAGATGGAGGATTAAACTGGTCGTTAGTTACAGGTGTAATGAATACTGGTACCACAACTTTTGCTGATGGTGTAATGTTCTGGAATGCTTCGAAAGGTTTTTGTTATGGTGATCCTGTGAGTGGTAAATTTGATATTTATTACACATCCGATGGTGGAACTACCTGGACACCAACTTTAGCAGCTAATGTAACGGCTCCTTTAACAGGTGAATATGGTTACAATGGCGCTGATTGTACTGCAAAAATTGAAGGCGGATCAGCTGCTTTTATTACGAATATGGGTAGGGTTTACAAAACATCAGATTATGGAATTACCTGGACGGTAACTGCAACAGCTCCCTTTTCAGCAGTAGGAACCGGAAAAATATACATAGCAGGAGCCAACAAAATGATTGCTTCAGGAACATCTTCTGTTGCTGGATCAGTTGCTGTTTGGAAACAAACCTCAGACGGAGGAGCTACATGGACTGCTTATGCACCCAGCGGTAATTTTTATTCCTATGCCATGACCTATGTGCCAAATTCAAATAATATGCTAGTATCAACATCTCCTTTCACTACAGCTAAAGGTGTTTCATACAGCAATGATGGCGGAACAAGCTGGACCGATTATGCTGATGCACTTTTGCAACCAACTGCAGGAACTAATATTCAATGTTTAGGTGTTGGATTTTCTGACATCAATCATGGTTGGGTTGGCAATTATGGCAGCGGTTCCAATACAATTTTGAAATTTAAAAATAATATTGTGTTTAGCGATATTCAAAATAATAATGTTGCTAACAATATGCTTGATATTTATCCTAATCCTTGCAATGGAATTGTTTATTTCACACTTCCTGAAACAAATAACACTAAAGCTAAATTAAGTATCATTGATATTACCGGGAAATCGATTTACGAACAAAACTTTCATTTGAATTCGGTTAACAGAACTTCATTCGATTTTACAGCTTATGCTAAAGGTATTTATTTTGTTAAATATGCTTCTGACAATCATATATCAGTTAAAAAGCTGATAGTCAATTAATATTTTATAATTAAATTTTGAAAAAAGAGGTTGTTTTTTTAACAGCCTCTTTTTTTTTTAATTTTCAAAATTTTCCCCAACATAAATGAATTATGAAATGTATTTTTTTAGTATTTGTTAACTTTTAGCAATATTATGTATTACATTTGTGTATTATAAACTTATAAACTTAGCAAAATGAGAAAAATTTTTTTCTTTTCTGCATTTATTTTATTAAGTATAGTAATAAATGCACAAACTCAATGGACACAGCAAACTACCAATATGAGTGGAACTTCTATTGGTGTGGATCAAATATCAGCTGTTGATTCTAACATTGTATGGATTAATGGATTTAATGGTTCAGGATCTACTCAGAGAGCTAAATTATGTTCGCATACACAAAATGGGGGGAGTACTTGGACAGCTGCCAGCTATAACGGATTTGGAGCTACCGTATTTCCTTATGTTTTATGCGGTGTGACTTATAATAAAGCATTCGCCATTGCAATGGATACAGTAAGCGGTGGATTGGCTTCTTTTTGGAAAACAAACGATGGGGGTGCTAGTTGGTCGTTGGTAAGTGGGGTAATGAATACCGGATCTACAACTTTTGCTGATGGAGTTATGTTTTGGGGAAGTGATAAAGGATTTTGTTATGGTGACCCAGTGAATGGTAAATTTGATATTTATTATACTACCGACAGCGGAAGTAACTGGACGCCGGTACTCGCTGCCAACATACCTGTACCTCTAAGTGGAGAATTCGGTTACAATGGTTTTGAATATGCCGCTAAACTGGAAGGTGGGGCTGCTGCTTTTCTCACTAATATGGGAAGGGTTTATAAAACAAGTAATTATGGAGTCAACTGGACATTAACTGCGACAGCACCATTTACCACAGTAGCAAGCGGTAAAATTTATCTTACTGGAATAAATAGTATGATAGTAGCAGGAATGGCAACAGGAGCCACTACCCTCACCTGGAAGCAAACTTTAGACAATGGAGCTAGTTGGACAAGCTATTCACCTACTGGGAATTTTTATACCTATTCAATGACATATGTGCCAAACTCAGGTAATGTGCTGGTATCCACTTCACCATATTCAATAGCAAAAGGAGTTTCATACAGTAATGATGTTGGTGCAAACTGGTCAGATTATATAGATGCATTACTTCAAACCAGTGGTGTAAATAATCAATGTTTAGGTGTTGGCTTTGCTGATCCCAGCCACGGTTGGGTGGGTAATTATAGTACTCTTTCAAACAGTATCTTAAAAGTAGTAATTACGCTTCCAGGAAATGCAACTAGTATAAATGGACCTACAAATGTATGCAAGGGTCAAAATTCTGTAATTTATTCAGTTCCATTGGTTAATAATGCCACATCATATATTTGGACATTACCTGCTGGTGCAACAGGAACAAGTATCACAAGTGCTATAGCCGTTAGCTATGGTGCTTCAGCAGCTTCTGGCAATATTACTGTAAGAGGACATAATGTTTATGGTATCGGATCCATTTACTCACTGGCTGTAACAGTAAATCCACCACTTTCAACACCCTTCATCACTCAAACAGTGAATACACTCACTTCAAGTGTTGCCATTGGTAATCAATGGTATGAATTATCTACGGGCATAATCAGCAATGCAACGGCTCAATCCTATACACCCCAGCAAAGTGGTGATTATTTTACAATTGTTTCCCAAAACGGATGTATTTCAGACTCTTCAAATATTATTCATTTAGATTTTACAGGCATCGGAATTAATACGGCTAAGGATATCAGCATCCAAATTACACCCAACCCGGTAAAAGAGATTTTGTATTTGAAAACTAAAGGAGTGAAAGAAAAACTATTGCTTGAAATATTTGATATGCTGGGTAAACCTGTCTATTCTGAATCTTTAAGTTCTTCTTCACCAGATTTAAATATAGAAATCAACGTTAGTAAATTTAATAAAGGGATTTTCTTTGTTAAAATCAGTAATAATCAGATATGTAAAACAGAAAAAATAGTGTTGAACTAATTTGTTTTAAAAAAGCGGAATTGTCTTTCAAAAACAAGTCCGCTTTTAAGGATATTTCAAGTTATTACTATGCAATAAACGCTTTAGCCTTTGCAAAAGCATTTTCAAGCCCTTCAGGTTTTTTTCCTCCTGCAGTCGCATAGAAAGCCTGTCCTCCACCTCCGCCATCAATTTCTTTGGCAATTTCACGTATAATTTTACCTGCATCCAGTCCTTTTTCGCTGACTAAGTTTTCGGAAACCATTACACTTAAGCCAATTTTCCCATCGGCTTCGTAGCCTAAGACTACAAATAGATTTTCTTCTTTTTCTTTCATGGCAAAGGCAAGGTCTTTTACAGTGGCGGCATCTAGATCTACTTTGGCAGTAATAAAATTAACCCCATTGATATTTTGTTTCAATTGTAACAATGTATCTAAAAGATTGCCTGCTTTTTCTCTGTTAATGGCAGCCAGTTGGCGACGTAATTCATTGCTTTCATCCTGAAGAATTTTGATGCTCTTTACTACATCCTTGCTGCCTTTCAGCACTTCCTGGATTTCAGAAAGCAAAGCGTTTTGATGGTTGAAATAAGTTTCGGCTTTATCGGCTGAAATGGCTTCGATACGACGGATTCCTGCTGCTATAGCGCTTTCCGAAAGAATTTTTATCATCCCAATATTGCCTGTAGCTTTTACGTGAGTACCACCGCATAATTCCACAGAATCACCAAAACGGATAACTCTTACACTATCTCCGTATTTTTCGCCAAACAAAGCAATTGCTCCCATTTTCTGTGCATCTTCAACAGCGACCTCCCGTTTTTCGTCCAATGCTAAGTTCTCGCGTATTTTGCGATTCACCATTGCTTCTACCTTTTGAATCTCTTCGTCGCTCATTTTCGAAAAATGGGCAAAATCGAAGCGTAAACGTTCATCGTCAACCATAGAACCTTTTTGTTCGACGTGTGTACCCAACACTGAACGTAAAGCCTCGTGCAGCAAATGGGTGGCACTATGGTTATTGGCCGTTTGCTGACGTCTTTTTTCGTCCACTAAAGCCGTAAACCCAGCTAACAAATCATTAGGTAATTGATCCGCAATGTGAACAATCAGATTGTTTTCTTTTTTCGTATCCCTGAGTGTGATTCTTTCATTGTCATTGTAAATAGTACCCTTATCACCTGCTTGTCCACCACTTTCACCATAAAACGGGGTTTTGTCGAATACAAGTTGATAAAAAGTCTTATCTTTGGTTTTTACCTTGCGGTATTTAACGATCTCAATATCTGAGATGATGGTGTCGTAACCTACAAATATGGTTTCTTCAGATGCATTTTTTAGTATTACCCAATCGTCGGTATCCACAACAGCTGCCTTACGAGAACGGGCTTTTTGTTCTTCCATTGATTTGGAAAATCCCTCCATATCTACTGTCCAGCCTTTTTCTCTGGCCATCAGTTCGGTCAAATCTATTGGAAACCCAAAGGTATCTAGCAATTCGAAGGCAAAATTACCAGCAATTACTTTTTTATCAGAATATTGCTGACTATATTGCTCAAATTTCTGAATACCATTGGCCAATGTTTTTAAAAATGAAATTTCTTCCTCGGCTATTACTTTCCTGATAAGCTCTTGCTGGGCTTTGATCTCAGGGAAATTTTCACCCATTTGTATTACCAGTATCGACAACAACTCATTAATAAATGCTTCTTTGAAACCAAGAAAGGTATAGCCATATCTTACAGCGCGACGCAGTATTCTACGTATTACGTAACCAGCTTTGTTGTTGGATGGCAACTGTCCATCTGCTATTGCAAAACTGACAGCTCTTAGATGGTCGGCAATAACTCTCATAGCCACATCTGCTTTGTAATCAGTACCATATAACTTGTCAGACATACGGGCAATTTCCTGGATAATAGGTTGAAAAACATCGGTATCGTAATTGGATTGTTTGCCCTGTAATACCATAGCAAGACGTTCAAACCCCATACCTGTATCTACATGTTTAGCAGGCAGAGAAACGAGTTTGCCATCAGACATGCGGTTGAATTCTATAAATACAAGGTTCCAGATTTCAATTACCTGAGGATGGTCGTTGTTTACCAGATCTTTTCCCTGAATTTTGGCTTTTTCGGTAGCATCGCGAATATCGACATGTATCTCTGAACAAGGTCCGCAAGGACCGGTATCACCCATTTCCCAAAAATTATCTTTCTTTGATCCAAACAATATCCTGTCTTCATTAACAAACTCTTTCCAGAAATTGAAGGCTTCCATGTCTTTTGGTAATCCATCGGCTTCATCACCACCAAAAACAGTAATATACATACTGTCTTTGTCTATTTTATAAACTCCAGCCAGCAATTCCCAAGCCCAGGCAATAGCTTCTTTTTTGAAATAATCGCCAAAGGACCAATTTCCAAGCATTTCAAACATGGTATGGTGGTAAGTATCATGGCCGACTTCTTCCAGGTCGTTGTGTTTACCAGAGACTCTCAGACATTTTTGAGTATCAGTGATGCGGCTGTATTTGGCAGGTGAATTACCTAGGAAAATATCTTTAAACTGATTCATTCCGGCATTTGTAAACATCAGGGTAGGGTCGTTTTTTACAACCATGGGTGCTGACGAAACAATCTGATGTTGTTTGGATTGGAAAAATTCCAAAAAAGTTTTTCTAATAGTAGTTGATTGCATATTGCGAAAGTATTTTTTATTTTTAAGTTTTTTTATGAGTAAAACATTTTGCAAAAATAGCTTTTATTGATTAATTTTGCGAGTCAGGAAAGTCAATTTCTTGTATTTAGTTTATAAATTTTTGAAATACAATGCCAAATAAAATAAGATATCACTTTAATATACATTCGCTATCGATTGAGAAAGTGAGAATTACATTCAAAGACCGATTTAAAAAAATATTTTCAATTGTTGCTTTTGGTTCCGTATTTTCTACCGTTGTTTTGTTAATTGCATATAATTTCTTTAATTCACCCAAAGAAAAAATGCTTTCACGTGAGATTGAACAATACAAATTACAATATGAGATAATGAACGATAAACTGAATAATATTTCGGCAGTTTTAAAAGATATAGAAAATCGAGACGATAATATTTACCGTGTTATATTTGAAGCAGAACCCATTGCTGGTTCAGTTAGAAATTCCGGAATTGGTGGTGCTAATCGTTATGCTGAACTGGAAGGATTGAATAATTCGGAAAGAGTGATAGAAACCGCCAAGAAGATTGATAATATTTCCAGACAACTCTACGTTCAGTCAAAATCTTTTGATGATGTGTTTCGAATGGCTAAAAGCAAAGAAGATATGATGGTTCATTTGCCTGCCGTTTTACCTATGCCTAAAAACAAAGGGCAAATTATTTCAGGTTTTGGAATGCGGTTTCATCCTATTCTGAAATACCGTCGTATGCATACAGGAATTGACATAGCTGCTCCAAAAGGAACACCTATTTATGCAACTGGAGACGGTGTTGTGATTGATGCCGGTAGAGAGAGTGGTTATGGTATTGTGTGTGAAATCAACCATGGTTATGGTTATCAGACGTTGTATGGTCACATGTCGAAAATCAATGTAAAACCCGGGCAAAAAGTCAAACGGGGTGAGATTATCGGATATGTTGGGAGTACCGGTTTATCTAAGGCACCCCATGTCCACTACGAAGTAATCTTAAATGGGCAGAAAGTAAATCCGGTTTATTTCTTTTACAATGATCTAACGCCTGCGGAATATGAAAAGGTAATTGAAATTGCCAACGAAGAAAACCAGTGTCTGTCATAGGAACTATAAAAAAAGCTGTCAGATTTTTGAATTGACAGCTTTTTTTATAAGCTTTAAACAACAATTTCTCCTTAAAACTATGGATCAATAGCACCTTCGAATATATTGATAGCTTCAATATATTTTCCGGAATTTTCTAAGTAAATATGGGCCGGTATGGATGCTTCCATATTGGTGTCTTCAAGTAATCTTGAATTATCAAAAAGCTGACCCAATTCTATAAATTCAATATAAGGTTCTAATGCGTAAAATAAAATTCTTAATTTTGTATTATCCCCAAAATTGTTGATCCAATAATTCAGGTAATCGCTATATTGGAATAAGTTGCTTTGTTCATTGATGATGATACCGTTTTTAGTCCATTTTTTCATGTCTGATAACATTGCCTTTGGAACAAATTTAAAATCAGGTTTTTCAGGGAAAAGATCTTTAATTGCATTGGTTGCTTTTTCAGGAGTCGTTGCCGAGTCTTTTCCAGAAGAAATATGGTAAACACTATATTTCCTGTCTTTATTAAAAACTAATTCTATAATTGAAAGAACAGCATAATCAATTGGGATGATATCAATATTACTATGTGCATTTCCTGGAAAAAGTCTTAATTCATTCAGCGTGGCTAAAGCCCATAGAATTACATAGGAACGTGGTTTCCACGATCTGGTGTCACCCATAATGATGGATGGTCTTACAACCAATATTTTTTCTTTAGGAAGATAATCTTTTAAGAGCAATTCTCCCATCATTTTAGTATAGGAGTATTTTACAAGATGTTTTGCATTTATATTAGGAGATTGATCTTCAGTAACAAGGCTGTTTTTTACAGTTGTTCCACATATCGTGGCAGTGCCTATATATGTAAACAACTCTAATTTTTTTAAAGTTTTGGCCCATTCCAATAAATGTCGAGTGCCTCCTATATTAACTTTCTCTACGATATCATCATATATTTTCGAAAAAGAAGTATTCGCAGCTGAATGAATTATCGTATCAATTTCAGAGAGTAGCGGATTCTTTATCAAATCAGTTGAAAGTTGACTGTCAGCTAATTCTCCTATAACCGGAATGATTTTTTTCGAATCAAAATAATCGCCATGTAAGCTATATATTTTTTTTAATCTGATTAAAGCACTTTCTTCGTTTTGAGCTCTTACCAGACAAAAAATCTTTTCAATTTCCTTTTTTTTTGATAATTCTACCAGTAATTCACCTCCAAGGAATCCAGTTACTCCTGTAATAAATAATTGCATATAAAGATATTAATTTAAAAAAACTCCAAGCCGATTACGCCCAAAATAATAAGCAGCATTGATACGACCTTAATTACTGTAACTGCTTCGTTGAGTACAAAAATACCAACCAAAGCCATTATTAATATACCGGCACTTGCCCAAATTGCATAAGCAATACTTGTGTCCATTTTGCGCAAAACTAGGATAAGGCAACCTAAAGCAAGAGTATAGAATAAAAAAACGAGAAAAATTGGGCCTAGTTTAGTAAACCCTTCAGATTTTTTCATAAAAACCAAGGCAATAATCTCAAAAAAAATACCCATGGAAAGTAAAATCCACTTCATAATAAGTTGATATTTAATATAGTAGTAAAATATAAATAAATTAAATCGATGATAAAAGAATTGTTGAGATCAGTAATATGTATTTTTTAGCGAATGTATAAATCTTTAATCTATTTCTGATATTTAGAAACAAAATAAAGATTTCTTTTAAATAATTCAGATTTAATTCAAATTCAATAAAAATCAAAGTATTTGAAATTAATATTAAGAAATGAGATGAACCTTAACTTTGCAAAAATAGATTTATTTTTAAGTAAAATAGATAGTTTTAACAATTTTTAAAGATAGCATGATTTAGCTTTGTTTGTTATGCATTTTACCCATAAAAATCATCTTTTATTATAATAATTTTGAAGTCATTTATCAAAATTCTTTTGAAATGTAAATCATTATTTATTAAAAAATGGCATAAATATTAGTAAGATGGTTAAAATAGCAAGTATACTAACAGTGGTCCATCCAATAATATTATTAATTGGTTTGTTGACATATTTTCCCATGATTTTTTTGTTGTTAACCAATAAAATCATACAGACCAATACTACCGGTAACAACATACCATTAATTACTTGCGACCACAAAGAAATTAAAATAAGCGGTGCATTGGGTAGTAAAATGATTGCTGCAGCTACAATTAGTATTCCAGTATAAAGCACATAAAATTCTTTGGCTTCGTCCCATTTTTTATCAATACCGGCTTCGAAACCAAAGGCTTCGCATACATAGAAAGCAGTTGCTAATGGAAGTATCGTTGCAGAGAATATAGAAGCAATAAAGAGCCCGAATGCAAATACCTGAGAAGCAAGTGCTCCTGCTAGCGGTTTTAAAGCAAAAGCAGCATCTTTTGCTTCATTAATCTGAATACCATTGACATGAAGGGTTGAAGCACAGGCGACTATAATAAAAAAAGCAACCACTACAGTGGCAACGCAGCCAACCAATATATCAATGAGTAAATATTTGTAATGCTTCATCTTTAAACCTTTCTCAATGACTGAGGATTGCATATAAAATTGCATCCAGGGAGCTATGGTTGTGCCGATGATACCAATAACCATAGCAAGACTTTGGGTATTTACTTTCATTTCTGGGTGAACAATTGCATGTCCGATTTCGTTCCAATGTGGTTTCCCCATTATTGCAGAAACAACATACATTAATAAGGATACACTAAATATTAGAAAAATACGCTCCGCTATTTTGTAGGTTCCTTTTACAACCAATATCCAGATCATAAACCCAACTATCGGTACCGAAATATACTTACTGATTCCGAAAACCTCCATACTGCCAGCAACACCAGCAAATTCTGTAGTAGTATTTCCAATATCGGCAACCAATAAACCAATGAATATAAAAAAAGTAATCTTTACACCTGCATTTTCACGAATAAGGTCGGCGAGACCCTTGCCAGTGACAATTCCCATTCTTGCATTCATTTCCTGAATTACAACCAAAACGATAAAGGATGGAATAAGTGTCCATATAAGATTGTACCCGTAAATTGCCCCTGCAACTGAATAAGTTGTTATTCCACCTGCATCATTATCAACACTGCCGGTAATAATTCCGGGACCTAAAATTGCAAAGAATATACCAAGTTGTCGGAAAAACGTTTTTTTATTTTTAAACATTCAACGATCCTCCTTATTTATTTGTTCTACCTTTATCCATCAAATCATCAATTACATCATCAATTACAACCATTCCTTGTAAAACATCATGGCGATCAACAACAGGAATGGCCAGCATATTATATTTTGAAATAAATTCAGCTATATCATCTATTTCCTGATAATCGTATAAATGAACAGGTGAAGGTTTCATAATTTGATGAATCTTTGTTTCTGGGGCAGAAATGACAAGATCTCTCAATGAGAAAGTTGCTACCAATTCTTCTTTTTCATTGATTACAAAAAGGTTGTACAAGGTTTCTGCTTCAGGCTTCTTGGTTCTTAATTCATGAAAGACTTCTTCAATGCTTGTGTTTTCATTAAAGGATAGTATTTCGGTTGACATAATACTACCAACTGCATTATTCGGATAATCAAGTAATTCACGAACTTCCTGAGAAGTATCTTTTTCCATTTCGTTCAACAACAACTGGACCTTTTCGTATTCTAAAGCATCAAAAATATCAGCCACTTCATCGGCAGGCATTTTGTCCAAAACATCGGCTGCTTTTTCAATCGAAAGACTTTCAATGATATGAACCTGGGTTTCAACTTCTAATTCTTCCAATACGTCAGCTGCTTTTTCTTCATCAAGCAGTGAGAATACTTCAGCGCTTGATTTCTTGCCCAGCTCTTCAATAATGTCTGCTAAGTCGGAAGGATGAAGTGTTTGAAGTTTAGAGTAAGTTTTCGAAAGTTTGATTTTTAAATTTGAAAAATCAATGGCTTCTACATCTTCCCAAAGAATAAATTTAGCAGGAATTTTAACGTTGAATATTGATAAAGCTAATTTAATGGGTTGTACGATTCCAATTCTGCGCAATAAGCCTTCAATTCCAATATCAACAGCAATTGCAAACGTCCCGTTGGCTACAGAAACTAATCTTACATCGTTGACTCTAACCAATTTTCTTCCGTTGAGGTCAACAATCTGTTTGTCAAGTACTGATTCAACTAAATATAAATCATTATTTTTATTCCCCGAGGATAATTCCTTGATTTGATTACAAATAACATTGATTTTCCCTTTTAATTTCTCAATACGGAAATATTCGAATGCGTAATAAACAATCTCTTTTTTAAATTTAATCTTGATGCCATTTACAATCGGATGTCCAGAAGGATAATTGGAAGAATCAGCATCAACCAATATATCTTTAACAATGCCAATAAATTTGCCATTGTTATCGTATGCTTTTTTGCCGATAATACGGCTCAAATAAAATGTAGTGAAAGATGTCATTGGCACCTCCTTTTTTTGTGATATAAAGAAGGAGCGTACCAAAAGGTGGGCGATCCTGCTATATCAGGTTAATGATTAATTTTCCCGCAGGTCCATCGTCCATTTTAATGTGATTTTAATTTATTTGCAAAGGTAAGTTTTTTGTTTTAAACAAAAAAACAATAATCTGTATTTTGCAAAATTTAATAAATTCTTGCATTTAATTTTTAAATCTATACTTTATTTTTGCTGAAATTCTTCTTCTAGACTTTCACGTAAATCGAACAATAACCATGATTTTTTCTTTTCTTCAGCTTTTTTAGAGACCAATAATTCAAAAAATTTCGAAACCCCTATTGCTTCATTTCCATTGCCATGAATAAGTACAATGCTTCCTTTATGAACCGGATTTCCTTTTGCCAACCATGCATCACTTCCTATAGTAATCAAACCGAATCCATACACGATATTCAATAATTCGATATCTGAAATTAAACCCGGGAAGCGAAAAAATACAGAGGGTTCCAATCCGTTTTTAATCATTAATACTTCGTTTCCTAATATTTCATTCTTCACATTGGTAGTATTCATTAACATAAAATTATTTTCAAGTGGCAATTTTTTATTAAACTGATGACTCAATGAATGGTTGATCCAGGTTATGTCAATATCACCTTTTTGTTGAAGGTGTTTTAACCATTGCAAATCAATGGGATGTTCGTTGATCCATTTTCCAGAGATGGCAATTGCCAGTGGAATCGGATGTTCAATATTCTTGAATGTGTTTATTAAAGTAGTAAATATTTTGTTATTCAAGGGGTGGGTAGAAGGGCATAAATCGATGCTAAGGTTAATACCTGCTTCTTCAGGTAAACTATGTGTTATCCCAGCATCTTGCAGGTTTTTAGCATTGTCTTTCGATTCGTTGAGCGATCGGAAATAAGCCGTTTGTGAGAATTTTGCTTCTATTTTATCGAAACCAGTTTCAATTGAATTACATTCCTTCTTTCGGATAATTTTGGTTTCTAGGTTAAAAGGATCTACAATCAGTAAAAATTCTTCCTTGTTTTTGGTAAATTTTCTGAGCATTATAAAATTAGTTATGTCTTTTTTTACAATACCCAAACAAACCTGATAGTTGGTGATGATATTATCCTGGGCATATCCGTCAACTGCTCCAAGAACTGTTATTAAAGAAATAACAAAAAATAAAGTAAAAACGCTCAATCTAACTGGCTTGAAAATTATAATCATACAAATTGTAATATTATGCATTTGATAGTATATTTAAAATTAATGCGTTGATTAATATGCTTTGTTGGGCTTAAGTTTTAAAGTTTGGAATAAAATCCCTTGAAACATTTGGATTTAAAACATAATGCTCTCATCCATAATGTAATTCACTTTTTCATCCTTAAATAATGCCGGTGTTAGACTTGGATATATATTCACAAGGTCTTTTATTTCATCAATAATCTCTTTTTCCTTTTCAGGAATGACTAACTCAGGATAGATTCCAATATATTTACTGTCAATTACTTTTCCGGATTCTGATATGTTGATTTTATAATGAATCATTATTTTTTTGGTTGTATCCTGATTCTTTATGCTTTTATATTTATTCCCGAAATATTCGCTGACTTTCTTTTTAAAATCATCGTATACTGCTTCATCTGAAAACCTGGCTTCTTTAGTTGTTATTGTATAATATTTTGATGAATCAATAAGTTGATATATTGCAATAATATCAGTTTTAAGCATATTTATCTGAGGTAGTTTTTTCCCGCTTAAGGCATCTAATGAATAAATATAATTTTTAATATTGCGCTGATGTATAACCCCTCTGGTAATATTTGATTTTTTTACTAATTGAATTTCTTCCAAATATCGAAAGTCTTTAGGCGTTGTTAATTTATTATATTTTTTGTCATAAAAACAACTATCAACTTTGTAGCAACAGTACTCATTAAATAATTTTGCTGCATTGATATCAACATATTTGTAGGCAGCGGTATACATATCATCGCAGAAACCTGTTGTGTCATTTTGATAAAACCTGGACACCCCTCTGTTAAAATAAACATCCTCATTCTTAATATTACCAAGAGCCAATGTCAAAACCGAATCAGCTTCTTTGTATTTTTCAATTTTAAGGTAGTTTGCTCCTTGCTGACAATGATTTTGTCCTATTAGTCTGGCTGAATCTATTTGTGCCTTTGAAATAAGAACATTCAATAGTAAAAATGGGAATATTAAATTTATAGCTCTCAATTTTTATTATTTTGAGTTTTTCTATTAAACAATTCAGAAGATTAATTAAAGAAAAGATTTTTATTCAATTTCAATATTGCAATGATCTAGCAAACCCACAACACCCAACCTTGAGAAGCGGGCTTTTTTTATTTTGTTGGTTTCAGGATTCAACGAATAGTTATAGGATGTCCTGAAATCGGCTTTCTCCAGATTTGTATGATCGAAAATAGCTCTTTGCAAATCACAATTATCAAACACTGCCTCGCATAAATCAGTTTCGCTAAAATCAACTTCCTGAAGCATACAGTTTTTGAATTTTATTTTTTTGAGTTTAAGTTTATAAAATACAGAGAGTTTCAATATGCAGTTATCAAAATCTAAAGATAGCAAAAATTCCTTGCATTGGTCAAATTGTAAACCTACCAGCTTTGCATTCACAAATTTTACATCATTCAGAATAGTGTTATTCATATTAGCCAGGCTAAAATCACAGGTGTTAAACACTGTATTTCTGAATATTACATTTGACAAATCGCTATTGTAAAAATTGCAATTTGTAAAACTACAGTCTTCGTATTCTCCTTTTTCCAGTAAGGTTTTTGTATAATCTAACTTTTCAAATATTTTGTTTTCAAACAACATTTACTTATTTTTTAGAAATTCTCATTCGAATTATATTAAAAATAACAACCAATAAAATCAGCATTACTCTAAAAATCGGTTTAACCGGCAAATATATAGCAAGCAAAAGTAAAAAAACACCGATAATAGCATGAGACAATAAGTTTTTCCAGTCTTTCAGATACTTATATATCCAAATTAACATTTTCATTGTTTATATCCTCTTGATTTTCTATTAATTTTTTTTTAAAACAGCTTCATTAAAATACAGATGTTGGCAAAAAATGAAAAAAGTTTTACCTTCAGCTGATAAATTAAAATAATCAAACATCCATTCTTTACGGACTTTAGGTTTTGATAATTGTTACAGCAAAAATATTTATTATTTGCGAATTAGAATTATCTTTGTAAAATATTTATAAACAGTTTACTAAAAATACAAACTATTGTATAATAGTTATATGTAGAAATAAGCTATTCTTACTTACCAAAATTTATGGATTTTACTTTAAAAGGACAAGATAAAAAATCAAAAGCAAGAGCTGGCGAAATCCAAACCGCCCATGGTAGTATTCAAACACCTATCTTTATGCCGGTAGGTACTGTTGGATCAGTAAAAGCGGTTCATTTTAATGATTTAAAAAATGATATCAAGGCTCAGATTATTTTAGGGAATACCTATCATTTATATTTGCGACCCGGACTCAATACCTTGCAGCAAGCAGGTGGGTTGCATAAATTTAATGGATGGGATTTGCCATTATTGACCGATAGTGGAGGATATCAAGTGTATTCTCTTTCTGGAACCCGCAAAATGAAAGAAGAAGGTGTCGTTTTTCAATCGCATATTGATGGTTCACGTCATACCTTTACCCCTGAGAAAGTTATGGATATTCAACGGGTGATAGGAGCAGATATTATGATGGCTTTTGATGAATGTACACCCTATCCCTGTGAGTATGATTATGCCAGCAAATCCATGGGGCTAACCCATCGTTGGCTGAAGAGGTGCATTGATCAATTTGATTCAACGGAATCTTTGTACGGCTATCCTCAAACCCTCTTCCCGATTGTGCAAGGAAGTGTTTACCGCGATTTACGAATTCAGTCAGCAGAAGAAATTGCTTCGTATGGAAGAGAAGGAAATGCCATTGGTGGATTGTCGGTAGGGGAGCCCATCGAAATAATGTATGAACTTACCGAATTGGTTTGTAGTATTTTGCCTGAAAATAAACCCAGGTATTTGATGGGAGTGGGGACACCAGCCAATATTCTGGAGAGTATTGCGTTAGGAATAGATATGATGGATTGCGTGATGCCTACTCGCAATGGAAGAAATGGAATGTTATTTACCAGCGAAGGCTTGATTAATATTAAAAATGAAAAATGGAAAAACGATTTTTCTCAGCTTGATCCCAATGGAATGAGTTATGTGGATAGCCAGTATACAAGGGCTTATCTTAGACATTTATTTCAGGCTCAGGAAATGTTGGCACCAATGATAGCAAGCGTTCATAATTTAAATTTCTATTTATGGCTGGTAGGTGAAGCAAGAAAAAAAATAATAGAAGGAACGTTTACAGAATGGAAAAATAAAATGGTAAAACAGCTTACACAACGCTTATAATATTTAATAAGGTATGAACAGATGTTAAAGAAACTTGATATTTATATTATCCGCAAATTTTTAGGGACTTTTTTCTATGCGATTGCATTGATTATTATAGTGGTTGTTGTTTTCGATATTTCCGAGAAAATTGATGACTTTATTGAAAAGAAAGCACCCATTCAGGAAATTATTTTCAATTATTACATGAATTTTGTACCTTATTTTGTAAACTTGTTTAGTCCTTTGTTTACGTTTGTAGCAGTTATCTTTTTTACTTCTAAAATGGCTGCTAATACCGAGATTGTCGCCATTTTAAATGCAGGCATCAGTTTCAGACGCTTTCTCTTACCTTATATGTTATCGGCAATTGTAATCGGTATTATGACTTTTTATTTGGCTAATTTTTTGATACCGAATGTAAATGTACATCGTTTAGCTTTCGAAAAAAAATACATTAAAAGCAGTCATAAATCAAGCAAAACAAACTATCATCTTCAGGTTGAAAAAGGAACTTATATTTATTTGGAAGGGTTTGACGACAATAATAACACAGGTTATCGGTTTTCTATTGAAAAAATTAATGAAAGAGGTTTGTATTATAAGCTGACTGCAGATCAGATAAATTGGGACAGTGTAAGTGGCAAATGGCAAATCAGAAACTATATCCTTCGAAATATCAATGGAGTAAACGAAACTTTCTCCAAAGGTGATAAAATGGTAGTTAAGATGAACATTCATCCTTCTGATTTTACAAAAGAGAATAAAGATGTTGAAACCATGGATTATTTGCAACTTCGAAAATTTATTGCTCAGGAAAAATTAAGGGGCTCTGACAGGGTGAAGTTTTATGAAGTTGAAAAATATCAACGGATTTCGTATCCATTTGCTACCATCGTTCTTACATTGATAGGTGTTTCGTTATCATCCAGGAAGGTGAGGGGCGGCATAGGTTTAAATTTAGCTTTTGGCTTGGCCATTACATTTTCATTTATATTGTTTATGAAAATATCAACGGTATTTGCTACTTCAGGCAACTTACCCGCTTCTTTGTCAGTATGGATTCCTATTTTGTTATTTGGCGTGATGGCCCTACAATTATTAAGAAAAGCTCCTAAATAACATGCTTTTTAATTAAAATTAAATTGTATCAATTTGTATACTGCCGACAGATAAGTTTTTAGCTGAATCAATGAATTAAAAAATTAGTAATTAAAGCTGTCGATAAAATTTTAAAATAAAGTTTTGATATATAAAAACTTATTCTTATTTTTGCCGCCCAAATAAATATTTATATTAATTAAAAAAAGAAAGAGGTATTCATTATGATTATCGTTCCAATTAAAGAAGGCGAAAACATCGACCGCGCTTTGAAAAAACTGAAAAGAAAATTTGAAAAAACCGGCGTTGTAAAGGAATTACGTCTCAGACAAAAATTCATCAAACCTTCAATAGTTCAACGGGAACAACGCTTAAAAGCAATTTACGTTCAGCAAATGCATCAAAATGATGAAATATAATTGTTTGTAAGTATCATAAACGAATTATAAAAGGAAAACTTGTTTTACAAAATATTTTTTGTAATTTTATCAAGTTTTCCTTTTTTTATTTTTATAATGACAGAACAATTTCTACAATATATAAAATACGAGAAACGGTATTCGCCCAATACCTGTATAGCCTATAAAAGCGATCTCGAACAATTCTTTACCTATATACAACATTCATATGGAGTCTCTGAAATAATTACAGTAGATCACCAAATGATACGTTCCTGGCTTTCTTCTCTCATGGAATCAGGCATACAGCCAAGAAGTGTTAACCGGAAAATAACTACATTAAAATCATTTTACAAATACCTGCTTAGAGAAAAACTCTTAGTTGTAAATCCCTGTATTAAAATTGTATCTCCCAAAACAGCAAAGAAACTTCCCGTTTTTGTAGAAGAAGTGGGTATGGAAACACTACTGGCTGATGAAGAATTTTCTGATGAATATTCTCAATACCGAAACATTCTTATACTTGAGGTGTTCTATTATACAGGTATCCGTTTGTCGGAATTAATTAATTTGAAGCAAAAAGATATAGATGATGTAAATTTAAGCATAAAAGTTTTAGGTAAAAGAAATAAAGAAAGAATCATTCCTATTACAAAACCCTTGAAAGATAAAATAATGCATCTTATGGAAATGAAAGAAAAACAAAGTGTTATATCTAAGGAAAAAGAAGATTTTGTTTTTTTAAGTAATTTTGGAAAAAAACTTTATCCAAAACTTGTTTATCGCGTCGTTAATTACTATCTTAGCGCAATAACAACAATTAATAAAAAGAGTCCACATGTTTTACGACATACCTTTGCAACACACATGCTTAACAATGGAGCAGACCTTAATGCGATCAAAGAAATATTAGGACATTCCAATCTTTCGGCAACACAGGTTTATACCCATACTACAATTAATAAATTAAAAAGTATTTATAAACAAGCTCATCCTAGGGCATAAAATGGAGGTTTACAATTATGAAAGTAACGATTAATTCTGTTAAATTCAAAACTGACAAGAAGTTAGAAGAGTTCATTCACGAAAAAGTTCAGAAGCTGACAAGCAATTATACTGATATTATCGGGAGTGAAGTAATCCTTAAATTGGAAAATGGTGAAGAGTTAGAAAATAAAATTGCAGAAATAAGGTTGATGATTCCGGGCAACGACTTGTTTGCCAAGAAAAACTGCAAGACGTTCGAAGGTGCTACTGACCAGGCAGTTGAGGCATTAAAAAAACAATTGGTTAAGCATAAAGAAAAATTAAGAGGAATATAATTGAAAATAAAGTAAATATTTTTTGGTTAGTATTAAAATTATTTCTATTTTTGCAGTCCTTTTTGAAAAAAGGACTGTTTTTTTTTAAGAATGCAACAATACCAACGCCGATGTAGCTCAGTTGGCCAGAGCAGCTGATTTGTAATCAGCTGGTCGGGGGTTCGAATCCCTCCATCGGCTCTTTTTTTGAATTTTGGGGAGATACCAGAGCGGTCAAATGGGACAGACTGTAAATCTGTTGGCGCAGCCTTCGGAGGTTCGAATCCTCCTCCCCCCACACACTGCGGAAGTAGCTCATTTGGTAGAGCGACAGCCTTCCAAGCTGTAGGTAGCGGGTTCGAGACCCGTCTTCCGCTCTTTGTGTTTAGCCGTTGTAGCTCAGTGGTAGAGTACTTCCTTGGTAAGGAAGGGGTCACGAGTTCAACTCTCGTCAATGGCTCTGCTTGAAAAATTAATCAATTAATAATAATATAGGTAATAATTATAAATTTAAACATCTTTAACAAGCAATAATATGGCAAAAGAAAAATTCGACCGTTCCAAACCACACGTAAACGTTGGAACTATTGGTCACGTTGATCACGGTAAAACAACCTTAACAGCAGCTATTACTTTATGTTTAGCCGATAAAGGTTTTGCAGAATTCAAATCATTCGATTCTATCGATGCTGCACCTGAAGAAAAAGAAAGAGGTATTACAATTAATACTGCTCACATCGAGTATCAAACTGCAACCAGACACTATGCGCACGTTGACTGTCCAGGTCACGCTGACTACGTTAAAAACATGGTTACTGGTGCTGCCCAAATGGATGGTGCTATCATTGTAGTTGCTGCAACTGACGGTCCTATGCCTCAAACCCGTGAACATATCCTTTTGGCTCGTCAGGTAGGTGTGCCTAAATTGGTTGTTTTCATGAATAAAGTTGACTTGGTTGACGATGAAGAATTATTAGAACTTGTTGAAATGGAAATTAGAGAGTTATTGACTTTCTACGGTTTCGACGGTGAAAATACTCCTGTTATCCAAGGTTCTGCTTTAGGTGGTTTAAATAAAGAACCTAAATGGATGGATAAAATTTATGAATTAATGGATGCCGTTGATTCTTATATTCCTTTGCCTCCAAGAGATATTGATAAACCATTTTTGATGCCAGTTGAAGATGTATTCTCTATTACTGGTCGTGGTACTGTTGCTACCGGAAGAATTGAAACAGGCGTTATCAATACTGGTGATCCAGTTGAAATCATTGGTATGGGAGCTGAAAAATTAAAATCAGTTGTTACCGGTGTTGAAATGTTCCGTAAAATTTTGGATAGAGGTGAAGCTGGTGATAATGCTGGTTTATTGTTAAGAGGTATTGATAAAGATTCAATTACCCGTGGTATGGTTATTGCCAAACCAGGTTCAGTAAAACCACATAAAAATTTCAAAGCTGAAGTTTATATTTTGAAAAAAGAAGAAGGTGGTCGTCACACTCCATTCCATGATAAATATCGTCCTCAGTTCTATTTCAGAACAACAGATGTTACCGGTTCTGTTACTTTACCTGCAGGTGTAGAAATGGTTATGCCTGGGGATAACTTAACAATTACTGTTGCTTTAATTTCTGAAATCGCCTTAAACCTTAACTTAAGATTTGCTATCCGTGAAGGTGGAAGAACTGTAGGTGCTGGTCAGGTTACTGAAATTTTAGATTAATTTTAATAAACTATTAAAGTAAATAAAGGTATTCCTTGAAAAACAAGGATACCTTTATTTATATATTTATTCATAAACGGGTGTAGCTCAATTGGTAGAGTGGCGGTCTCCAAAACCGTAGGCTGAGGGTTCAAATCCTTCCACCCGTGCAAAATACATATATTTGATGTCAAAAGTAATAGATTACATTAAGGAAAGTTACGATGAACTTATGAATAAGGTATCGTGGCCATCATGGAGTGAATTACAAAATAGTGCAATAGTTGTTTCTGTTGCCTCTCTGATAATCGCATTTGTGGTTTTTGGAATGGATATTGTGTTTGGAGCTCATCCTGATTTAGCTTGGAAAGGACTCCTTGGTTACTTTTATAGCTTTTTAACCTAAAATTAGCATTGTTTGCTGCGTATTATCTTGCTTCCCTTTAACAACCTTCCTGTTTAACTGAGATATGCGATGCAAATAAAATTTTATATAAAAAGCCGAAATTAAATGATGTATTTAATTTTGATAATTTATTCTTATCAAATTCTTTAAATAGTATGAGCGAACAAGTAAAAAAGTGGTATGTAGTTAGAGCAATTAGCGGTAAAGAGAAGAAAGTAAAAGAATACATGGAGAGTGAAATCAGCCGCCTCAATTTACAAGATTATATCTCACAAGTACTTATTCCAACTGAAAAAGTTTATTCAGTAAGAAAAGGTAAAAAAATCAGCAAAGAAAGAAATTATCTTCCTGGTTATGTTCTTATTGAAGCAGTTCTTGTTGGAGAAATCCCTCATATTGTAAAAAGCATTCCCAATGTAATTGGATTTTTAGGTTCAAAAGGCGAAGCTGTTGCGATGCGTCAATCCGAAGTTAATAGAATACTCGGCAAAGTTGACGAATTATCGAATCAGGGCGAAGAAATGAACGATCCATTTATTGTTGGAGAATCGGTTAAAGTTATTGATGGTCCATTCAACAGTTTCAGTGGCGTCATTGAAGAAGTGAATGAAGAAAAGAAAAAACTTAAAGTAATGGTTAAGATTTTCGGAAGAAAAACACCTTTAGAATTAAGTTTTATGCAAGTAGAAAAAGAATAGTTATCAAAAAAATTAAACTTAAGTTTTTAATCTTTAAGTAAAAAGCAAAATGGCAAAAGAAGTTACAGGTATCATTAAATTACAAATTAAAGGAGGTGCTGCAAATCCTTCACCACCAGTAGGTCCTGCATTAGGTTCCAAAGGTGTGAACATTATGGAATTTTGCAAGCAGTTTAATGCTCGTACGCAGGAAAGTGCTGGGAAAATTATTCCAGTAATTATTACTGTTTACAAAGACAAATCCTTTGTTTTTATAATTAAAACACCTCCTGTAGCAGTACAGTTGATGGAAGCAGCCGCAATTAAAAAAGGTTCACCAGAACCCAATAGAAATAAAGTTGCAACCATATCTTGGGAACAAGTTCAACAAATTGCTGAATCCAAAATGGTAGATTTAAACTGTTTCACTTTAGAATCAGCAATCTCTATGGTTTCAGGTACTGCCAGAAGTATGGGGTTAACAATAAAAGGAGAAAAACCTTTTGCAAGTATCGCTTAGTAATGTTTAAGGTAAACATTATTTAAAAGTCAAATTTTTTAACAAAACGCGAAATGGTTAAGTTGACAAAAAAAAGAAAAGTAGCTTTAGCAAAATTCGATAAAGACGCTATCTATTCATTGGAAGAGGCAATCAAAGTTGTAAAGGATATTTCCAATACAAAATTTGATTCTTCAGTAGATGTAGATGTTCGTTTAGGTGTAGATCCACGTAAGGCCAATCAAATGGTTCGTGGTATCGTTACATTGCCTCACGGCACCGGGAAAGTAAAAAAAGTACTGGTATTATGTACACCTGATAAAGAAGATGAAGCTAAAGAAGCCGGAGCAGATTACTACGGGCTTGACGAATACATTGATAAAATCAAAAGTGGCTGGACTGATGTAGATGTTATCATCACCATGCCAAGCGTCATGCCAAAAGTAGGAGCGTTAGGTAAAATTTTAGGTCCAAGAGGCTTAATGCCCAATCCAAAAACAGGTACTGTTACAATGGAAGTCGGCAAAGCAGTTCTTGAAGTAAAAGCTGGTAAAATTGATTTCAAAGTAGATAAATTTGGAATTATCCACGCAGCAGTTGCAAAAGTATCATTTACGAATGATAAAATTATTGATAATGCGAGAGAATTAATTCAAACTATTATCAAATTGAAACCAGCAGCCGCTAAAGGTACTTATGTTAAAAGTATTTACCTTTCAAGCACAATGAGTCCAGGTATTAAAGTTGAACCTAAATCCATTGCTTTATAAGTTATTATAAAGTAAGTGGCTTAAAAGAAAGCAAATAAATGAAAAAAGAAGAAAAAAATCAACTGATAGTTCAACTTGCAGAACAAATTTCAGCATCCAACTATTTGTATGTTACTGATATCTCTAATTTAGATGCAGTAAACACAAGTAAACTGAGAAGACTTTGTTTCAAAAGAGAAGTACAGTTGATCGTAGCAAAAAACACCTTGCTGAAAAGAGCAATGGAAAAATCCGGCAGAGATTACTCTGAATTATTTCCGGTTTTAAAAGGTTCTACTTCTATAATGCTTGCAGATATTAATAATTTACCTGCAAAATTAATAAAAGAGTTCAGAGCTACTTCGCCTAAACCTATTTTAAAAGGTGCTTATGTTGAAGAATCATTTTATATTGGTGATAGCCAGCTTGATATGCTTATTAATATCAAGACCAAAAATGAACTTATCGGTGATATCATTGGTATGCTTCAATCACCCATGCAGAATGTAATGTCAGCATTGCAATCAGGCGGAAGTAATATCTCCGGAATTCTTAAAACATTATCAGAAAGACCCGAATAATCAATTTAAAAAACAAATTAAAAACACTTAAAAACAATAATAAAATGGCAGATTTAAAAGCTTTTGCAGAACAATTAGTTAATTTAACCGTTAAAGAAGTTAAAGAATTAGCTGATATTTTGAAAGACGTTTATGGCATCGAACCAGCAGCAGCAGCTGTTGCAGTAGCAGCTCCAACCGCAGTAGCAGCAGTAGTAGAAGAACAAACATCTTTTGATGTTATTCTAAAAGCAGCTGGTGCACAAAAATTAGCTGTAGTTAAATTAGTTAAAGAATTAACCAGCTTAGGCTTAAAAGAAGCAAAAGAATTGGTTGATGCAGCTCCAAAACCTTTAAAAGAAGGCGTAACTAAAGACGAAGCTGAAGCATTGAAAAAACAATTAGAAGAAGCTGGGGCAGAGGTAGAAGTTAAGTAAGAAGGTTTAATAGCATACAATTAATAAGGAAACAGGCTTCTTGTATAACAAGAAGTCTTTTCCTTGTTATATATTAATTGTTAATTCATTTTTTTCTTCCATCTTAAAACGAAATCACTTTGACACCAAAAACAGTTCAAAAAATCAATTTTGCATCGAGAAAAAGAGAAGATTATCCCGATTTTTTAGATATTCAACTAAAATCTTTTAGGGATTTCTTTCAATTAGAAACCAATTCAGAAAATCGTTCCGATGAAGGTTTATTTAAAGTTTTCTGTGAAAACTTTCCAATTACAGATGCCCGTAATAATTTTGTTTTAGAGTTTATCGACTATTTTATTGATCCTCCACGTTATTCTATTGAAGAATGTCTGGAGAGAGGACTTACTTATAGTGTTCCTTTAAAAGCAAAATTAAAATTATATTGTACCGATCCCGAACATGAGGATTTTGAAACCATTATCCAGGATGTATACCTGGGTATGATTCCTTATATGACACCCAAAGGTACTTTTGTTATAAATGGAGCCGAAAGGGTCGTTGTTTCTCAATTACATCGTTCACCTGGTGTATTCTTCGGAACCAGTGTGCATGCAAATGGGACACAACTTTATTCAGCCAGAATTATTCCTTTTAAAGGATCCTGGATGGAATTTACAACCGATATCAATAATGTGATGTATGCTTACATCGATAGAAAGAAAAAACTTCCTATCACCACATTATTAAGAGCCATCGGTTTTGAAACAGATAAAGACATACTCGAAATCTTTAACCTTGCGCAGGAAATTAAAGTTTCAAAAGTTGGTCTTAAAAAATTAATTGGTAGCAGATTGGCTGCCCGCGTCGTTAGAGCCTGGATTGAAGACTTTGTGGATGAAGATACCGGTGAAGTGGTTTCTATTGAACGTACCGAAGTTATTATCGACCGTGAAACTGTTCTGGAAGATAAACATATTGACTTAATTGTAAATGCTCATATCAAAACGATACTTCTACATAAAGAAGATGTGAACACTAACGATTTTGCCATCATTTTCAATACATTACAAAAAGATACTGCAAATAATGCAAAAGAAGCAGTAGAATATATATATCGTCAGCTTCGAAATGCTGAACCACCTGATGAAGAAACTGCCCGTGGTATTATCGAAAAACTATTCTTCTCCGACAAACGTTATGACCTAGGTGATGTTGGCCGTTACAGAATTAATAAGAAATTAAATCTGAATGTCCCAAGCGAAACTAAAGTTTTAACCAAAGAAGACATCATTGATATTATCAAATATCTGATTGCGCTTATTAACGCTAAAACTGATGTAGATGATATTGACCATTTAAGCAATCGAAGAGTTCGTACAGTTGGAGAACAATTGTATGCTCAGTTTGGTGTTGGGTTATCACGTATGGCAAGAACCATTCGCGAAAGAATGAACGTTCGTGACAACGAAGTGTTTACACCTACCGATTTGATAAACGCCAAAACATTATCATCTGTAATTAACTCATTTTTTGGTACAAATGCGCTTTCTCAGTTTATGGATCAAACCAATCCACTGGCTGAAATAACACATAAAAGAAGAATTTCAGCTTTGGGACCTGGTGGTTTATCCAGAGAAAGAGCTGGTTTTGAAGTTCGTGACGTTCACTATACTCATTATGGAAGATTGTGTACCATCGAAACACCTGAAGGCCCTAATATCGGTTTAATTTCTTCATTGTGTGTGTATGCAAAAATAAATAAACTTGGTTTTATTGAAACACCCTATCGAAAAGTAGCTGACGGTTCTGTAGCTTTGGATCAGGATTATATTTATATGAGTGCCGAAGAGGAAGAACATAGCATTATTGCTCAGGCAAATACCGACTATGATGAAAAAGGAAACTTTACTCCTGATAAAATCAAAGCCAGACATTTAGCTGATTTTCCTATTGTTTCAAAAGAAAAAATTGATCTCATTGATATTGCTCCTAATCAAATTGCTTCGATAGCAGCTTCCTTGATTCCTTTCCTGGAACATGATGATGCGAACCGTGCTTTGATGGGATCTAATATGATGCGTCAGGCTGTACCTTTGTTAAACCCTCAGATTCCAGTTGTTGGAACAGGTATCGAAGGTTCTGTTGCCCGCGATTCTCGCGTATTGATCAATGCAGAAGTAGATGGCATCGTTGAATATGTAGATGCTGACGAAATTGTTATCAGATATGCCCGCGACGAAAAAGAAAGAATGGTAAGTTTTGATGATGAATTAAAACATTATAAGCTTACTAAATTCATGCGTACCAACCAAAATACCTCCATTAATCTTAGACCTATCGTTAGAAAAGGTGAAAAGATTAAAAAAGGTCAGGTACTTTGCGAAGGTTATGCAACTAAAAATGGTGAATTAGCCCTTGGAAGAAATTTAATGGTTGCCTTCATGCCCTGGAAAGGTTATAATTTTGAAGATGCTATTGTTATTTCCGAAAAAGTAGTTAAAGAAGATATTTTTACATCTGTACATATCGAGGAATTTACACTTGAAGTTCGCGAAACTAAACGTGGACTTGAAGAATTAACCAACGATATTCCTAATGTAAGTGCAGAAGCTACTAAAGATCTGGACGAAAACGGTATCATCCGTATTGGTGCTGAAGTAAATGAAGGCGATATCCTCATTGGAAAAATTACACCTAAAGGTGAATCTGATCCTACTCCTGAAGAAAAATTACTAAGAGCAATTTTTGGTGATAAAGCAGGTGATGTAAAAGATGCATCTTTAAAAGCACCTCCTTCATTGAAGGGTGTTGTAATTGACAAAAAACTATTCTCCAGAGTTTTAAAAGATAAAAAAGCAAAAGGGAAAGACAAAGATATTATTAAGGTGCTTGAAAAAGATTACCTTAAAGATATCACAGAATTGTCTAATAAATTGGTTGACAAATTATTGGTATTAACCAGTGGAAAAGTTTCACAGGGCGTTTATAATATTTTTAAAGAAGAAATTGTTGCTAAAAAGACAAAATTCACTCAAAAAATATTAAGTTCTATTGATTACACCAATATCAATCCTAATAAATGGACTACTGATAAGGAAACAAATAGTTTGATCAAAGAACTATTAAACAATTACAGTATAAAATTCAGAGAATATACCGGACGTTATTCACGCAATAAATTTATAGCAACAGTGGGTGATGATTTACCTGCTGGAATTATACAAATGGCTAAAGTTTATATTGCTAAAAAACGTAAGTTGAAAGTAGGTGATAAAATGGCTGGTCGTCACGGAAATAAAGGTATAGTTGCCAAAATTGTTCGTGAAGAAGATATGCCATTCCTTGAAGATGGAACACCTGTTGATATCGTTCTGAATCCGTTAGGCGTACCATCTCGTATGAACCTTGGACAGATTTACGAAACTGTATTGGGTTGGGCTGGCGTAAAATTAGGACTTCAATTTTCAACACCTATCTTCGATGGTGCAACCATTGATGAAATAAATGCCTATATGCGCAAAGCTGAATTACCCGAAAATGGTAAAGTTTATTTGCATGATGGAGGCACTGGTGTTAGATTTGATCAACCTGCTACTGTTGGCTTTATCTACATGATTAAACTTCATCACATGATTGATGACAAAATGCATGCCCGTTCAATCGGACCTTATTCACTTATAACACAACAACCTTTAGGTGGAAAAGCTCAGTTTGGGGGACAACGTTTTGGAGAAATGGAAGTATGGGCACTTGAAGCATTTGGTGCTGCCAACATTTTACAGGAAATACTAACGGTTAAATCCGACGATGTGATTGGTAGAGCTAAAGCCTATGAATCTATTGTTAAAGGCGAAAACATGCCGAAACCAGGAATTCCTGAATCTTTTAATGTTTTAGTTCATGAATTAAGAGGCTTAGGTTTGAATATTACTTTTGATTAACAAATGTATTTTCAATCATTAAATCTTTAATTCAACATTTTATTTTAATTTTTTAACATTAAAAATATGGCTTTCAGAAAAGACAATACCGTAAA